>DATARS010000209.1:0-61361 GCA_036269455.1 Candidatus Dormiibacterota bacterium | reverse complement strand
ATGTGCGTGTGGGTGCGCGAGAACACCTCGTCCCAGCGCGCCGCCAGCTCGGGCATGACCCCGGGATCGGGGCGGCGCGGCAGCCCATAGTGCACCAGCGCGATCGGGGTCGCCCGGCGCGCGTCGAAGTCCCTGGGCGGCAGCGGATTCGGCCGGATGGAGCCCGCCAGGATGTCGGGTGTGGTTGCGATCATTGTTCGTCCCTCCTCATCTGCTCACCCCGCCGGGGGCTCGCTCGTGAGGCTAGGCGCGGTGTCGCAGACCGTCCACGTCGAAGTGCACACTCCCGGTGCGACATCCTGCCGCCCGCCGCATCCGACCACCGGAGGACGAGCATGCCCATCACCGGCGTCCACGCGATCCTCTACACCTCGCAGCCGGAGGCGCTGCGAGCGGTGCTCCGCGACGTCATGGGCTGGTCGCACGTCGACGCGCACGACGGCTGGCTGATCTTCGCGCTCCCGCCGGCCGAGCTCGGCGTGCATCCCGGCGACGCCCCGCACCACGAGCTGAGCCTGATGTGCGACGACCTCGACGCGACCGTCGCCGAGCTGAGCGCGAAGGGGATCGAGTTCCGGGGCGAGCCGCGGCAGGCGGGGTTCGGCACCACCATCACCATGGTCCTGCCCGGCGAGGTGGAGGTGACGCTCTACCAGCCGCGCCACCCCACGGCGATCTAACCGGACGCCAGCCGCCGCAGGTACCCGGTCCAGTCCCACGTCCCCGGGCAGTGCGCCCGCGTCACCGAGTCGATCGTGCAGTGCCCGATCACGATCTCGCCGAGCGCGCCGGCGTCGAGACAGCCGAGGAGGTGATCGCCCGCCAGCCCCGTCGCCGGCAGCGAGGCGAGCAGCCAGCCCACCAGCGCGACGCTCGCCTCGAGCTGCTCCGCGGTCGCCGCGTCGGAGTTGTCGGCGGAGTGCTTGGCGTGCTCGATGCTCACCGTGTACCGGTTGGGGTTCGCGGTGCCGCGGGCGATCACCGGCTGCCAGGTGGGGCTCACCGGGATCCCGTTCCCCCAGGCCGAGTCGCGCAGCCGCACCAGCTGGAACACCACCCCGTCCTGGCCGATCACGAAGTGCGTGCTCGCCTCCCGCGCGGGATCGCTGAGCAGCGTGGCGACGGCCTGACCGTCGCCGCCGGCGCTGCCGTGGATCACGATGCCGTCGACGGTCCAGCCGTCGCGTCCGGGCCAGAAGTTGGGGCTCGGATGCCAGATCGCCCCGGCGAACTCGGCGTACAGCTAGGCGCCGGGCGCGTGCCAGTCGAGGTAGCTCTGGCCGGAGACGCTGGGATTGGTCGTCCCCGCCCTCACCACGGTGGGGGTCCCGGCGCAGCCGGGCTGTGCGTAGACACGCATCTCCTGCGTCGTCTCCGGGTCGCCCTCGTGAACCGATCCCACCGGGGTGGTGTGGCAGACCTCGTCCATCACCACCTGCACGCCGCCGGTGTAGTTCGCCGACGGCCACACACAGACCTCACCCGCCGCACACTCGGATGCCGCGGCGCGCGCGACGCCGGCGGACAGCGTCAGCGGGACCGCGGCCAGCGCGCCGGCGACGGCGGGGGCGATGAACAGCAGCAGGGAACCTCGCCGCATCCTGCGACCTCCGTGGGAACGCCCGCCGGCGGGCGTTCGACCCTCTCTTCTCGCGGCAGTCTAGCAACGGCCCGGGCGGATCCCCGTCCGCGAATTGACGGATCAGCAGCCGGGAATGCTGCCGACGCCTCTCGGGATCGCGCAGGTGACCTCGCCGTGCTGGTGCAGCGGCACCAGGGCGTTGCCGAGCTGCCAGCAGCCGTAGATGGTGCCGGCGACGCCCCAGAACATCAGGCAGGCCATGACCCGCAGGACCAGCACATGGCCCACCGACCGGCGCACCGACGGTGCGGCGACGCTCGGCCGCGGAACGGCTCGCGGAGGCGACGGCTCGGCCGCCACCCGGGGCCGGAAGTTCGCCCGGTGGTGATCGAGGACCGGATCGGCGACCGGGCTGCGGCCGCCGAGGACGATCGTGCTGGTGGACACCCCGCCTCGTGTGGATCACCGATGCGGATGGCGTATGCGGTGGTTCGGCGATCCACCCGCATTGTAGCCGGGCGAACATCGGTACGGGAGGCTCCTCCGTCGGGTCGCGTCCGCGAACTCGCCACACCCGTGTGGTGACTTCAACCGCCTACGATGGAGCCGGAGGAGGCACCACGTGAACCTGCGTCGTCTCATTCCCGCCACCCTGGTGGCCGCGGCAGTGGGAATCTCGTTCTCACCGATCGCCTCGGCGCAACCGGCCGGAGACCACGGCTCCGGCTCCGGTTCGGGGTCGATCCCGTCCCAGTACATCGCGGTGCGCACCAGGGGTGACGCCAAGGACGAGAACAACGATCCCCTCGGCGCCCGCCACAAGTTCACCTTCCCCCTCTACTCGATGGTCGACGGGTCGCTGGTCGGCAACGCGACCGACGACGTCGCCTGCTCGACGTCGACGCCGCCGCCCTGCGCGGTCATCGACGCGATCACGACGTTCCGCTTCACCCAGGGCCCGTGGGGCGTCGGCACGCTCGTCAACCAGGGTCAGGTGAGCATCGCGCCGGACGCGCAGAAGCCGGGCTTCATCATCAACGGCGTCCGCGGCTCGGGGAACACCGTCAAGTCCGCCACCGGTGCCTTCGCGGGCCACTCTGCGACGGTGAGCATCAGCGGCGGCAACGACGTCCACAACTTCCCGATGGAGCTGATCCAGGACGACTTCTGGCTCATCGAGCTTCACTAGGGCCCCGCCGGGATTGCGGCATACCTTTCATAAGCCGTTTCCAAACCATCAGCCGTGGGGCATACTCCGGGTATGGGAGCGATACCCCCCTGGGAGGCGAGGGACGACGTCCGCAGCCGGGCCTTCTGCCCCCGCTTCCATCACGCCGTCGAGCTCATCGGCCGGCGCTGGACGGGGGCGATCGTGCGGGTGCTGCTCCGGGGTCCGCACCGCTTCAGCGAGCTCGCCGGTGCCGTGCCCGGCCTCTCCGAGCGGCTGCTCTCGCAGCGGCTGCGCGAGCTCGAGGCCGAGGGGCTGGTGGTGCGGCGGGTGATCCCCGGGCCGCCGGTGGGGGTCGAGTACGAGCTGACCGCTGCGGGGCGCGAGCTCGAGGCGGTGGTCACCGCGGTGACCGCATGGGCGCATCAGTGGCGCCCGCCCGGCGAGGGCGACGAGGGCTGACCGCTCAGCGGCCGGGGTCGTTCTCGGGGGTGCGCACCCAGCGGCAGAGCCGGTCGAGCTCGGCGCTGGCCTCGACCGCCCAGATCTGGCAGGCGGCGCTGAGGGCGACCGGATCCGGAGCGATCTCCTCGGACGGTTGCAGCTGCGGCAGCCGGGTCCACCAGGAGCCGTCGAAGACGATGATCCCGTTCTCGGCGAGGTGACCGTCGTACTCGGCGACGCCCTCGGCGAGGGAGCCACGCCAGAGACCGGTCCACCCGCACGCACACACCACCCGCCAGCCGCGCACCGGCTGCTCCTGCGGGGTCAGCTCCACCTCGGCGTAGTGCTGGACGTCGTCCACGCCGCCAATGTCGGGCGTCGTACCGCCTCCGGCGCGCCCGGCGACCGGGCTGTCACCGGTTCTCGACGGCGCCTCGACGGGCGCGACCCATCCCGCTCAGCTCCGGCGAGGCGGACGGCGGCTGAGCACGCCGGAGGCCTCGAGCGCCTCGACCTCGGCGGCGCCGAGCCCGAGGAGCTCGGCGAGCACCTCGGCGTTGTGCTCGCCGCGGAAGGCGGGCACGCCGCGAACCCCGCTGTGGGCGTCCGAGAAGCGCCAGGGCGAGTTGGGCAGGAGCATCCTCCCGCCGCTGCGATCGTCGACCTCGACCACCGCCCCCCGCGCCCGCGCCCAGTCGCTCGCCCCCGCCTCCTCGACGCTGCGCACCACCCCGGTGGCGAGGCGCTCGGCGCCGAGGGCATCGGCGAGCGCCTCGCTGGGCAGGCCGGCGGCCCACTCCCGGAGCAGCGCCACCAGCTCGTCGCGGTGCTCGACGCGGGCGGCGTCGGTGGCGAAGCGAGAATCGTCGCCGAGCTCGGGGCGCCCCATCACCCGGCACCAGGACTCGAAGACGCCCCGGCCGACCGGGTTGCCGGTGACCACCATCCGCCGGCCGTCGGCGGCGGTGAGCAGCGGGGTGGCGGCGCCGCCGGCCGGCGAGTGCGGGTCCTCGGGCTCGCCGCGGAGCTCGCGCGACGCCCACTCGTTGACGGTGAGCATCACCTCGGCCATGGCGACGTCGACGTGCTGGCCGCGCCCGGTGCGGCCGCGCTGCACCAGAGCGGCGAGGATGCCGGCGAGGCACTCGAGCCCGGCGTAGGTGTCGGCGTGGTTGAAGGGCGTGTCCGGGGAGGCGTGGGTTCGCCCCATCATCTCGGTCACGCCCATCTCGGCGTGGATGATGTCCGCGTAGGCGCGGCGGCCCGCCTCGGGTCCGCGCTGGCCGAAACCGGTGATCGAGGCGTAGACAACCCGGGGGTTGCGCGCGCTCACCGCCGCGTGGCCGAGGCCATGGCGGTCCATCACCCCGGGGCGGAAGTTCTCGACGACCACGTCGACCCGTTCGGCGAGGCGGAGCAGCAGCTCCACCGCCTCCGGCCGGCGCAGGTCGGCGGAGAGGTTGCGCTTGCCGCAGTTCTGCTGGGCGTGGTACAGGGCGATCGACCCCGCCCGCGGGCGGAAGAAGCGGGTGAGGTCGCCGTCGGGCGGCTCGACCTTGACCACGTCGGCGCCGAGGTCGACGAGCATCCGGGTGCAGTGCGGCCCGGACATCACCTGGGTGAAGTCGAGCACCCGCACCCCCGCGAGCGGCCCCGCCCCGATCTCGGTCACCCCGGGGATGCTACCCGAGGGGGAGGCGTGCGCCTCCCCCCCGAGGCCTGATCAGGGAGCGCCGGTGGGCAGGACGGTCCGCTTGAAGGTCGCGTTGGCGACGTCGGCGAACGAGGTGTAGAAGGCGGCGATGGCGGTGAGCACGCCGAGGAAGCCGCCGACATGCTGCCAGCTCTCGCTCGCGTCCCACTTCCCCATCGCGAGCGCGAAGAAGGTCAGTGTCAGCAGGAGGAACACCACCTGGACCGCCTTGGCTCCGGCGAGCGAGGCGACCAGCATGTAGGCGGTGAACACACCCCACATGAACAGGTACAGCCCGAGGATGACGTTCAGGTGGTCTGCGGTCGCGGCCGCGATCTGCGCCGTCGTGGCCCCGGGTCCGAGCGCCTTGGCGGTGTTCGCCGCGACCATCGGCGCGAAGAACTGGACGATCAGCCAGAAGCTGATCCAGAAGGCGCCATAGCTGCTGAATGCGGTGGCGGCGAAGGTGTTGCCCCTGCGGAACGCCCACATGCCGGCAACGAACTGGGCGATGCCGCCGTAGGCGATGGCGAGGCCGAGCACGATGGGCTCGTTGATCGCGCCGATCCAGCCCACGTTGATCGCTGACAGCACCATCGTGGTGAGGGCGAAGCCGGCGAGTCCCAGCGGTGCCGGATCGGCGATGGTCACGGCCGCCGCCGGGCCCATCACCGTTTCGGCCGTCGCCGGGACCGCACCGCTCAGCGGACGACCGGTTGTCTCCATTGTGGCCATGTATCCGGGTCTCCTCTCTGACAGATGTGAACGTTGGAGGTGGAGAAAGAAGGTGACTGGGGGCTGCTTCAGTCTTCCTTGTGCGCCTCCTCCTGCGAGCGCCGCTGAAGGTCCGACACCACGGTGGGGTCGGCGAGCGTGGTGGTGTCCCCGAGCTGCCGGTTCTCAGCGACATCGCGGAGCAGCCGGCGCATGATCTTTCCGCTGCGCGTCTTGGGCAGGTCGGGGGTGAAGGCGACGTACTTCGGCTTGGCGATGGCTCCGATGAGCTTCGCCACGTGGTTGCGGAGCTCGGCGATGAGCTCGGTGCTCTCCTCGTTGCCGCTGCGCAGGGTGACGAAGGCGGCGATGGCCTGGCCGGTCTCGGCGTCCGAGCGTCCCACCACGGCGGCCTCGGCGACCTTGGGATGGTCCACCAGCGCCGACTCGACCTCGGTGGTGGAGATGCGGTGGCCGCTGATGTTCATCACATCGTCGACGCGGCCCATGAACCAGTAGTACCCGTCCTCGTCGATGCGCGCGCCGTCGCCGGCGAAGTACAGGTTTCCGTACTTCTGCCAGTAGGTGGCCTTGTAGCGCTCGTCGTCGCCGTAGATGCCGCGGAGCATTCCCGGCCACGGCTTCTTGACCACCACGTACCCGCCGCCGCCGAGGGGCACGTCGTTGCCCGCCTCGTCGACAACGCTGGCCTCGATGCCGGGGAAGGGCCGCGTCGCCGAGCCCGGCTTGGTGGTGACCACCCCGGGCAGCGGGGTGATCATGATCCCGCCGGTCTCGGTCTGCCACCAGGTGTCGACCACCGGGCAGGTGTTGCCGCCGATGTTCTCGCGGTACCAGACCCACGCCTCGGGGTTGATCGGCTCGCCGACGGTGCCGAGCACGCGGAGAGAGCTGAGGTCGTGCCGCTGCGGGAACTCCGCGCCCCACTTCATGAAGGTGCGGATGGCGGTGGGCGCGCAGTAGAGGACGGTGGCCCTGTACTTCTCGATGATCGCCCACCAGCGGTCCTTGTCGGGGAAGTCGGGCACCCCCTCGTACATCAGGCTGGTGCAGCCGTTGGTGAGCGGCCCGTAGACGATGTAGCTGTGGCCGGTGACCCAGCCGATGTCGGCCGCACACCAGTACACGCTGTCGGGCTGGATGTCGAAGATCAGCTTGTGGGTGGTGGCCACCTGGGTGAGGTAGCCACCGGTGGTGTGCTTGATGCCCTTCGGCTTCGCCGTGGTGCCGGAGGTGTAGAGGAGGAAGAGCAGATCCTCGGACTCCATCTGCTCGGGCTCGCACTCCTCGGACTCGCCGTCGACGAGCTCGTGCCACCAGTGGTCACGGCCCTCGACCCAGCCGATCTCGCCGCCGGTGCGGCGCACCACCACGCAGTTCTTCACCGTGGGCGACCCGGAGAGCGCCTCGTCGGTGTTGGCCTTGAGCGGCACCGTCTTGCCGCGCCGCCAGCCCTCGTCGGCGGTGATCACCAGGCAGGCCTCGGCGTCGTTGCAGCGGTCCTTGAGCGCGTCGGCGCTGAAGCCGCCGAAGACCACCGAGTGGGCGGCGCCGATGCGCGCGCACGCGAGCATCGCCACCGGCAGCTCGGGGATCATCGGCATGTAGATGCCCACCCGGTCGCCGCGCTTGACCCCCAGGGTCTTGAGCGCGTTGGCGAAGCGGCAGACGTCCTTGAGCAGCTGCGAGTAGGTGATCGTCAGGGTGTCGCCGGGCTCGCCCTCCCAGTGGTAGGCGACCTTGTCCCCCTTGCCCGCGGCCACGTGGCGATCGAGGCAGTTGTAGCTGACGTTCAGCCTGCCGCCGAGGAACCACTTCGCGAAGGGGAGGTTCCACTCCAGGATCCGGTCGAAGTCCTTGAACCAGGAGACGTGCTCCCGCGCCATCCGGGCCCAGAAGGCCTCGGGGTCGGCGGCCGCCTCCGCATAGATGCTGTCGTCCTTGACGTTGGCCGTGGCGGCGAAGCCGTCGGGCGGGGGATAGCTCCGGCGCTCCTGCAGCAGCGCCTCAATCGTCCGCGCGTCGACGCTCAAACCATGTTCCTCCACACTCGGCGGGGCCGAATTCGCCAATCGCCCCTATTCGGCTCCGGTCGTGACCCTAGGCACACGTGCATGGGGTTGAATACGCCCCGGCGCTGAGCGGTCGGAACTGGCCGGTGAGCGGTCGGAGGTGCGCCGCGAACGGTGCAGCTTGCGCCCCGCCCGCGGGTTGCCGATGATCGGGCCCATGGGGGTCCTCGCAGGGCTGCTGGTCCAGATCCTGCTCACCGGCGTGGCGGCGGTCGCCGTCTACCTGCTGGTGAGCCGGCAGCGGCGCAGCTTCGGCACCGCCGAGGACCGGGCCACGCTGCGCACCCTCGCCCTGGCCACGTCGACGATGGGGGCGCTGCGCCGCGGGCTGACCAGCCGCAGCGCCGGTGAGGTCCTCCCCGAGGTCGCCGAGCAGGCGGGGGCGGCGGTGGCGATCTTCGACACCCGCGGGCTGCTCGGGTTCGAGCCCGGCGCCCCGGGTCCGGCGGGCGGCCACCGCCTCCACCTCGAGGATGACGCCGCCGCGGTTCTCGAGGCGCTGGCCAGCGGCCGGCTCCGACTGCTCCGCCTCCACCACGACGCCGGCGCCGACGGCTGCGGGCTGCGCTCGGCCGCGGTGGCGCCGCTGCTGGTCAACGACGTTCCGGTGGCCGCCCTGGTCTCGTACCACCCCCAGACCCCGGGGCCGACGGCGCTGCGGATCACCTCCGACCTCGCCGAGCTGCTCGCCACCCAGCTGCGCCTCCAGCAGGCCGACCAGCAGCGGGTCGCCATGGTGCGCTCCGAGCTCCGCGCCCTGCGCGCCCAGATCTCGCCCCACTTCATCTACAACACGCTGACCACGATCGCCTCCTTCATCCGCACCGACCCCGACCGGGCCCGTGAGCTGCTCACGCTCTTCGCCGACTTCACCCGCAAGGCCTTCCGCGGCCCCCAGGACGAGTTCGCCTCGCTCGCCGACGAGCTCGTCTACGTCCACCAGTACCTGCTCTTCGAGCAGGCGCGCTTCGGCGAGCGGCTGACGGTGCGGTACAAGGTCGAGCCCGAGGTGCTCAACGCCATCGTCCCCACCCTGGTGGTCCAGCCGCTGGTGGAGAACGCGGTGAAGCACGGCATGGAGTCGAGCACCGGCCGGGGGACGGTGAGCATCATCGCCGAGGACCGCGACGACGAGTGCTGGATCGTGGTGCGCGACAACGGCCGGGGCTTCGACACCGCCGGGGTGGTCGGCGGCGAGGGCGGCGGCGCGCTCGCCAACATCGACCGCCGGCTCCGCGAGACCTTCGGCCCCACCCACGGGCTCGACATCGACTCCGTGCCGGGCACCGGCACCTCGGTGCGGATGCGCATCCCCAAGTACCGTCCCGGGGTGAGGATCTCGTGAGCTCCGAGGGTGGCCTGCGCGTGCTCGTGGTCGACGACGAGCGCCCCGCGCGCGACGAGCTCACCTTCCAGCTCGGGCAGCTCGACGAGGTGGGCGAGGTGCTCGGCGCCGCCGAGGCCACCGAGTGCCTGCGCCTGCTCGAGAGTGCCGAGGTCGACGCCGTCTTCCTCGACGTGCGCATGCCCGGGCTCGACGGGCTCGAGCTGGCCCGCATCGTCCGGCTGCTGGCGCGGCCGCCGCTGCTCGTCTTCGTCACCGCCTTCGACAGCTACGCGGTCGAGGCCTTCGGCCTGGCCGCGGTCGACTACCTGCTCAAGCCGGTGCGCCCGGAGCGGCTGCGCGCCACCGTGAAGCGGCTGCTCGAGACCCGGGCCGGCGCCTCCGCCGCCGGGGCGGGGGGCGGCGGTGCCCACGACGACGTCGAGGCCATCGGCGACCGGCTGCCGGTGCTCGCCCACGGCCGCATCGTACTGGTCAACATCGACGACATCCGGGTCGCCCTCGTCGCCGGCGAGCGGGTGGTGGTGCACACCCACGAGGACCGCTTTCAGGCGCGCCACACCCTCGCCGAGCTCGAGCACCGGCTCCACGGTCACGGCTTCCTGCGCGTCCACCGCGCCTACCTGGTGAACCTCCGCCACGTGCTCACCATCGAGAGCTTCTTCAACGGGACCTACCTGCTGAAGCTCCGCAACGTGCCCAACCTCACCGTCCCCGTGTCGCGCCGGCATGCCGCCGACCTGCGCGCCGCGGTGAACCTCTGAGGTGGCGATGGAGCGGCGCGACCGCGAGCACGCCCGCCGCCGGCTGCGCGACCTGCTCGAGCAGACCCAGGTCGGCACCGTCTTCCTCAGCGCGCTGATGCGCCGCCAGCTCCGGCTGAGCCTGGCGGTCACCGTGGCGTTCCTCGTCGGGCTCGGCGTCCAGCCGGTGCTGCCGGTGATCTGGCCGGGCTACGGTGACGCCGCGGTGCTGGGAATCCCCCTGCCCTGGCTGATCCTCGGGGTGCTCACCTACCCGGTGCTGGTGGTCCTGGGACTGCTCTACGTGCGCCGCGCCGAGGGCATCGACGACGACTTCACCGACCTGCTGCAGTGATCGTCTCCGCGGGTGCGGTGGCGGGACTGCTGCTGATGGCCGCGCTCACCGTGGCGGTCGGCGCCTACGCCCGCCGCTACGCGCGCACCACCTCCGACTTCATGGTGGCGGCGCGGGCGGTGCCGCCGCGGCTCAACGCCGCGGCGATCAGCGGCGAGTACCTCAGCGCCGCCTCCTTCCTCGGTGTCGCCGGGCTGGTGATGCAGTTCGGCTACGACGTGCTCTGGTACCCGGTCGGCTATGCGGCCGGCTACCTGGTGCTGCTCGTCTTCATCGCCGGGCCGCTGCGCCGCTTCGGCGCCTACACCATTCCCGACTTCGCCGAGGGACGCTTCAACAGTCCCCGATTCCGCCGCCTCGCGGTGGGCCTGGTCATCCTCATCGGTCTCTTCTACACGCTGCCGCAGATGAAGGCGGCGGGGATCACCGTGGCCACCGCCGCGGGCATCCCCTACGCCGCCGGGGTGGTGATCGTCGCCGTGGTCGTGGTCAGCATCGTCGTCGCCGGAGGGATGCGCGGCATCACCCTGGTGCAGGCGATGCAGTTCGCGGTGAAGCTCTTCGCCATCAGCGTCCCGGTGTTCGTCCTGCTCATCCACTACGGCACCCCCGCGCACCTGATCGGCGCCGCCGGACGGGGCACGGCGCCGGCGCTGGAGCAGGCCACGACCTTCACCGTCGGCGCCGGCGACCTGTGGTCGCTCGGCCGCCCGCTGGCGGTGAGCGTCGAGGGTCACGCCACCGCGACCCTGCTCCCGCCGGGCGACCGCGGCGGCACCGCGCGCACGACCTATGTCGGCGTCCCGCTCTCGGCCGCCTCGCAGCGGAACGGGCCCCGACGGCCGGTGCTGCTGGCGGGGTCGAGCACGCTGCCGGTGGGACGGGTGCGCTGGGAGGAGCGCGCCCGGGTCACCCTCGCCGCGGGGGCGCCGGTGCCCTTCGGCAGCGACACTCCGCCGAGCGACGGCGCCTCCTGGCTGCACCCCTTCGGCCCGCTCGCCGGGGGCAGCGGCCATCCCCTGCTCTTCACCTACTCGCTGATCATCGGCATCGTCTTCGGGACCATGGGGCTGCCCCACATCCTGGTGCGCTTCTACACGAACCCCGACGCCCGGGCGGCGCGGCGCACCGCCTGGTACGTGCTCGTGCTGGTGAGCATGTTCTACGTCTGGCCGCCGCTGTACGGGGTGATCGGCCGGCTCCACGCCGCCCAGCTCTACACCACCAATCTCACCGACGCGGTGGTGCTCATCCTGCCGCGGCAGCTGTCCCCGTCCTGGCTGGGCGAGATCCTCGCGGCGGTGGTGGCGGCGGGGGCCTTCGCCGCCTTCGCCTCGACGCTCAGCGGCCTGCTGGTGTCGCTCGGCGGGGCGCTCGGCCACGACATCTACGGCCGCTGGCTGCGCCCCGAGGCGAGCGCGCGGGCGCGCAGCCGGGCGTTCCGGCTCAGCGCCCTGCTCGCCGGAGCGGTCGCGGCCGTTCTCGGGCTCTCGGTCGAGCACTTCGACATCAGCATCCTCGTCGGCTGGGCGTTCGCCATCGCCGCGAGCTCCTTCTTCCCGTTGCTGGTGCTGGGGATCTGGTGGCGGCGGCTCACACTGCTCGGCGCGGCGGTCGGCGCCGCGACCGGCGGGCTGGCCGCGACCGCGGGGATCCTGGTGACCATGCTCGCCTTCGCCAGCAGCCCCCTCGCCCATCTGCTCGACACCAACTCGGCGCTCGCCGTGGTGCTCGCCCAGCCCGCGATCGTGACCATCCCGCTCGCCTTCGCGGTGATGGTGGTGCTCTCGCTGATCGACGGCCGGGTTCCCGTCGAGGTGGGCGCGACGATGCTCCAGCTCCACGCGCCCGACCGCCTCGGCCTGCGGCGCGACTACGTGCCGGACTGACCGCGTGACGTCCTCGCAGCGCTTTCTCCTGCTGCTGGTGGGCCTGTGCGCGGTGGCGGTGCTGCTGCGCGCGGTCTCGCGCCGGGCGCGGGTGCCCTACGCGGTGGTGCTCGCCGCCGCCGGGGTCGCCGTCGGGCTCATCCCCGGCGTGCCCCGGCAGGTGGTCAGCCCCGACCTCATCCTCCTCGCCTTCGTCCCCGGGTTGGTGTTCGAGGCGAGCCTCACCCTCGACCTCGACGCGCTCCGCCAGGTGCTCGCCCCGGTGGCGCTGCTCGCCACCTTCGGGGTCGGCATCACCGTGGTGACGCTCGGCTCGCTGGTCCACCTGCTGCTGGGCCTGCGGCTCGCCGACGCCATGCTGCTCGCCGCGGTGCTGGCCCCCACCGACCCCATCGCCATGGTCTCGGTGCTCCGCCGCGAGGGGGCGCCGGCGCGGCTCGCGGCCCTGCTCGAGGGCGAGAGCCTGCTCAACGACGGCACCGGGGTGGCGGTGTTCGCCGCGCTGGTGGTCTCGATCGGAACCGGCAGCCCCTCCGCGAGCGGCGTCCTCGGTCGCTTCGCCGTCGAGACCGCGGGCGGCGCGCTGGTCGGCGCGGCGGTGGCGGCGATCGGCCTGGCGCTGCTCCGCGCCGTGCGCGAGCCCCAGGTGGAGATCCTTGTCACCCTGATGCTCGCCTACGGGAGCTATCTCGCCGCCGACCTCGCCGGCGCCTCGGGGATCATCGCGGTGGTGGTGGTGGGCGTCACCGTCGCCGGCGCCGGCCGGCGCATGCCGCTGCACTCGGAGGAGCTCGTCGACGTCTGGGGGGTGCTGGCGTTCGTGCTCAACGCCATCCTCTTCCTGCTCGTCGGCACCGCGCTGCCCGCCCGCGAGCTGCTCCCGGTCGCCGGCACGGTGGCCGCCGCCTTCGGGCTGATGGTGGCGACGCGCGCGCTTCCGGTGTACGGGCTGCTGCTGGCCGCCGACCCGCGGGCCCGCCGGATCCCCTGGCACTGGCGGCACCTCGCCGTCTGGTCGGGACTCCGCGGCGCCCTCTCGGTGGCGCTCGCACTCTCACTCACCGGCAACCCGCACGTCACGGCAGAGGTGCCCACCGTCGCCTACGGGGTGGTGGTGCTCTCCCTGCTGGTGCAGGGCGGCCTGGCCGGGGCGGTGGCGGCGCGGCTGCGCATCAATCGATGACCGAACGGCATGCCAATGTTGCACCGCACGCTCGGTGTGCGCACCAACCCGCAGCGTGCGATGTTGTGCGCAGTCCATGACGCGGCCATAACCGGTCTCCGTGCTAGCCTGCTGATGCTCTGCAACACGGTGCGCACATCGCGCACCTGCAACTGGGAACAGTCGAGAGAGTGGGAGCGATGATCGAGTACGAGCCGTGGTGGGAGGAGGTGGTCGGCGACCTCGTCGAGATCCTCCTGGAGCTGGGGGAGACCGGCTGCGCCCAGCGCACCCTCGACTTCTACTGCGACGCCGGGCGCACCCGCCGCTGGCAGGTGGGATCGCTCGTCGAGCAGCGCTGCCGGGCTCTGCTCCGCGCCGCCGAGGGCGATCTCGGCGGCGCGCTGGGCCGGCTGCAGAGCGCCGTGGACAGCGCCGGTGCCAGCCCGTGGTCGCCCGACCTCGGCCGCGCGCTGCTCGCGCGCGGCAGCCTGCTGCGGGTTCTGGCACGAACCTGGGAGGCGCGCGCCGATCTCAAGCGCGCGCTGGCGATCTTCACCCGCAACGGGCACTCCAGCTGGCACGCGGCGACGCTGCGCGCCCTGGTCGGCACCGTCTCAGAGCCCGACCCGTGGACGCCCACGGCGCCGGCGCGCATCGTCACCGCGCTGACCGGCGGACACTGGAGCGACCACGAGATCGCCACCCGCCTCCACCTCTCCCTGCTCGCGGTGCAGCGCGAAATGACCGGTCAGGCGAACACCGGTGTCGGCGTCTCCGGGTCGATGCGGTAGCGATCCATCGCCTCGGACACGACCGCGGGGTCGAGGCGCTCCTCGCGGCCGAGCGCGGCGAGCACCGCGACGACAATGTGCGCGGCGTCGGTCTCGAAGTGGCGGCGGAGCGCGTCGCGGGTGTCGCTGCGGCCGTAGCCGTCGGTGCCCAGAACGGTGAAGGTGCCCGGGACGAATCGCGCGATCTGGTCGGGAACGGCCCGGATGTAGTCGGTCACCGCCACCACCGCCGCCGGCGACTGGGTCAGCTGCGCGGTGACGTAGGGGACCCGCGGGCGCTTCTGCGGATGCAGCCGGTTCCAGCGCTCGACGTCGAGCGCCTCGTTGCGCAGCTGCTGATAGCTGGTGGCGCTCCACACGTCGGCGGCGACGTCGTGGTGCTCGCTGAGAAGCTGCTGCGCCTCGAGGGCGGCGAGCATGGCGGTGCCGCTGGCGAGGATGTGGGCACGGTGGCGGCGCGGCTCGGTCGCCGACCGGTAGAGGTAGAGGCCGCGCAGCACGCCCTCCTCCACCCCCTCGGGCGCGGGCGGCATCGGGTGGTTCTCGTTGTAGAGCGTGATGTAGTAGAAGACGTCCTCGCCCTCGTGGTACATCCGCTTCATGCCGTCGCGGATCACCATCGCGAGCTCGTAGGCGAAGGCGGGGTCGTAGATGCGCACGTTGGGCACCGCGGAGAAGAGCAGCGGGCTGTGCCCGTCCTCGTGCTGCAGCCCCTCGCCGTTGAGCGTGGTGCGCCCCGCGGTGGCGCCGAGCAGGAAGCCACGACCCCGCGAGTCGCCGAACGCCCACACCAGGTCGCTGGTGCGCTGGAAGCCGAACATCGAATAGAAGATGTAGAAGGGGATCATCGGCTCGGCGTGGGTGGCGTAGGCGGTGCCGGCGGCGGTGAAGCTCGCCATCGCGCCGGCCTCGGTGATCCCCTCCTCGAGGATCTGGCCGTCGGACGCCTCGCGGTAGGAGAGCACCATGTTGGCGTCGACGGGCTCGTACTGCTGGCCGAAGGGCGCGTAGATCTTCACCTCGCGGAAGAGCGCGTCCATGCCGAAGGTGCGCGCCTCGTCGGGGATGATGGGCACCACCCGCCGGCCGATCTCCTTGTCGCGGAGCAGGCTGCGGAGGATCGCGGCGAAGGCCATCGTCGTCGAGGCGGGCCTGCCGCCCGACCCTGCCAGCGGCTCGGTCCAGGGTCCGTCGTCGACCAGCGGCAGCGGCTTGGAGCGCACCAGCCGGCGCGGCACCGAGCCGTGGAGCATGCGCCGGCGCACCCGGATGTACTCGACCTCCTCGGAGTCGTCGCCCGGGTGGTAGTAGGGAGGCGTCCCCTGCTCGAGCTGGCGGTCGGTGATCGGCAGCTCGAGGGTGTCGCGGAAGGCCTTGAGCTCCTGCTCGCTCATCTTCTTGATCTGGTGGGTGGCGTTGCGGGCGGTGAAGCCCGGACCCAGCGCCCAGCCCTTGATGGTGTGGGCCAGGATCACCGTGGGCGCGCCCTCGTACTCGGTGGCGAGCTTGTAGGCGGCATAGAGCTTGCGGTAGTCGTGGCCGCCGCGGCGCAGGTGGGTGAGGTCGGTGTCGGAGAGGTGCGCGACCATCCGCTGCAGCCGCGGGTCGGGGCCGAAGAAGTGCTCGCGGATGTACTCGCCGGTTTCGGTCGAGTACTTCTGAAACTGGCCGTCGTTGGTGGTGTTCATCTTGTTGACGAGCACGCCGTCGACGTCGCGGGCGAGCAGGTCGTCCCACTCGCGGCACCAGATCACCTTGATGACGTTCCAGCCGGCGCCGCGGAAGACCGCCTCGAGCTCCTGGATGATCTTCCCGTTGCCGCGTACCGGGCCGTCGAGCCGCTGCAGGTTGCAGGAGACCACGAAGGTCAGGTTGTCGAGCTGCTCACGGGCGGCCACCCCGAGCGCACCGAGCGCCTCGGGCCCGTCGCACTCGCCGTCGCCGAGGAAGCACCACACCCGCGACTCCGAGGTGTCGGCGATGCGGCGGTTGCGCAGGTAGCGGTTGAAGCGCGCCTGGTAGATGGCGTTGAGCGGCCCCAGCCCCATCGAGACGGTGGGGAACTCCCAGAAGTCGGGCATCAACCGGGGATGCGGGTAGGAGCTCAGCCCCTGGCCGCCGACCTCCTGGCGGAAGTTGTCGAGCCGAGCCTCGCTGAGCCGCCCCTCGAGGAAGGCGCGGGCGTAGACCCCGGGCGCGGCGTGCCCCTGGTAGTAGACCTGGTCACCGGCGCGACCGTCGTCCTTGCCGTGAAAGAAGTGGTTGAAACCCACCTCGTACAGCGATGCCGACGAGGCGTATGTCGAGATGTGGCCACCGATGCCCTCGGACCGCTTGTTGGCCCGGGTCACCATCACCGCCGCGTTCCAGCGGTTGATCCGCCGGATGCGCAGCTCCATCTCCTCGTCGCCGGGGAACCAGGGTTCGCCGTCGGGCGGCACGGTGTTGATGTAGTCGGTGGAGACCAGCGAGGGCAGCCCCACCTGCTGGGCACGGGCGCGCTCGAGGAGCTTGGTGACGAGGAAGCGGGCCCGGGTTCGCCCGCCCATGGCGACGACCGACTCGAAGGAGTCGAGCCACTCACGGGTCTCGTCGGGATCGACGTCGGGGAGCTGGGTGTGGAGCCCGTCAAAGGTCATGGGGTGCAGCTCCAGCGCGCCTCACGGCACGGGGGATGAGGCACCCTGTATACCACCCCGCCCCCTCCGGGGCTACGGGGGCCGAGCCGGGTCAGCCGGCGTCGATCACCGGGTCGGCGCTGGCCGCGACGACATGGGTGGCATAGCGGACGTCGTCACCGCGCAGCCGCTCGAGAGCGGCCACCGCGGCGACCAGAGTGCGGTAGCCGACACAGAGGGCGGGCCCGTCGGGGTATTCGAGGATGGCATACATCGCGGAGTTGTTCCCCAGTGCGGAGCATCGCTGTGGCGGAGATCCGTTGTCCTCCCGATGGTAGCCAGGGTGCGCGCCCAGGTCATTGTGCAGGTGGCAACAAATGACGACGGTCCGGTTATCACCGCGTCTCAGCGGATCAGGCCGCGCTCGCGCAGCTGTGCGACCGCCGCCGGGGTGCGGTCGACCGGCGCCTCGCCACGCACCCAGTCCACGAGGTCGCGCAGCCCGGCGGCGCGATCGGTCCGCGCCTCGAATCCGAGCAGCTCCCCGGCCCGGCGCAGGTCGGCGAAGCAGTGGCGGATGTCGCCGGCCCGGTGGTGGCCGGTGATCTCGGGCTCGACCCCGGCCCCGAGCTCGGCGGCGAGGGTGAGGGCGAGCTCGCGCACGGTCAGCGACACCCCGGTGCCCACGTTGATGGCGTGCCCCGGCGCCCGCGGCGCGTCCATCGCCAGCAGGTTGGCGCGGACCACGTCGGAGACGTGCACCAGGTCGCGGCGCTGCTCGCCGTCCTCGAAGACCAGCGGCGGCCGGCCGCCGAGCAGGCGGGTGCAGAAGATGGCGGCGACCCCGGTGTAGGGGTTGGAGAGCGCCTGCCGGGGACCGTAGATGTTGAGGTAGCGGAGCGCCACGGTCTCGATGCCGTGGGCGATCCCGGTGGTGAGGGTCAGCTCCTCGCAGTCACGCTTGCTGATCGCGTAGGGGGAGGTGGGCTGGAGGGGATGGTCCTCGGCGGTCGGAACCGGGCTCGCCACCTCGCCGCAACGCGGGCACCGGTTCTCCCAGCGCCGCGCCTCGAGATCGGCCGCCCGGCGCAGCCCGGGAGCGACGGGGCCGTGCTCGGGGCAGCGGTACGCGCCCTCGCCGTAGACGACCATCGACGAGGCGGTCACCACCCGCCGCAGGGTGTCGCGGTGGCGCAGCGCCTGCTCGAGGAGCACCGCCGTGCCCCCGGCGTTGACGTCGACGTAGCGGTGGATCTCGTACATCGACTGGCCGTTGCCGACCATGCCGCCCTGGTGGAAGACCACCTCGACGCCATCGAGCGCGCGGCCGACCGCCCCCGGGTCGCGGAGGTCGCCGGCCACCAGCTCGGCCTCGCGGCGGAGGAAGCGCGGCACCCCGCCCTCGTGTGCCTGGGGGTCGAGGTTGTCGAGCACCCGCACCTCGTGGCCGGCGCCGAGCAGGGCGTCGACGAGGTGGCTGCCGACGAATCCGGCGCCGCCGGTGACCAGCATCCTGCCCATCGCCGGGAGTATGCGAGGGCGGGGTTGCGCACCGGTGACGGGCGCCGACTTCGGCGCGCAACACGGCGCCGTCAGAATGCGGCGGCATGGTCAAACCCGCCGCCGGCCCCATGCCCGCCGCCCGGTGAGGCTCGGCGGCGCCGGTTCGGTGCGGCTGGAGCGGTGGTTCGCCGCCCAGGGCGCGCCGCCGCGCCTCGACCTGGGTCGCAGCGGCGCCTCCGCGCTCAGCGTCCGCGACGTGCTCGGGCTCGCCGGCCCGGCGGCGGTCGACGAGTACCTCGGCCTGTCGCTGGACTACGGCGACGGCGGCGGCGGCGAGCGGCTGCGACACGCCGTCGCCGCCGCCGGGGCGGCCCGCCGGGCGGCGGAGGTGGTGATCACCCACGGCGCGGTCGAGGCGACGCTGCTCGCCTGCGCCGCCACCGCCGGTCCCGGCGACGTGGTTGTCGCGGGCACCCCCGCCTACGAGGGGCTGCTCCGGGCCCCCGAGGCCGCCGGGGCCACGGTGGTGCCGGTGGCGGTGTGGCGGCCGGGCCGCGCCCGCCTCGAGCTCGGGCCGCTCCTCGACGGCCTGCCGGCGGGCACCCGGGCGGTGCTGCTCAACTCGCCGCACAACCCCACCGGGGCGGTGGTCGATCCCATCGAGCTCGACGCGCTGGCGGAGCGCTGCGCCGCCGCCGGCGCGGTCGTGGTCGTCGACGAGGTCGCCCGGGGGACGCTCGACCCCGGCGCCCCGAGCCTCAGCGCGAGCGCGGCCTTCGCGACCGGCGCGCTGGTGGTGCTCGGCGACGTCAGCAAGGCGTTCGGGCTCGGCGGCCTGCGCGTCGGCTGGGTGAGCGCCGCCCGTCCCGATCTGCTCGCCCGGGTCGCAGCGCTCAAGGACCTCACCAGCCTGGGCACCGCGGCGCCCTGCGAGCTGCTCGCCGCGCTCGCCCTCGAGCACCGCGCCGCCCTCTCGGCCCGCGTCGCCGCCACCGCCCGGGCCAACCTCGACGCGCTCACCGGCTGGGTGGGCGGGGTCGAGGGCGCCTCGCTCACCGCGCCGGCCGACGGGCTGGTCGCCTTTCCCCGGCTCCCCGGCCTCATGGCCGCCCCGCCCCGGCTGGAGCGCCTGCGCCGCGGGGCCGGCCTCGCCGCGGTCCCCGGCGAGCTCTTCGGCGTCCCCCAGCGGGTGCGCCTCGGCCTCGGCGCCCCGCCGCGGCACTTCACCGAGGCGCTCGAGGTGCTGGCCCGCTAGGCTCCGGGGCATGAGCAGCGAGTGGGAGATCGATCGCCTCGACCTCGACGCCTACCTGGATCGGATCGGCCTCGAGGAGGCCCCGCCGCCGACGCCGCGGGGGCTGCGCCGGCTGCACCGCGCCCACACCGCGGCGATCCCCTTCGAGAACCTCGACATCATGCTGGGGCGGCCGATCCGGCTCGAGCTCGACGCCCTCCAGGACAAGCTGGTGACCCGCCGCCGCGGCGGCTACTGCTACGAGCACAACCTGCTCTTCGCCGCCGCGCTCGAGCGCCGCGGCCTGCGCGTCACCCGGCTGAGCGCGCGGGTGCGCATGGGTGCGACCTCGATCCGGCCGCAGTCGCACATGCTGCTCCGGGTCGAGGCCGAGGGGATCGACTGGCTCGCCGACGTCGGCTTCGGCGGCGAGGGCCTGCTCGACCCGCTGCCCCTCGCCGACGGCGCCGTCACCGCCGCCCCGGGCTGGAACCACTCCCTCGGGCGTGAGGACGAGCGCGTCTGGGTGCTGCGCTCACTCCATCCCGACGGCTGGCTCGACCTCTACGGGTTCACGCTCGATCCCCAGCACCGGATCGACTACGAGGTCTTCAACCACTACGTGGCGACCCACCCGCGCTCGCCCTTCACCCAGCAGGTGATCGCGCAGCGCTCGACCCCGGAGTGGAGGCTGACGCTCACCGGGCTGCACCTCGCCGAGACCCGGCCGGACTTCACCGAGACCGTCACCGAGCTCGACCCGAACGAGCTGGCGGGCACGCTGCGCGAGCGCTTCGGGATCCCCCTCGACGACGACGAGGCGGCGCTGCTCCGGGACCGCGCTCAGGCGGAGCGGGCGAGCCCGGCGAGCCCCAGCATCGACGTGTCCTCGCGGACCAGGTCGTAGCCGCAGGCCTTCCAGCCACCGACGCCGTCGATCATCGACTCGACGTTGGTGTAGCCGAGGCGCATCACCGACTCGGCGGCGAGCAGCGATCGCGACCCGCCGGCGCAGTAGAGCGTGATCGGGGTCTGGCGGTCGGGCACCCGCTCCTCCAGCAGGACCTCGATGTAGCTCTTGCTGATGTGGATGGCGCCGGGGAGATGACCGGCCTCGAACTCGTGACGCTCGCGGACGTCGATGAGGAGGTGGCCGCCGAGGGCCGGACGGGCGTGGACCGCCTCCGCCGTCACCTCGGACACGACCCGACGCGCAGCCGCCAGCAGGTCACGCGCGGTCATCGCCATGCCGCGACTCTACGGGTCCGCCGCCCGATATGTCAAACAAACTGGATCGGATTAGTCAACAATCTGGGGAAGGCTGAACCAGAAGCGGGCGGTGCCGGGCCTCGCCTCGGCGCCCACCCGGCCCCCCGCGCCCTCGACCAGCTGCTTGACGATGGCCAGGCCGATCCCGGCGCCGCCACGGGCGCGGTCGCGCGACTTCTCCACCCGGTAGAAGCGCTCGAAGACGCGGGGGAGGTCGTCGGCGGGGATGGCGTCGGGGCCCTCGGTGGTGTTGACGACCTCGACCAGCGCGGATCCGCCCTCACGGCGAACGCCGACCCGGGCGCGCCCCCCCGCCGGGGTGTAGCGGAGCGCGTTCTGGAGCAGGTTGCCGAGCACCTGGGCGAGGTGGTCGGGATGGGCGCGGACCCCGAGGCGGTCGGGCACCTCGACCTCGAGCTCGATGCCGGCGCGCTGGAAGCCGGGCTGGTGGAGCTCGACGGCGCCGCGCACCGCCTGCACCAGGTCGGTGTCACGGGGCGCGGCCCGGTGGCCGGCGTCGCCCTGGGCGAGCAGGTCGAGCGACCGCGAGAGCCGCACCAGCCGGTCGGCCTCCTCCTGGAGCGACTGGAAGGTCTCGGCGGACGGGGGGATCACCTCGTCGCGCAGCGCCTCGAGGTAGCCCTTGAGGTTGGTCAGTGGGGTGCGCAGCTCGTGGGCGGCGTTGGCGGTCAGCTCTCGGCGCATCCGCTCCTGCTCCTCGAGGCTCTCGGCCATGCGGTTGAAGGCCTCGGCGATCGCCCGCGCCTCCTCGATGCCGACGTCGGGGACGCGGGCGGCGTAGTCGCCGCCGGCGATGCGCTGGGCGGCGTCGACGATGCGGCCGAAGGAGCGCGACACCCGGTGGGCGAGGAGGGCGGCGACGCCGGCGCAGACCACCGCCGCGGCGAGCATCGCCCAGATGAACGTGTGGCCCACCGAGCTGTTGAACATCGCCCGCGAGTCGGCGGCGGTGGCGCCGTGGCGGAGCATGAGGTCGTCGAAGGTGGACCGGCCGACGTCGAAGACGCCGGTGGCGATGATCGCCACCGCGACCGCGGTCACCAGCAGGCACGCCAGCGCCACCCGGACGGCGATGCGCTGCGGGCGGATCACCCCCGCTGCTCGCGCGCCGCCCGGTAGCCGGCGCCGCGCACCGTGGCGATGTAGCGCGGCTCGTCGGCGTCGTCGCCGAGCTTCTCGCGCAACCGGCGGATGTGGACGTCGATGGTGCGGTCGAGCACCTCCACGTAGTTGTTGCCGTAGAGGGCGTCGAGGAGCATCTCGCGGGTGAGCACCCGCCCGTCGGCCTCGACGAGCGCGGCGAGCAGCCGGAACTCGGCGGTGGTGAGGCCGAGCGGCCGACCGTCGCGGGTGACCTGGTGGCGGTCGAGGTCGATCACCAGGTCGGCGTGGCGGAGCAGCCCGCGGTCGCCCTCGCGGGCGGCGGCCCGCGCGGTGCGGCGGAGGATGGCCTGGACGCGCACCACCAGCTCGGCGGGCGAGAACGGCTTGGGCAGGTAGTCGTCGGCCCCCTGGTGGATGCCGGTGACGCGGTCGTCGGTGGAGCCGAGCGCGGAGAGCATCAGCACCGGGACGTCGGAGCGCTCGCGCAGCCGCCGGAGCACCCCGAGCCCGTCGAGCTCGGGGAGCATGACGTCGAGCACCACCAGCTGCGGCGCGTGCGCCTCGATCGCCGCCAGCGCCGCGCCGCCGTCGCGTGCCTCGACCACCGAGAAGCCCTCGCGCTCCAGGTACATGCGCACCAGCGAGACGATCTTGGCGTCGTCGTCGACCACGAGCACGGGGGCGGCGGAGCTCACGATGGTCGGCAGTCTACGAGTGCCCGGTGTCGAACGCATGACGGTGCGAGCGTAGGGTTTCCCCCCCTCAGCGCGTCATATCCCCAGGGCCGAACCGGTCGGCCCACAGGGAAGGGAAACGCCCATGAACATCCGACGCATCGCCGCCGCGCTCACCGCCGGCAGCGCGCTCGCCCTCGGCGCCGGCACCACCGTGTTCGCGTCCGCGGCTCCGAGCAGCACCAACCCGCACCACCGCCACCACTGCGCCGTGACCACTCCCGGGACGGTTCCGGGCCACAAGTGCGTTCAGGACCCCAAGCCCACGCACACGCCCAAGCCGCACCCGACGCACACTCCCAAGCCGCACCCGACGCATACGCCC
The DNA here is from genome assembly GCA_036269455.1 of Candidatus Dormiibacterota bacterium. GTDB lineage: Bacteria > Chloroflexota > Dormibacteria > Aeolococcales > Aeolococcaceae > CF-96. The sequence goes on along the minus strand of DATARS010000209.1, from coordinate 38,571 downwards.
AAGCCGCACCCCACCCACACGCCGCGGCCGTAGCGGCCTGACGCGCCCGCGCCCCTCCCAGCGAGGGGCGCGGGGCCCGTCATCGGGGCGAGATGTGAACGCGCGAAGATGCGCGCGTGCCGAGCCCCCACTCCGCGCTGCGCTGCACCGTTCTCATCCCCGCCCTCGACGAGGAGGGGGCGATCGCCCAGGTCGTGAGCCGGGTGCCGGCGGAGCTGGGTGCCGACGTCCTGGTCGTCGACAACGGCAGCCGTGACGCGACCGCCAGGGTGGCCGCGGCCGCGGGGGCGCGGGTCGTCCACCAGCCGCGGCGTGGCTACGGGCACGCCTGCCACGCGGGGGTGACGGCGAGCCCGGAGGCCGGCGTGGTGGTGTTCATCGACGGCGATGGCAGCATGCCGCCGGAGGAGATCGCGGCGCTGATCGCGCCCATCACCGAGGGGCGCGCCGACCTGGTCTGCGGCTCGCGCACCGCGCGGCGTGAGGCGGGGAGCATGCCCGTCCACCAGGCGCTCGGCAACCGGCTCGCGCTGGTGCTGCTCCGCCGCCTCTACGGGGTGCGGCTCACCGATCTCGGCCCCTACCGGGCGGTGCGGGGCGAGCTGCTCCGCTCGCTGGGGATGCGGCCGTCGCGCTTCGCCTGGCCGGCGGAGATGCTCGCCCGCGCGGCGCGGCGGCGGGCGCGCATCGTCGAGGTCGAGGTCGGCTACCGGCGCCGGGTGGCGGGCACCTCGAAGGTCGGCGGCAGCCTGCGCGGGAGCGTCGGCGCCGGGATGGGGATCGTCGGCGCGCTGCTCTGGCAGCGGGTGGCGCCGCGATGAGGAGCGGGGACCTGCTGGTGGTGCTGATGCGCTGGCCGGAGCCGGGGACGGGGAAGAGCCGGCTCGCCGCCGCGCTCGGGGTCGACGCCGCCCACCGCCTCCATCGCGCCTTCGTCCTCGACACCCTGGGCTGGTCGGCCGCCTGGCCGCGGCTGGTCGCCTTCAACCCTCCGTCGGCACGGGCGCGGGTCGCGGCCGCGGCCCCGGGGGCGTCACTCGTCGCCCAGCCCGAGGGCGACCTGGGCGCGCGGCTCGGGCACGCCCTCGCCGCCGGGTTCGCCGGCGGCGCGCGCCGAGTGCTGCTGGTGGGCAGCGACAGCCCCACCCTCCCGGATTCCCTGCTCGATGCCTGCCTCGACGCCGCCGGCGCCGGTGGGGTGTCGCTGGTGGACGCGCGCGACGGCGGCTTCGTCGCGATCGCGGCGGCGCGTCCCGCAGCCCCGCGCCTCCCCGCGATGTTCGCCGGGGTGGAGTGGAGCACCGAGCGGACCGCCGCCCAGGTGCGCGCCGGCGCGGCGCGCGCCGGGGTGCGCGCCGGCGACGCCGGGAGCTGGTACGACGTCGACGAGGCCGCCGACCTCGAGCGCCTCGCCGCCGACGTGGCCCGCGATCCCGGGCGCGCGCCGCAGACCGCGGCGGCGCTCGACGTCATCGCCGTCCCGGCGGCGGCGCCGCCGTGCCCGCGCGCCCGCTGAGGGAGGGGCGCGACCTCACCCCGTGGTGCCTCGGCCTCGCCGCGGCGGCGGTGCTCTTCACCGTCGAGCTGCTCCGCTGGGCGAGCTTCCACAGCACCGCCTACGACCTCGCCTTCTTCGACCAGGTGGTGTGGAGCGCGTCCGCGGGGCACGGGCTGAGCTCGAGCTTCGTCGGCTACAGCTTCTTCGGACAGCACCTCGAGCCCGCGCTGCTGCTGCTGGTGCCGCTCGACCGCATCCATGCGACGCCGGTCTGGCTGTTCGCGGCGCAGTCGCTCGCACTCGGGCTCGCCGTGGTCCCGCTCTGGGCGCTGACGCGGTGCTGGCTGGGGACGCGCCGGGCGGCGGTGATCGCCTCGGCCGCCTACCTGCTCCAGGTGGGGGTGGCGCGCGCCGCGGGGTTCGACTTCCACACCGAGGCGCTCGGCGTCCCCTTCGTCTTCCTCGCCCTCTACGGAGCGGCGCGCGGCAGCACCCCGCTGCTGCTCATCGCCGGCACGGTGCCGCTGCTCTGCAAGGAGGACGGCGCCTTGGTGAGCGCCGGCGCCGGCGTGCTCGCCTACCTCGTCCACCGCCGCCGCGCCGGGCTGGTGCTCGCCGGCGGCGCGGTGGTCGCGGGGGCGGTCGAGGTGCTGGTGCTGATGCCCCGGCTCCGCGACGGCGCGCCCGGCGACCTCATCGACCGCTACCGCTACCTCGGCGCCACTCCCGGGAGCGTGGTGTCGCACCTGCTCACCGAGCCGCAGAGCTGGCTCGGCCACCTGCTCTCGGCCCCCGCCGGGCCGGCCCTGCTGCTCGCGCTCGCCGCCGTCGGGCTGCTCCCGCTGCTGCGTCCAGCGACCCTCCTCGCGGTGCTGCCCGCGATGCTGGTCGCGCTCATCTCCGCCGACCCGTTCCAGTCGGGGCTGCGCCTCCAGTACGGGCTGCCGGCGACCCCGCTGCTCGTCGCCGCGGCCCTCGCCGCCTGGCGGGGCCGCCCGGGACGGCGGATCGGTGCGGCGGCTCCGGCGCTGCTGCTCGGCGGCGCCGCGCTCACCTGGCTGCTGGCGGCGCCGCTGCCCTGGGGTCCGGGGCCCGACCGGGTCGAGCTCGACGGCGCCGGCCGGCTCGCGGCCGCGGGAGCGGTGCTCTCACGGATCCCGCCGGGAGTGCCGGTGGCGGCCACCGGCAGCGTGCTCACCCACCTCGCCGAGCGGCCCACGATCTACGAGCTGCCCGCCGGGGTCGGGGTCGAGTGGGTGGCGGTGGACGAGGACGGCGCGGTGAGCGACGACAGCCGCGCCGCGGGCTACGACGGCGCGGTGTCGTCACTGCCCGGGCGCGGCTATTCCCTCGTCGCCGAGGGGGGTGGGGTGGCGCTGTGGCGCCTCGGGGTACGACGGCCGGCGCGGTGACCCGCACCGGCCGTCTCCCCCCCCAACAGAAACCCGTGCCCACGTCGGGCGCGGGATCAGTTGTCGCTGGTACCGCTGCCGATCAGCGTGCCGTTGATGTCGATGTTGTCGATCACCGCCATGCCGGGGGTGCCACCCGCGGTGTCGGTGCCCTCGTCGAAGGCGATGTTCATCTGCAGCACGTGCTGCCCGGCCGGGATCGGCGGGAACGCGTTGGCCGCGCTGGTCGGGTCGAAGCGGACCCGGGACCAGCCCGCCTCCGGGGTCTCCGGGGTGACGGTGCCGTTGGTGCACGACCCGATGACGTGGGTCGTGGTCGGGTCCTCGACGGTGACCACGTTGAAGCGCGGCGCGCCGCCCGAGCAGTGGCTGCCGTCGCGGAAGTCGAAGCCGAGCTCGGTGAGCGTCATGCCCTTGACCCCGCGGATGTCGGCGCCGGCCTCGGCGTTGGTCGCCGTGGGGCCGGTCTTCGACAGCAGCAGGCCCTTGTTGTTCTTCTTGCCATTGTTGTCATTGAGGCCCAGGTTCTTGACCCACTTCGAGACGATGATGTGGGTCTTGCCCGGGTCGTAGACGAACGGCCGCACCTCGAGCTTCTTGCTGTCGGCGGCCGCGGACTGGATCAGTGCGGTGGCACCGATCGTCGCCACGACGCCGGCAACGGAAAACAGCTTGGTCAGCTTCATATCTCTCCCTTCCCCAGTTGGCGGCCCGGTTCCTGCCGGCGCCGCGGTGACGGATGTCTGTGGGGACGCACGGTGTGCGCCCACGAGACCTCCAACGGCGTGAGCCGCGAGAGTCTTGCGCGCCACCCCGGGTGCCGGGGAAACGACGGCCGGCGCGGCGAGCCGCGCCGGCCGTCTCCCTCCCTGACAGCGGTGACAGGCCCATCCCACGGGGGGACCGCCCGTCAGCCGGGAGTATCGTCAGCAGGCATGTTGAGGACGAGGCTGACATGAACAGAGCAGCATGAGGGCCGGCCGCTCTCCCGCCGGGGCGGTCGCAACACCCGAGGTGCTGCCCGCATCGATCAGTGCCTTCCGCCTGGGATCATATCCCAGCCTGCGCCGATTCGCGCAGATCCGTGCAATCGCGCCGATTCGTTGGCTTTGGAGCCTTCTCCTGTGAGCTCCTCCCCCACCCCCGCGGACGGCGATCCGCTCTCCGCCTGGTGCGCCCGGGTCATCGCCGCGATGCGGGACTGGCAGGACGGCTTCGGCCCCGCGCCCGGCCACCCCGCCCTCGAGCTCGACGCCGGGCGCGTCGAGGCGCTGCTCGACGAGCTCACCGGCCGGCTGCGCGACAACTACCCGTTCTTCCATCCGCGCTACGCGGGGCAGATGCTCAAGCCGCCCCATCCCGCGGCGATCGCCGGCCACCTCGCCGCGATGCTGGTCAACCCCAACAACCACGCCCTCGACGGCGGCCCGGCCACGGCGGCGCTGGAGCGCGAGGCGGTGGCGATGCTCGCCGCGATGCTCCACCTCCCCGGCGACACCCTGGGCCACCTCACCGGGGGCGGCACCGTCGCCAACCTCGAGGCGCTCTTCGTCGCCCGCGAGCTCCACCCCGGCCGCGGCGTGGCCTGCAGCGAGCAGGCGCACTACACCCACGCGCGGATGTGCCACCTGCTCGGGATGGCGTGCGAGCCGGTCGCCACCGACGCCGCCGGGCGCATCGACGTGAGCGCGCTCGAGGCGCTGCTGCGCTCCGGCCGCTGCGGCACCGTGGTGGTCACCGCCGGCACCACCGGGCTGGGAGCGGTCGACCCCGTCGACCTGGTCCTGCCGCTCGCCCGCGAGCACGGGGTGCGGGTCCACGTCGACGCCGCCTACGGCGGCCTCTTTGCCATCCTCGCCTGGGCCGGGGACGGCGACGCGGTGCCGGTCGCGCCGCTGCGCGCCATCGCCGGGTGCGACTCGGTCGTCGTCGACCCCCACAAGCACGGACTGCAGCCCTACGGCTGCGGCGCGGTGCTCTTCCGCGATCCCTCGGTCGCGCGTCTCTACGCGCATGACTCGCCCTACACCTATTACACGGCGGCGGGCGGGCACCTCGGCGAGATCAGCCTGGAGTGCTCGCGCGCCGGCGCCGCGGCGGCGGCGCTCTGGCTCACCCTCCAGGCGTTCCCCCTGACCCCCGCCGGTCTCGGCGCGGTGCTCGCCGCCGGCCTGCGCGCCGCGCGTCGCTGGTGGGAGCTGCTCGGCGACTCCGAGCTGCTCGCCCCCGTGCTCCGCCCCGAGCTCGACATCGTCACCCTGGTGCCGCGGGCGCCGCGCTCGCTGAGCGCCCTCGACGCCGCCTGCCAGGAGATGCTGCAGCGGGGCATGGCCGAGCCCGACCCGGTCTACCTCAGCGTGCTCCGGCTCGACGCCACCCGGCTCGGCGCGCTGCTGCCGGAGGTCGATGCGAACGCCGCCTCGGCGCGGGTGCTGCGCAGCGTCCTGATGAAGCCGGCGCACGAGCTCTGGGTCGAGCGCCTCCACCGCCGGGTCGAGGCGCTTGCTACTCCCTCCGGGGCCAGCGGGTGAGCACGGTGCGGTAGTGCAGCCGGATGCTGCCGCCGAGCGAGTCGATCACCTCGCCGACCGCGGCCAGCAGCCGGGCGCGCTGCTCGGCGGGGAGGACGCGGTGGTCGCTGTGGGTGGTGATCAGCTCGAGCCAGCGGTCGCGGGGATAGTCGCGCTCCCACTCGACGGTGTCGGCCTCGGCCGGGCCGAAGCGCCCGTCCACGGCGATCGCCTCGTCGTGGCTCAGTCCGCCCCCCGGGGGATCCATGGCGCCGGGCGGCCCCGAGCTCTCGCGCAGCGCCGGGACCAGCCGCAGGTAGACCTCGTCGAGCGCCGCCTGGGTCGCGGGGTCGTGGCTGCCGCGATTCCAGACGAGCGCGAGCCGGCCGCCGGGTCGGAGCGCCGCGGCCGCCGCCGCCGCCCCGGCGGTGGGGTCGACCCAGTGCCAGGCCTGGGCGCTCATGGCGAGGTCGAAGCTCCGGCCCGCCGGGTCCCACTCCTCGAAGCGCGCCTCCTCGACCTCCAGCCCGTGCCCGCGCGCCACCGCGGCCATCCGCGGGTCGGGCTCGACCCCGAGCACCGCGCAGCCGCGCTCGGCGAGCAGCCGTCCCGCCTTGCCGGTGCCGCAGCCGATGTCGAGCACCCGCCGCGGCCGCGTGTCCATCAGCCGGTCGATCAGCGCGGGCGGATACGACGGCCGCTCGCGGTCGTAGGCGTCGGCGTCGTCGCCGAAGGAGAGCGAGCGGCGGCGGTCCTGGTGGCGCATCGCGCCATGGTCTCAGACCCCGGCGTCGCCGAGGTAGGCGGCGAAACCGGGCCAGTGCTCGACCATCTCCCGCTCCAGCTCGGGGGTGAGCGGCAGGTACGTTCCGGACGCCTCGGCGACCACCCGGTCGCCCAGCAGCAGCCGGCCGGCGGCGGTGATCACCCGGCGGCGCAGCCCGGTCATCCAGCCCTCGACCCGCAGCGGCGTCGCCGCCGGGGCGGGACCGCGGTAGCGCACCTCGAGCCGGCCGGTGACGACCCAGCGCCGGAGCAGCAGCGGGCTGCGGCCCATGACGTCGTCGAGCACCGCGGAGACCAGGCCGCCGTGGACGACGCCGGGGAAGCCGACGTGGAGCACCGGGTCGGGGGTCCACTCCCCCACCACCAGGTGGGGCGGCAGCCCGGGGTCGGGGCCGGCGTCGCTCCGCGGGCGCTCCAGCCGGTACTGGATGTGGAGCCCGTGGGGGTTGGCGGCGCCGTGGACGAAGTTGCGCTGGAACTCGGTGCGATCGTTGAGCCAGGCGTCGTCGAGCTCGACCAGCGCCGGCGGCCGGCTCATCGAGGGGTGAGCCGCTCCATCCCGCCCAGGTGGCCGCGGAGCACCTCGGGCACCACCACCGAGCCGTCCTCCTGCTGGTGGGTCTCGAGCACCGCGTCGAAGGTGCGTGGCACCGCGAGCGCGCTGCCGTTGATGGTGTGCACGAAGCGCGGACGCTCCTGTGGCCCGGGGCGGTAGCGGATGTCGGCGCGGCGCGCCTGGAAGTCGGCGAAGACGCTGCAGGAGGAGACCTCGAGCCAGCGCCCCATCCCCGGGCACCACGCCTCGAGGTCGAACTTCTTCCACTGGGCGAAGCCCATGTCGCCGGTGCACATCAGCAGCACCCGGTAGTGGATCCCCAGGCCCTGGAGCACCGCCTCGGCGTCGGCGACCAGCCCCTCGAGCTCGTCGAGCGAGCGCTCCGGGTCGACGAACTTCACCAGCTCCACCTTGTCGAACTGGTGGAGGCGGATGTAGCCACGGGTGTCCCTGCCGGCGGCCCCCGCCTCGCGCCGCCAGCAGGGGGTGAAGGCGACGTGGCGGATCGGGAGGCGGTCGCCGTCGAGGATCTCCTCGCGGTAGAGGTTGGTGACCGGGACCTCGGCGGTGGGGATGAGGAACATGTCGCCGTCGGTGTGGAAGGCGTCGTCCTCGAACTTGGGCAGGTTGCCGGTGCCGACCATCGCCTCGCGGCGGACCAGGTAGGGCGGCGCCACCTCGCCGTAGCCGCGCTCGTGCGCCATGTCGAGCATGTAGGCGACGAGCGCGCGCTGCAGCCGGGCGCCGTCGCCGTAGAGCACCGCGAACCGCGCGCCGCTGATCTTGGCGGCGCGCTCGAAGTCGAAGATTCCCAGCGCCTCGCCGAGCTCGTGATGCGGACGCGGGGTGAAGTCGAAGGTGGCGGGCTCGCCCCAGGTGCGCACGGTGACGTTGTCGGCGTCGCTGGTGCCGATCGGGACGCTGGGATGGGGCGGGTTGGGCACCACCAGCAGCAGATCGTGGATGCTCTGGTCGAGCGCGCCGAGCTGCTCCTCGCCCTCCTGGATGCGCCGCTTCAGCTCGGCGAGCATCTCGCGCTGCTCGTCGGTGGGCTTCCCCCGGATCGCCTTCCCCTCACGGTTCTGCTCGGCCCGCGCGGCCTCGACGTCGGCGCGGAGCGCGCGGGCGCGCTGGTCGAGCTCGAGGATCTCGTCGACCGGGGCGGGCTCGCCCTTCAGCCGGGCTCCCTCGCGGATCAGCTCCGGCTCGTCGCGGATGCGCTGGAGGGCGATCACCTGGTCTCTCCCGTGGCCTGCTGCTGCGGGCGCATCGTGGGGAAGAGCAGCACGTCGCGGATGGTGGGGCTGTCGCTGAGCAGCATGACCAGCCGGTCGATGCCGACGCCCAGCCCGCCCGCCGGCGGCATCCCGGTCTCGATGGCCTCGAGGAAGTCCTCGTCGAGCGGCTGCGCCTCGGCGTCGCCGGCGGCGCGCTTGCGCGCCTGGTCCTCGAAGCGACGGCGCTGGTCGATGGGGTCGTTGAGCTCGCTGAAGGCGTTGGCGAGCTCGCGCCCGGCGACGATCAGCTCGAAGCGCTCGGTGAAGCGGGGATCGTCGGTGCGGCGGCGCGCCAGCGGCGAGACCTCGGCGGGGTAGTCGAGCACGAAGGTCGGGTCCCAGAGCGTCGACTCCACGTGCTGCTCGTAGATCTCGAGGAGCACGCCGCCGGGCCCGGCGCCGGGCGGGGGCTGGACGCCGAGGCGGGCCGCCTCGTCGACCATGGTGCCCGCGTCCCAGGCGGCGAGGGGGTCGAAGCCGCAGCGCTCGGCGACGAGGTCGACCATCCGGGCCGTGCGGAACGGCGGGGTGAGGTCGAGCGGCTGGCCGCCGAGCCGGCGCGAGAGCGGGTCGAGGCACGGGAAGGAGCCGCCCTCCTCGGGCTCCGGCTGCGGTCCCGCGGCGTTGGCGGCGTCGACCACGATCGCCTCGGCGAGCTCGCGCATCGTGGCGTAGTCGCCGTAGGCCTCGTAGGCCTCGAGCATCGTGAACTCGGGGTTGTGGCGCGGCGAGAGCCCCTCGTTGCGGAAGACCCGGCCGATCTCGTAGACGCGGCGGTAGCCGCCGACGAGCAGCCGCTTGAGGTGGAGCTCGATGGCGATGCGCAGGTAGACGTCGGTGTGGAGCGCGTTCCAGTGGGTCGAGAACGGCCTCGCGCTGGCGCCGCCCGCGATCGGCTGGAGGATCGGCGTCTCGACCTCGAGGAAGCCGCGGGCGTCGAGGGTGGCGCGCACCGAGCGCACGATCGCCGAGCGCTGGGCGAAGTGGCGGCGCTGCTCGGCGTGGCTGAGCAGGTCGAGGTAGCGGCGCCGGTAGCGGGTCTCCTGGTCCTGCAGCCCGTGGAACTTCTCGGGCGGCGGGCGCAGCGCCTTGACCAGCAGCACGACCTCGTCGGCGAGAACGCTCGGCTCGCCGCGGCGGGTGCGGGTGACCCGGCCGCGCACCCCGACGATGTCGCCCAGGTCGAGGCGGCGGAGCAGCTCCCAGGCGGCGTCGCCGACGCGGTCGCGCTTGCACCAGATCTGGAGACGGCGCTCCTCGTCCTCGATATGGGCGAAGACCACCCCGCCGGAGGGCCGCAGCTGCATCACCCTTCCGGCGACGGCGACCGCCGGGCCCTCGCGAGGGTCCCCTCCCTCGGGGGCCGGCCCCGCCTCGGCCTCGAACGCGGTCAGCCTCGCCAGTGCCTCGTCAAGGGTCGCGTCGGGACGGAAGTCGACGCCGTAGGCGGGGATCCCCAGCTCGGCCAGCTCCTCGACCTTCCTGCGCCGCTCGGCGATCAGGTCCTGCTCAGCCATGGACCGCCGCCGGGCTCAGGAGACGCGGACGATGGTGACGGGGCGCGTGCCGCCGGGGGTCTGCACCTTCACCTCCTCGCCGACGCGGTGGCCGAGCAGCGCCTTGCCCACCGGCGACTCCATCGAGATGCGGCCCTTGGCGACGTCGACCTCGGCGGGTCCGACGATCGTGTACTCCTCCTCGCCGAACTCGTCCCGGACGGTCACCCGCGAGCCGACCTGGACGCGCCCGTCGTGCTGCTCCTCGATGATCACCGCGTTGCGGATCATCTTCTCGAGGGTGAGGATGCGGCCCTCGAGCATCCCCTGCTCGTTCTTGGCGTCGTCGTACTCCGCGTTCTCGCTGATGTCGCCGAACTCCTTCGCATACTTGATGCGTTCGGCGATCTCGCTGCGCCTGGTGGTGCGCAGCTCCTCGAGCTCCTTCTGGAGCTTCTCCAGGCCCTCCTGGGTGAGGAGGACGGGCTTGTCGAGCATGGGGCTGCAGACCTCGACGGGCGACGGAGAGCCGCCGCGGGGCACGACGGGATGGCCGGCGAGTATAGGGGAGCGCCGGGCGTTCGCGGATACCATGCGGGAATGACCGCCGGTCTCTCTGTTCCCCGCTCCAGCGTGCGCGTCGGCTCCCTCGAGCTGCGCTCGCCGGTGCTCTGCGCGCCCATGGCGGGGATCTCCGACGCCCCCTTCCGCCGCATCGCCGCGGAGATGGGCGCGGGGCTGGTGTGCACCGAGATGGTCGCCGCCGAGGCGGTGGCGCGCAGCATCGACGCCAGCCTGCGGCTGCTCGACTTCCCCTCCCGGCTCGACTGCCCGGTGGGCGCGCAGCTGGTCGGCAGCGACCCCGACACCATGGCCGAGGCCGCCCGGGTCGCCGTCGACCGCGGCGCCCAGACCGTCGACGTCAACCTCGGCTGCCCGGTACGCAAGGTGGTGGGCATCGGCAACGGCGCCGCCCTCGCCCGCGACGTCGGCGCGACCGCCCGGGTGCTGGGCGCGATGACAGCCGCCGTCGACGTCCCCGTCACCGCCAAGATGCGGCTCGGCTGGGACCACTCGACGATCAACGCCCCCGAGCTCGCTCGCGCCCTCCAGGACGTCGGCGTGGCAATGGTCACGATCCACGGGCGGACCCGATGCCAGGCCTACGCCGGCAGCGCCGACTGGGACGAGATCGCCCGGGTCAAGGAGGCGGTCGACATCCCGGTGATCGGCAGTGGCGACGTGATCGACATCGACCGCCTCGCCGCCGAGATCGAGCGCGGCCGCGTCGACGGCGTGGTCGTGGCCCGCGGCATGCTCGGCAACTTCTGGCTGGTGCGCCAGGCGGTCCACCGCATCGCCACCGGCGGCAGCCTCGGCGAGCAGCCCTTCGCCGAGCGCATCGCGCTGAGCCGCCGCCACCTCCACGAGCTCATCACGTACTACGGCGAGCGCCGCGCGCTGAAGATCGGCCGCAAGTACGTCGCCTGGACGATCCGCGGCTGCGCCGGCGCCTCGAAGCTGCGCGCCGAGGTGCAGAGCATCGAATCGCCCGAGCGCGTCGACGAGCTCTTCGACGCCGCGCTCGCCGCCGGCGAGTCCGACACCGGCTTCTTCCGGCCGGTGTTCACCAGCGGCGAGGGGTGAGCAGCCCGCGCCGCCTCGGCGAGCCCATCGAGCTGCCCTGGTGGATCCTTCCGCTCGGCTTCCCGCCGGCGCTCTGCCTGCTCCTCGGCCTGGTGCTGCCCGCCCCGCTCAGCGGCCGGCTGCTGGTCGTGATCGCCTCGGCGCTGCTGCTCTGGACGATGGTGCGGGTCGGCCGCCGGGTGGAGAGCCGCAACATGCAGAGCGTCTGGATCAGCGCCGGCTACGCCTTCTGGTTCTTCGCCATGCTGATCTGGGCGGTCGAGGTCGGCAGGTAGCGGGGCGCAGGGGGGAGGCCCCCCTCAGACGTTGAGCTCGTGGATCAGCCGAAGCCCGTCGAGGGTGAGGCGCTGGTCCACCACCTCGATGCAGTCGGTCTCCGAGGCGATGAGCTCGGCGATCCCCCCGGTGCCGATGACCCGGGTGGCCTGGCCGAGCTCACGGCGCATCCGCGAGACCAGCCCCTCGATGAGGCCGACGTACCCGAAGACCATCCCCGCCTGCATGCTCGTGGTGGTGGTGCGGCCGATCACCGAGGGCGGGGCGACGAGGTCGACGCGGCTGAGCTTGGCGGCGCGGGCGACCAGCGCCTCGAGGCTGATGAGCATCCCCGGGGCGATGGCGCCGCCGAGGTACTCGCCCTGGGCGGAGATGGCGTCGAAGGTGGTGGCGGTGCCGAAGTCGACGAGCACCGCGGGGCCGCCGTAGCGGCGGAAGGCGGCGATCGCGTTGACGATGCGGTCGGCGCCGACCTGGCGGGGGTCGTCGTAGAGGATGCGCATCCCGGTGCGCACCCCGGGGCCGACCACCATCGGGACCAGGCCGAAGAAGGTCTGGGCGAGCCCCTCGATCGCCCGCGAGAGGGTCGGCACCACGCTGCTCACCACCACCCCGGTGATCGAGCCCGGCTCGACCTGGCGGCTGCGCAGCAGACCGGTCACGGTGAGCCCCAGCTCGTCGCCGGTGGCGTGGGCGTCGGTGCGGAGCCGGAAGTCGGCGACCAGCCGCTCGCCGTCGAAGACCCCGACGACGATGTTGGAGTTGCCCACGTCGATGGCGAGCAGCATCGTCCGAGTATGCCCGGTTGGCCGAGGGGTCCTGGCCCGTGGCGAGCGCCCTGATAGGCTCCCGCCCATGCTCGGGGCGATCGACATCGGTGGCACCAAGCTGCTCGCCGCGGTCGCCGCGGACGGAGGTGAGCCCGGGGCGGCGGTGCGTCGCCCGACCCCCGCGGTGCGGCCGCTCGAGACCCTGGTGGAGATGCTCGACGAGGCCCGCGGCGGCGAGCCGCTGAGCGGGCTCGCCCTCGCCGTGCCCGGACCCTTCGACCGCGCCCGCGGGGCGCTGGTCAACCCCCCGAACATGCCCCCGAGCTGGCATGGGCTCGCCCTCGCCGAGAGGCTCGGCGCCCGCTACGGCTGCCCGGTGCTGGTCGAGAACGACGCCAACTGCGCCGCCCTCGCCGAGTCGCGCGCCGGCGCCGCGGCGGGGAGCCGCAGCTGCGTCTACTTCACGGTGTCGACGGGCATCGGCAGCGGGGTGGTGGTCGACGGCCGGCCGGTGGCGGGCCGCCACGACACCGAGGGCGGCCACCAGGTGCTCTGGCCGCGCTGGCTCGGGGGGCCCCCGTGCCACTGCGGCGGCCACGGCTGCCTGGAGACTCTCGCCTCCGGCCTGGCCATCGCCCGCCGCTTCGGCAGCCCCGCCGAGGAGCTCGACGATCCCGAGGCCTGGGAGGACGTCGGCCGCTGGCTCGGCCTCGGCGTCGTCAACGCCATCGCCCTCCACGACCCCGAGGTGGTGGTCCTCGGCGGTGGCGTCTGCCGGAGGTGGGAGCGGTTCTGGCCGTCGCTGTCGGCAACCGTCGACGCCGCCCTCTTCCTCCAGCCGCGGCCGCCGGTGCTCCGCGCCACCCTCGGCGAGGACCGCAACCTCTGGGGGGCGCTGGCGCTGCTCACTCCGGGCTGAGCGCCCGGGCGAGGTGCTCGTAGGCGATCGGGTAGCGGTGGGCGATGCCGCTGTGGCCGCCGGGGAAGCGCTCGTGGCGGTGGGGGACGTCGAGGCGGGACAGCTCGGCGCTGAGCGCGGCGGTGCCCAGGTCCATGTAGTACTCGTCGGAGTCGCCGGCGTCGAGGTAGACGGCGCGCAGCGAGCGCAGCGCGCCGGCGTGGTGCTCGGCCATGCGCACCGGGTCGTTGTCGAGCCAGCGGTCCCAGTTGCGGTCGACCAGGGTGCCCGAGGCGTCGACGGGCAGGCCGATGCCGAGCGGCTCGGCGGGATCGGGCGAGTAGGCGGCGGCGCAGCCGAGCACCATCAGCGGTCCGAAGTTGTCGCGCCGGTAGACCTCGTCGGCGAGCAGGCGGTTGCGAAGCGCCACCACGTCGCGTCCGTTCTCGCGCAGGGCGCGGGCGAAGCCGGCGAGCTCGCGGCCGTAGCAGTGCTCGAAGAGGCTGTCGCCGGCGTGCGAGGCGCAGGCCCCGAAGACGTCGGGGCGGCGCATGCAGAGCACCACCGCGCCGACCCCGCCGCTGCTGTGCCCGGCGACGCCGCGATGGTCGCGCGACGCCAGGGTGCGGTACGAGGCGTCGACGTGCGCGACCACGTCCTGGGCCACGTAGTCCTCGTGGTCGCCGGTCGCGCTGGAGTTGACGAACTGGCTGCCGCCGTAGCGGGTGGCGCCGTCGACGTAGACGTGGATGCACGGCGGCGGGGGCGGCGGCTCGATGCGGGCGTGCAGCGCCTCGAGCCGCTCGAAGATCGTCGGCTCGAAGAGGTCGCGGTTGCACCAGCGCTCGACGCAGGAGCCGTATCCGGGGAGGACGTAGACGGCCGGGTGGCGGCGTTCCGGTTCGTCGTCGTAGCCTGGCGGAAGCCACACCAGCAGCCGCCGCAGCGACGGGTCGCCGAGCGGGTTGCCGGCGAGCGCCGCGCTGTCGACGGCGTCGTCGACGAGGCGGCCGCGAGGGGCGGCGGCGCCGAGCGGCCGGGGCGCGAGCGCCGGGGGATCCCAGGCCATCGCCGGCATTGTGCCGGTTGACGCTGCGCTCGGCGGCCACCTACCCTCCAGCCCATGCCCGTACGGCTGATCTGCGACAGCACCGCCGACCTCTCCGCCGCAGATCGCGACGCCGGCAGAGTGATCGTCGTCCCCCTCAAGGTGATCTTCGGCGACGAGGAGCTCATCGACGGCGTCGACATCGACGCCGAGCGCTTCTATGCGCGGATGCGCAGCAGCACCCGCAACCCCACCACCAGCCAGCCGACCCCCGCCGAGTTCGAGGCCGCGTTCCGCGAGGCCGCCGCGGACGGCAGCAGCGTGGTCTGCACCACCCTCTCCGCGGAGATGAGCGGCACCAACGGCGCCGCGATGCAGGCGCGCGCCGCCGTCCCCGAGCTCGACGTCCACGTGGTCGACACCCGCACCGTGGGGATCGGCCACAACGCCCTGGTCCGCGCCGCGACCGAGGCCGCGGCCCAGGGGCGCGGGGCCGAGGAGATCGTCGAGGTCCTGCGCGGGATCATCGCCCGGCAGCGCAGCCTCTTCACCGTCGACACCCTCGAGTACCTCCGCCGCGGCGGCCGGATCGGCGGCGCCCGCGCCCTGCTCGGCTCGGTGCTGAACATCAAGCCGGTGCTCGAGGTGATCGACGGCCGGATCGAGGCGCACGACAGGGCGCGGACCTTCCAGCGCGCCCTCGACCGCATCGCGTCCGAGGTGAGCGCCGCCACCGGTGAGACCGGCCGCCGCGCCCGTGTCGTGCTCGGCCACGCCGACCGGCTCGCCGACTGCCGCGGCCTCGCCGACCGGATCCGCGAGCACTGCGAGTCCGAGCCCGAGATCATCGAGATCGGCCCCATCGTCGGCTGCCACGCCGGCCCGGGGACGATCGGCCTCTCCTTCCACCTCCCCTGAGGCCGGCTCGGCCGGCGCCGCGGCCGCCGTCGACCGCCGCTGTGAGAGGATCGGTCGGGTTACGGGAGGAGGACGATGGACTTCGACGACACCGCAGAGGAGGCCGCCTGGCGCGGCCGGGTGCGGCGGTTCCTCGAGGAGAGCGTGGACGACGTGGTGCGCGGCCGCGACCGCCACACCGACGCCGCGGGGGCGGCCCCCCGGCAGCGCTGGCAGGCGACCCTGTACGACGCCGGCTACGTCGGCATCACCTGGCCGGCGGAGTACGGCGGCCAGGGCGGCACCCCGATGCAGCAGGTGATCGTCAACCAGGAGCTCTCCCGCGCCGGCAGCGCCCCGCTGGTCAACGGCATCGGCCTGGGGATGTGCGGCCCGACGATCCTCGCCCACGGCACCGAGGAGCAGAAGCAGCGCTACCTGCGGCCGCTGCTCCGCGGCGACGAGATCTGGTGCCAGCTCTTCAGCGAGCCCGCCGCCGGCAGCGACCTCGCCGGGCTGCAGACCCGCGCGATCCGCGACGGCGACGGCTGGCGCATCCGCGGCCAGAAGGTCTGGACCAGCGCCGCCCAGTACTCGAAGTTCGGCCTGCTCATCGCCCGCACCGACCCCTCGCTGGCGAAGCACGCCGGGCTGACGATGTTCCTCATCGACATGGAGCAGCCCGGGGTGACGGTGCGGCCGCTCCGCCAGATGACCGGCGAGGCCCACTTCAACGAGGTCTTCTTCGACGACGCCCTGGTTCCCGCCGAGAACCTCTGCGGCGAGGTCGACGGCGGTTGGCGGGTGGCGATCACCACCCTGATGAACGAGCGCCTCGCCATCGGCGGCGGCGGCGCCGACATGGGCTCGAGCATCGAGACCCTCACCCGCTTCGCGGCGCGCCGGCTGCCCGATCTCCCCGCCGACCAGCAGGCGCTGGTGCGCGAGCAGCTGGGACGCGCCGTGGTGCTGGCGATGGCCCAGCGCTACACCGGCTACCGCCGCCTCACCGCGCTGAGCCAGGGACGGATGCCCGGACCCGAGGCGTCGGTCGGCAAGCTCTCGCTGGTCGCGCTGGGACAGCTGAGCGCCGAGATCGGCGTGCGCCTGCTCGGCGACGACGCCGCCTTCGCCGCCGACTCCTCCGGCGACGACCGCTGGCAGTACTCGATGACGATGTTCCCCGGGCTGGCGATCGCCGGCGGCACCAACGAGATCCTCCGCAACGTCGTCGGCGAGCGGGTCCTGGGGCTGCCCGGCGAGCCGCGCCCCGACAAGGGGGTTCCGGCGGCCGCGGCGGGCGGGGTGCGGGCATGAACTTCGCCCTCGACGAGCAGCAGCAGCTCCTCCAGCGCACCGCCCGGGAGTGGTTCGAGGCGCACGCCGGCACCGCGGCGATGCGCGCCATGCTCGACGGCGCCCCCGCCCCCGACATCGTCGACGAGCTCGCGGCGGTCGGCTTCCTCGGCGTCCTCGTCGACGAGAGGCACGGCGGCAGCGGCCTGGAGGTGCTCGACCTCGCGGTCGTCGCCGAGGAGGCCGGTCGCACCCTTTCCACCGCGCCGCTGGTCTCCGGCGCCTGGGCGGCGTCGCTGCTCCGCTCCCTCGACAGCGAGGAAGCGGCGGCGGCGCTGCGCGAGATCGCCTCGGGCCAGCACCGGATGGCCGTGGTCGAGCAGGACGGCGCCCCGGTGATCGCCGCCGCCGGCGCCACCGCCTTCCTCGCGATCGGGGAGAGCGGCCTGGTGGCGGCCCGCCGCGACGCCGCCGAGATCACCGAGCAGGCTCAGATGGATCCCACCCGGGGTCTCGCCCGGGTGCGCGTGCCCCGCGGCAAGCCGCTGGGGAGCGTCGCACCCGAGGAGGTCGCCCGCGCCCGCAACGTCGCCGAGGTGGTGCTGGCCGCCGAGGACCTTGGCACCGCCGCGCGCTGCCTGGAGATGGCGGTCGAGTACGCCAAGCAGCGGGTCGCCTTCGGACGGCCGATCGGCAGCTTCCAGGCGATCAAGCACATGTGCGTCGACATGTTCGCCCAGGTCGAGCAGCTGCGCTCGCTGGTCTGGTACGCGGCCTGGTGCGCCGACCACGACGCCGGGCAGCGGCCCCTCGCCGCCGCCGCCGCCAAGGCCTACTCGGCGGGCGCGGTCGAGCTCTGCGCCTCGAGCTGCATCCAGGTCCACGGCGGCATCGGCTTCACCTGGGAGCACGACGCCCAGCTCCTCTGGCGCCGCGCCAAGGTCGACCGGGTGCTCCTCGGCGACGCCGCCCGCCACCACGCCCGGGTGGCCGAGCTCTCCCTGGCCCGGGCCTGATCGTCCCCCCGCCTGCCACCATGGAGCCATGCCAGCCCGACGCGACCTCTGGTGCCCCGCCCAGTGCGGCGAGGGCCGTTTCGAGGCGCTCAACGCGCCCCTGATCGTCGGCCGAGACGGCGCCTACCTCCGCCACGACGACCGCCGCGCCACCTACGTCTGCACCGTCTGCGGCGGGGTCGCCATCGACCTCGCCGCGGCGGCGCGGGCGATGCGCGACCACGAGGACGACCCGGCGCCGGCGACGCTGACCTGCCCCGCCTGCGCCACCGCCATGCTGCCCCCCGAGGACGATCCCCTCGCGACCCTGGTCGAGTGCCCGGTGTGCGGGCAGCGCTTCACCATCGAGGAGGGCACCGCGCACCTCCACGGCGGCGGGTACGGCGACACGGCGGCGTCGAACTGAGGATGCCCAGGCCGCTGCTCGTGGTGGGGGACGTGCAGGGCGACTCCGAGCGGCTGCGCGAGGCGCTCGCCGCCCACCCCGAGGACGAGGTCGACACCCTCTTCCTCGGCGACTTCTTCCAGGGCGGGCCACCCGGCGCCGCCGGGGGCGCGGCGGCGGCGCGCATCGCCCGCGAGCGGCGCAACAGCCGGAGCATCCTCGGCAACCACGACCTGCTGCTGCTCTGCGTGCTCGAGGAGGTGCGCTTCGGCAACACCCCCGAGGCGGTCCGCAACGGCGACCGGCGCACCCTCGCCGAGGTCTGGCTCTGGCGCCGTGGCGACTGGGCCGACCTCCGCGCCGTCGCCGACGACCCCGGCATGGAGGCCTGGCTGCGCGGCCTGCCGCTGATGGTCCTCCGCGAGGACGGCACCCTGGCGCAGCACTCCGACGACGATGCCTACGCGCGCCTCGGCGACGACGTCGACAGCGTCAACGCGCGCGCCCGCGAGCTGCTCCGCGAGCCGGGTGGCGCCTGGAAGGTGTTCTGGCACACGGTCGGGCGCCGCGCCTTCGACGACGACCCCGAGCGCCTCGACCGCCACCTTGCGCGCTTCGGCGCCCGCCGCCTGGTGCACGGCCACACCCCCCACCGCGGCGACCGGCCGGTGGCCTCGCACGGCGGGCGGATCTGGAGCTACGACGGCTGCTTCAGCCGCTACTGGAACCGCGACGGCGGCGGCGCCGGGCCGGTCGAGGCCACCGTGGCGCTGCTCCCGGCGATCGAGGAGGGCCGGGCGTGCGCCGGCTCCTGAGCAACACCTTCGGCTTCGAGTCGAACTGCTGGGTGTGCGAGCCGACCAACCCGGCGGGGCTGCGCGTGCCCTTCCATCACGACGACGTGGACCACACCGTCACCGCCACGCTGCGCCTCGACGCCCACCATTCCGGCGCTCCCAACCTGGTGCACGGCGGGCTGCTCGCCGCCCTCTGCGACGACGCCATGGCCTGGGCGGCGATCGCCGAGGCACACCGCTTCGCGCTCACCGCGGAGACCCGGCTCAGCTACCTCGCGCCGGTGCCGGTGGACGAGGAGCTCACCGTCACCGCCCGGCTCATCGGCGGTCACCGCCGCCAGCTCTGGCTCATGGCGGAGGTGCGCTGCGGCGGCACCGTGTGCGTGCGCGCCGAGTCCCGGGCGACGGCGATGGGAGAGGAGCTGGCCCACGACGCCGGGGTCCCCGCCGAGGCCGGAGGCGCGCTTCCGGAAACCCGTATGGAGTCCGACTGAACGCGCTGAACGCGCGAAACGCACCCATTCGGTTTACCGCGGTCATTGTCTCTAACGCGTCGGAACGAGATTGGAGCGAACCGGCCCAATCGTTCTAAACGCGTCGAAATTGGTGAGTTAACGAGGTTGACTGGGGCCGCGCGCGGTGTATGTTGGAATCAATTCATCAGCTTGTGGCGGGCTCAGGAAGGGATGCCAATCATGCGTCTGCGTTCGTCCTCGCTTGTCCTTGCGGTGGTTGCGTGCACGGCCACCGGGGCGATGGCGGTGACCTCCACCACGGCCTTCGCGTCGAGTCACGGCAACCACAACTCGACCAAGACCGTGAAGGTGAAGGGCAACTGCAACGTGGTGGGGAACAACAACAACGTCCACTGCGTGACCGTCTCCCACTCGCACCGGCACGGTGGTGGTGGCGGCGGTGACTTCGGCGGCGGTGGCTTCGGCGGCCGTGGCGACATCGGTCTCGGCCACGGGCTCGAGGACGTTGTCGGCGGCGTCGGCGACATCCTCGGTGGGCTGCTCGGCGGCCTGTAGCAGCGACTGAAGCGGTGCGGCCCGGCCGGGCCGCATCAGACCCTCCGCACACGTCCGTCTTCCAGACGCGGGCGTGAACGTGACCGCGGCGGGGGGTGACGGCAGCCCACACGCCGTCATCCTCCGCCACCCCCTCACAGGCGACCCCCATGACCCCACACCGTCTCGCCGGCGCCGCCCTCGCCGGCCTCGCGCTGACCGGCCTGCTCGCCGCCTGCGGTGGCGCGTCCACCGACGCAGGCTACGTCCCGGTCCAGCCGGGCGCCGCCGCCGCCCAGGTCGGAAACAGCAACCCCGTCCAGGCGCCGATGCAGTCCGTGCCCGGGACGAACGCGAACGGCGCGGTGGCGGGCGCCGCTCCGCAGAAGCCGACCGACTTCCTCACCCTGGCGCGCCAGTTCGTCTTCCTGCGCAACACGGGCACGCGGGCGCTGGCGACGATCAAAGCACAGACGTCGAACACCGACCTGGGCGCCGACAAGCAGGCGATGGCGGAGGCCGCCAACATCTACGCCGCCTACGCGCGCAACCTGCTCGCCCTGCCCTTCCCCGGCAGCATGCAGAACGACGCCAGCGCGCTGGCCACCGTCGTGCGCACCGAGCAGGCGACCTTCGTGCAGGCGTCCCAGGTGACCGCGTTCAACCAGCTGGATCCGCTGCTGCAGCAGCTGGTCAACTCGCAGGACGACCAGCTCAACGCCACCAACGCGCTCGAGAAGGACCTGGGCCTGCCGCAGTCGACGCCGCCGCCGGCGTAGGGCCGACTGCTAGCGGCGCACCCCCGCGCCCACCTCCTTGGCCCGCTGGGTCTGCTTGGCGAGCACCGGCACCATCCTGCGTGTCTTGGCGACCATCGCCGCGGCGCGGACCAGCTGGCGTGAGACCATTCGCGGCCCCGGCCCGCCGGGCACCTCGCGACGGCGCAGGCTGCGCTCGGTGTCGAAGAGCTCGGTGACCTCGGGGCCGATGCGCTCGTCGACCGACGCCCAGTCGGCGTCGCTCAGCTCGGCGAGGGTGCGGCCGGCGCGCTGGGCGACGCGCACCGCCCGGCCGACGATCCGGTGCGCCTCGCGGAAGGGCACGCCGCGGACCACCAGCCACTCGGCGACGTCGGTCGCCATCAGCAGCGGGTCGGACGCCGCCTGGGCCATCCGCTCGGTGTCGAACTGGACGACTCTGACCACATCGCCGAGCATGGCCACCGCGGCCTGGGCGGTGTCGACGGCGTCGAAGATCGCCTCCTTGTCCTCCTGGAGGTCGCGGTTGTAGGCGAGCGGCAGTCCCTTGAGGGTGGTGAGCAGCGAGACCAGCGCCCCGTTCACCCGCCCGGTGCGCCCGCGGATGAGCTCGAGCACGTCGGGGTTCTTCTTCTGGGGCATCAGGCTCGAGCCGGTGGCGTAGGCGTCAGGGAGCTCGGCAAAGCCGAACTCGGTGGAGGTCCAGAGCACCAGCTCCTCGGCGAAGCGGGAGAGGTGGACCATCAGCAGCGCGCACGCGGCGACGATCTCGACGGCGAAGTCGCGGTCGCTCACCGAGTCGAGGCTGTTGGCGCTGACGTGGTCGAAGCCGAGCTGGTCGGCGACCACCCGCCGGTTGATCGGCAGGGTGGTGGCCGCGAGCGCGCCGCTGCCGAGCGGGAGCACGTCGCAGCGGTCGTGGCAGTCCTGGAGCCGCTCGATGTCGCGCTGGAGCATCTCGACGTAGGCGAGCAGGTGATGGGCGAGGGAGATCACCTGGGCGCGCTGCAGGTGGGTGTACCCCGGCATCGCGGTGAGCCGGTGCTCCTGGGCGCGGCGCGCCAGCTCCTCCTGCAGCGAGGCGATGCCGAGCATGAGCTCGCGGCAGATCCGCTTACCGTAGAGGCGCAGGTCGGTGGCGACCTGGTCGTTGCGGCTGCGCGCGGTGTGCAGCTTGCCGGCGACGTCGCCGATCTTCTCGAAGAGGCGGCGCTCGATCGCCATGTGGATGTCCTCGTCGCCCTCGTCGACGAGGAACTCGCCCTTGTCGAGCTCGCGCTTGATGTCGCGCAGACCGGCGTCGATCGCCTTCTGCTCCTCACGGGTGAGCAGCCCGATGGTGCGGAGCATCCTGGCGTGCGCCTGCGAGCCGAGGATGTCCTCGGGGTAGAGGCGGCGGTCGAAGGCGATCGACGAGCTGAACTCCTCGACCCGGCGCGCGGTGCGCGTGGCGAAGCGTCCCGACCACGCCTTCTCGGGTGTCCGCGCGGGCGGCGCCGGAGCCACGGCGGCGGGCGGCTCGGGCTCCTCGACGACCACCTCGGCCGCGGGGGCGGCCCGGCGGCGGCGCACCGCCCCGGTGGGCGTGCGCGGCTCCGGGAGGGTGCGGTCGTCCTCCCCCTCGACCCCGGCGCCGACGACGCGGATGCCGCGGGTCATGTCGGGTTCCCGTCTGCGCTGAGCCGATCCAGTCGCTCGGGAAGCAGCCGCCGCGAGGCATCGCCGAGGGCGTGCTGCACCGCGGTCTGGGTGCGCAGCGGCAGGCCGAAGAGCTCGATGAAGCCGCGCGCCGACCGGTGGCTGAACTGGTCGCCGGCGCGGTCGTAGGTGGCGAGCTCGTGGCGGTAGAGCGACTGCTGCGATTTGCGCCCCACCACCCGCAGCGAGCCCGACTGCAGCCGCAGCCGCACCTCACCGGTCACGAACTCCTGGGTGGAGCGGACGAACGCCCAGAGGTCGTGGCGCAGGGCGCTGAACCAGAGCCCATCGTAGACCAGCCGTGCCCACTCCTCGGCGACGATGCGCTTGAACTGCGCGACGTCGCGGGCGAGGGTCAGCGACTCCAGTGCCTGGTGGGCCGCGAAGAGGACGGTCGCCGCGGGCGCCTCGTAGATCTCCCGCGACTTGATCCCCACCAGGCGGTTCTCGACGTGGTCGATACGCCCGATGCCGTGCGCGCCGCCGAGCGCGTTGAGCCGCTCGACGAGCGCCTCGGCGGCGAGCGTCTCGCCGTCGAGCGACACCGGGCGTCCCTGCTCGAAGCCGATCTCCACGAGCGCACCCTGGGGGGGCGCCTCGGAGGGGTCGACGGTCCACTGGAAGACGTCGCGCGGTGGCTCCTCCCAGGGATCCTCGAGCACCCCGGCCTCGATGCTGCGCCCCCAGAGGTTGGCGTCGACCGAGTACGGCGAGGCGACCGTCGCGGACACCTCGATGCCGTGCTCGGCGGCGTACCGGAGCTCGTCGGGACGGCCCATCTCCCAGTCGCGCACCGGCGCGAGCACGCTGAGCTCCGGGGCGAGCGCGGCGACGGCGACGTCGAAGCGCACCTGGTCGTTGCCCTTGCCCGTGCAGCCGTGGGCGACCGCGGTTGCGCCCTCCTCGCGGGCGAGGTCGACGAGCAGCTTGGCGATCAGCGGCCGCCCCAGCGCGGTGGCGAGCGGGTACACCCCCTCGTAGAGCGCGCCCGCCATCAGCGAGGGGAAGGCGAAGTTCTCGACGAAGAGCCGCCGGGCGTCGACGACGTAGGCGGCGACCGCGCCGGTGCGCAGGGCACGCTCCTGGACGCTGCGCAGGTCGCGGGCCTCGCCGAGGTCGATGCTCAGCGCGATCACCTCGGTGCCGAGGTTCTCACGCATCCAGGGGATGGCGACGGAGGTGTCGAGCCCCCCGCTGTAGGCGAGCACGCAGCGCTGCGGTGCCGTCATCGGGAGACCTCCTCGGGCGCGCCGCGCCGGCCGAGCATGGGAAGCAGCCGGGCCCGCAGCGCCGCCGCCGCCTCGGAGCCGCGGGCGATCAGCAGCACGGTGTCGTCGCCGGCGACGGTGCCGGCGACCTCGTCGTAGCGGGCGCCGTCGAGGGCGGCGGCGACCAGCGGCGCCGTGCTCGGGCGGGTGCGCAGCACCCCGACGAAGTCGACGAAGTCGATCCCGCGGACGTGCTCGCGGAGCACCGCGCGGAGCCGGTTGGTGATGCTCGTCTCCGCCTCGGCGGCGGGCGCGATGTAGCGCGGCCCCTCGCCCCCGGCGACCCGGGCGAGGCCGAGCTCGCGGAGGTCGCGGCTCACCGTGGCCTGGGTGACGAGCAGCCCGCGGCCGCGCAGCGCCGCCACCAGCTCGTCCTGGGTGCGGATGGCGCGGCCGCCGACGAGGTCGAGGATCGCCTGCTGGCGCTCCACCTTGCCGGGGACGCGTGAGCCGCGGGCGGGGGGCGCCGCCGCCGCGCCGCCGCGGGTGGCTCGGGTGGTCACGAGTTCCCCGCACGGCGGATGGCCACGCCCAGGCGCGCCACCGCCTCGTCGGCCTCGGCCTCGGTGAGGATGAGCGGCGGCACCAGCCGCAGAGTCCTCGGACCGGTGGCGTTGACGATCACCCCGCTGCCCAACCCCGCGCGCACCACCTGCGGGGCGAGGTCGGCGTCGAGGTCGGCGGCGACCATCAGTCCCCGGCCGCGCACCGCGACCACGGCCGCGCCGAGCTCGCGCAGGCGGCCCTGCAGGTGCTCGCCGGTGCGCGCCGCGTGGGCCACCAGCCCGCGCTCGTCGATGGTGCGCAGCACCTCGGCGGCGACCGCGGTGACCAGCGGGTTGCCACCGAAGGTGCAGCCGTGGTCGCCGGGCTCGAGCACGTCGGCGCGCGGCGCGGCGAGGATGGCGCCGATGGGGACGCCACCGCCGAGTCCCTTGGCGACGGTCATCACATCGGGGGTGACGCCGGCGTGCTGGTGCGCCCACCACCGCCCGGTGCGGCCCATGCCGGTCTGCACCTCGTCGAGGATGAGCAGCAGCCCGCGCTCGTCGCAGAGCGCGCGCAGCGCACGGAGGGTCTCGTCGCGCACCGGATGGATCCCGGTCTCGCCCTGCACCGGCTCGAGCATCACCGCGACGGTGCGGTCGTCGACCGCCGCGGCGACGGCGTCCGCGTCGTCGAAGTCCACATGGACGAAGCCGTCGGTGACCGGCGCGAAGGGGGCGATGTAGCGCTGGTTGCCGGTGGCCGCGAGCGTCGCCAGGGTGCGGCCGTGGAAGGCGTTGCGCATGCAGATGATCCGGTGGGCGCCGTCACGGTTGCGCTGGCCCCACTTGCGCGCGATCTTGATCGCGCCCTCGTTCGCCTCGGCGCCGCTGTTGCAGAAGAAGACGCGCGCGGCAAAGGCGGTCTCGACCAGCCGCCGCGCCGCCTCGACCATCGGCTCGGTGTAGTAGAGGTTGCTGACGTGGAGGAGCAGCGACGACTGCCGCTCGAGCGCGGCGCGCACCGCGGCGGGTGCGTGGCCGAGCACGTTGACGGCGATGCCCGCGACCATGTCGAGGAGCTCGTTGCCCTCGGAGTCCCAGACGCGCACGCCCTCGCCGCGCACCAGCGCGAGTGGCTGGCGCGCATAGGTGCCCATGATGTAGCGCGACTCCTGCTCGCGCAGGGCGTCGAGCCCGGTGGTGCCGACGCTGCTCATCCCGCGTCCTCCGGGGCGTCCGGGGCGTCGCCGCCGCTCTGGCGGAGCATCGTCCCCACCCCCGACTCGGTGAGCAGCTCGAGCAGCAGCGAGTGCGGGACGCGGCCGTCGATGACGTGCGCGGCACCGCCGCCCTCGAGCGCGCGCAGCCCGGCGAGCACCTTGGGGATCATCCCGCCGCGGATCGTCCCCGCCGCGATCAGCCGCTGCGCCCGCGCCGGATCGAGCTCGCTGATCAGCGAGCCGTCGGAGTCGTGGATGCCGTCGATGTCGGTGAGCAGCAGCAGCTTCGACGCCCGCAGCGCCACCGACAGCTCGGCGGCGACGGAGTCGGCGTTGACGTTGTACGCCTGACCGTCGTAGCCGAGGCCGATGGAGGCGACCACGGGGATGCGCCCCTGGTCAAGGATCGACTCGATCGGCTCGGGATTGACCTGGGCGACGTCGCCGACGAAGCCGAGGTCCTCGCCCGCCTCGGGGGGACGCGGCTGCACCAGCAGGGTGGGTCCATCCTCGCCGCTGAGACCGATGGCGCGGCCGCCGAGGCGGTGGATCCCGGCGACGAGCTCGGGGCCCACCTTGCCGGTGAGCACCATCTTGGCGATCTCCATGGTCTGCGCGTCGGTGACCCTCAGCCCGTTCACGAAGCGCGTCTCCATCCCCATGCGCTTCTGCCAGGCGCTGATCTCCGGGCCGCCGCCGTGCACCAGCACCGGCCGCATGCCGACGAAGCGCAGCAGCACGACGTCCTGGAGCACCGGCTCGGGATTGCCGCTCTCGATCGCGGCGCCGCCGAGCTTGACCACCACGGTCTGGCCGGCGAAGCGGCGGATGAAGGGCAGCGCCTCGACCAGCACCTCGGCACGGCGGATGCGGTCGTCCATCGTCTCCACGGTCATTCGGAAGCTCCGCTGATCCGCTACGTCGTGTAGTCGGCGTTGATGCGCACGTAGCCGTCGCCGAGGTCGCAGCCCCAGGCGTGCCCCACCGACTCGCCCGCGCCGAGCTCGACCCCGAGGTCGATGCGCGGCGCGGCGAAGACGCGGCGGATGGCGTCGAGGTCGGCGTCGACGGGCGCGCCCGCCTCGAAGACGGTGATGCCGCCGATCACCACCGTGCAGCGGTCGAGGACGAACTCGGCACCGCTGCGCCCGGCGGCGGCGACGATGCGCCCCCAGTTGGGGTCGCAGCCGTGGATCGCGGTCTTCACCAGCGGACTGGCGGCGATGGTGCGC
The DNA here is from genome assembly GCA_036269455.1 of Candidatus Dormiibacterota bacterium. Lineage (GTDB taxonomy): Bacteria > Chloroflexota > Dormibacteria > Aeolococcales > Aeolococcaceae > CF-96. Next base: position 12,332 of record DATARS010000209.1, on the reverse strand, counting down.
GCGGCGAGCCGCGCCTGCTCGACCGACGCGGCACCGCGCACCTCGACGCGGAAGTGGCGGGTCGCCCCCTCGCCGTCGGCGGCGATCATCTCGGCGAGCTCGTCGCAGACCTCGAGCACCGCGGTCTCGAGCAGCGCCACCGAGCCCCCGGCGGTGAGCGGCTCGCCGCCGGCGGCGCCGTTGGCGAGGAGCAGCAGGGTGTCGTTGGTCGAGGTGTCGCCGTCGACGGTGACGCAGTTGAAGGTCTGGTCGGTGACCCTGCGGAGCAGCGGCTGCAGCACCCCGTCGGCGACGTGGGCGTCGGTGGTGACCAGGGCGAGGAGGGTGGCCATGTCGGGGTGGATCATTCCCGATCCCTTGGCCACGCCGCCGACGACCACCTCGCGTCCCTCGAGCTCCAGGCGGCGCACCGCCTGCTTGGGGACGGTGTCGGTGGTCATGATCGCCCGCGCCACCTCGTCGCCGGCGTCGGGCCGCAGCTCCGCCGCGGCGCCGCGCACCCCGGCGAGCACCCGCGGCATCGGCATCTGGCGGCCGATCACCCCGGTGCTGCAGACCAGCACCTGGGCGGGGTCGAGGTCGCAGGCGTCGCCCGCCGCCTTGCACATCGCCAGCGCGTCGCGGAAGCCCTGGACCCCGGTGCAGGCGTTGGCGTTGCCGGAGTTGAAGAGAACGGCCTGCACGCGGTTCTGGCGCAGGCTGAGCTGGGAGATCACCACCGGCGCGGCCTTGACCAGGTTGCGGGTGAACACCCCGGCCGCCCGGCAGGGGCGCTGGCTGCGCACCACGGCGACGTCGAGGCGGCCGTCGCCGTGGTCGCGGATGTCGGCGGCGGCCGCCCCGGCGAGGAATCCCCGCGGCGCGCAGACGCCGGTGTCGCGCCCGCCGCCGGCGACGAGCTGGGTCACGGCCACACCGGGTGCAGCGGAAGCCCCGCCGTCTCCTCCAGTCCGAGCCGCAGGTTGAGCGCCTGGATGCCCTGGCCGCCCGCGCCCTTGACCAGGTTGTCGACGGCACAGGTGACCACGGCGACGCCGTCCTGCATGCTCACGTTGAGCGCGGCGAGGTTGCTGCCGAGCACCGACTTGGTCGGCGGCGGGGTCTCGTCGTAGCGCAGGCAGGGATGGGCGTCGCAGAGGCCGCGGTAGAGCTCGCGCAGCTCGTCGATCCCGGTGCCCGCGGCGGGGTGCAGGTAGGCGGTGGCGAGGATGCCGCGGGTCATCGGGATCAGGTGGGGGACGAACGTCAGCCGGATGTCGCCACCGTTGGCGTCGCGCAGCTGCTGGAGCATCTCCGCCTTGTGGCGGTGGCCGTCGACGCCGTACGCCTTCACCGATTCGTTGACCTCGGCGTAGTGCGCCCCCATCGACGGCGAACGCCCGGCGCCGCTCACCCCGCTCTTGGCGTCGACGACGATGTCGGTCTCGACCAGCCCGGCGCGCACCGCGGGAACGGTGGCGAGCAGGGTCGCGGTCGGGTAGCAGCCGGGGACGGCGATGAGGTCGGCGCCGCGGAGCTCGCCGTTCAGCAGCTCGCAGAGCGCGTAGACGGACTCGCCGCAGAGCTCGGGGGCGGGATGGGTGACCCCGTACCAGCGCTCGTAGTCCGCGGCGTCGCGCAGCCGGAAGTCGGCGCTCATGTCGACGACGACCGCGCCCCCCTCGATCCAGCCGCGGGCGTGGCTGGCGGCGACGGTGTGGGGCAGGGCGGCGAACACCACGTCGACGCCGTCGACCTCGAGCCCGGCCTCCAGGGGCAGGTCGACGGAGCTGCCGGGGACGACGTCGCAGAAGCGTCTGCCGGCGTGGGAGCGGGCGAGCAGCCGGGTCAGCTCGAGGTCGGGATGGCGCGCGAGGATCTCGACGCACTGCAGTCCGATGTAGCCGCTGGCTCCGGCGACGGCGACGCGGGGGCGTGTGCTCACGGCGTTCTTTATACATGTCTGATGAATATTCATGCAACGCGCGCCGCCGCCTATCCTCGCCGCATGGCTCCGTCCGTGGCGATCCACCTGGTGCGCTGGGAGTCGCTGGACCCGGTGAGCGTCCTCGACCTCTACGTCCGCAACCGCGAGCACCTCGCGCCCTGGGAGCCGGTGCCGCCGCCGGGATTCCACACCGTCGAGGGGCAGCGCGCGCGCAGCCTCGAGGCCGCCGCCGCCCGCTCCGCGGGTCGCTCGGCGGAGTTCGGCGTCGTCGAGGACATCGGCGGAGCGCTGGTGGGCCGGATCGGGCTGAGCGGGATCATGCGCGGCCCGTTCCAGAGCGGCCATCTCGGCTACCTCGTCGACGAGGCGCACTGCGGACGCGGCTACGCCGTCGAGGCGGTGCGCCTCACCCTGGTCCACGCCTTCACCGAGCTGCGCCTGCACCGCATCGAGGCCGCGGTGATGCCCGCCAACCATGCCTCGCTGCGGGTGATCGCCCGCGCCGGCTTCCGCGAGGAGGGGCTGGCCCGCCGCTACCTGCTCATCAACGGCTCCTGGGAGGACCACCGCATCTTCGCCCGCACCGTCGAGGACGCGTCCTAGTCGAAGAACCGGCGTCTGGGGCCGAGGAAGTCGATCTGCCGGGGGGTGAGCGCGGTCAGGCCGCGCTCGACGCGCATGCGGTTGAAGCGGGCGTAGAGGGCGGCTCGGCGGCGCTGGCGCTGGGCTCGGAGCACCAGCAGGGCCACCACCGCCACGGCGCCGAGCACCCCGAAGAGCACCTGCCAGGCGCTCATCGCGGCGTGGCTCGGAGCCACCGTCCCCAGGGTGCGCACCGGCGTGGCGTCACCGGGCGGGGGCTGAGCGCCGCTCAGCGGCGGCGCCACCGAGGGGGACGGGCTCGGGCTCGTCCCCGGCGGCGCAACCACGGGCGCGGAGGCGGTCCCGGCCGCCGGCGTCGCGGTGCCGTGGGCGGAGGGGCTGGGACGCGGGGTCGAGGTCGCCGCCGCGGGCGGCGTCGCCTCGGCGGTGGGGGTCGCGGTCGCGTCGGCGCTCGGCTGCGGGGTCGGCGCACGGGGCGTCGAGGTCGACCGCGGCGTGGGATCGGGGGAGGAGGGCGGGCAGAGCTGCGGCGGCAGCGGGCAGTCCGCCGCGCGCACCGCGGTGACGGGCGCCGGCACGATCCCCGGCGCCAGAGGCGCGGCGGCGAGCAGGGCGAGCAGGGGCAGGCCGAGCAGAGCGCGGCGGCATGTGGGCCTCCGGCGGCGCGGGTGGCGCGTCGAGCGAATCATTCTCTCGGATCCCGGCCGCGGCGCCGGGCGGCGCGGCGGGTCCTCCTCCTCTCCTGAACGGCACCAGTCTACCCCGCCGGCTCGTTCGCCTCACCCGGAGCGACGACCTCGACGGCCTCGAAGAAGCAGCTGGTGGCGCCGGTGTGGCAGGCCGGGCCGGCGGGGTCGACCCGCAGCAGCACGGTGTCGCGGTCGCAGTCGAGCCGCACCGAGCGCACCCGCATGACGTTCCCGCTGGTCTCGCCCTTGCGCCAGAGGCGGCCGCGCGACCGGCTGAAGAAGGTGGCGAAGCCGTCGGCGAGGGTGCGCTCCCAGGCGTCGCGGTCCATCCAGGCGACCATCAGCACGGCCCCGCTGGCGTCGTCCTGGACGACCGCGCAGATCAGCCCGTCGGCGCCGAACCGGGGCGCGGCGGGCTCAGCCACCACGACCGATCCTGCGCCACCAGGGCGGGCGCGGCGGTGGCTGCTCCTCCCCGGAGGTGGCGCGCAGCGCCTCGGCGGCCCGGTCGAAGGCGGCCTTCGCGGTTCCCCTCTCGCCGGCGAACCACTCGGCGAGGCCGAGGTTGTAGAGGACGGTCGGATCCTCCCTGTCGAGCGCGGCGGCGTTGCGGGCGCTGCGCAGCGCCTGCTCGCGGTCGCCGCGCTGCATCTGCAGGGTGGCCAGGGTGGTGTGCGCCCGGGGCAGCCTCGGCGCCAGCTCGAGGGCCCGGCGCACCGACGCCTCGGCGAGGTCGGGCTCGCCGCGGGTGGCCAGAACCGAGCCGAGCAGCAGCGCCGCCTCGGCGTCCTCCGGCGCCTCCGCCACCCGCGCCCGCGCCCGGTCGAGCGCGTCCCGACTGTCCATGTCGAACCCGTACCTCTCGCGCATCCGCTGCTGCGACCGCTGCCAGAGCGGCAGCCGCAGCGCCTCGGCGGCGCGCGGGATGCGCACCGGCCCCCGCGACGTGGTCATGGGGTGCAGGCTACAGCCGGACAGGGACGTCGTGGTCACGCAGGTAGGCCTTGGTCACGGGGACGGGGTGGGCGGAGAAGTGGAAGATCGACGCCGCCAGTGCCGCGTCGGCGAGCCCCTCGACCAGCACCTCGCGGAGGTGCTCGGGGTTGCCGGCGCCGCCGCTGGCGATCACCGGGACGGGCACGGCGCGCGCCACCGCGGCGGTGAGCGCGATGTCGTAGCCGTCGCCGGTGCCGTCGCGGTCCATGCTGGTGAGCAGCACCTCGCCGGCACCCCGGTCGGTCGCCTCGCGCGCCCAGACCACGGCGTCACGGCCGGTGGGACGGCGGCCGCCGTGGGTGTAGACGCCCCAGCCCTCTCCCTCGCGGCGGGCGTCGATGGCGACCACGATGCACTGCTCGCCGAAGCGCTCGGCGGCAGCGGTGACCAGGGTCGGGTCGTGGAGCGCCGCGGTGTTGAGCGAGACCTTGTCGGCGCCGGCGCGGAGCAGCGACTCGATGTCGTCGAGGGTGCGCAGGCCTCCGCCGACGGTGAGCGGGATGAAGAGCGCGTCGGCGGTGCGCCGCACCGCGTCGAGGAGGATCGCCCGGGCCTCGTGGGACGCGGTGATGTCGAGGAAGACCAGCTCGTCGGCGCCCTCGGCGTCGTACCGCGCCGCCAGCTCGGCGGGATCGCCGGCGTCGCGCAGATCGACGAACTGCGTTCCCTTCACCACCCGGCCGGCGTCGACGTCGAGGCAGGGGATGACCCGGCGGGCCAGGCTCATCCGTGCCGCTGCGCCTGCGGCCGCGCAGGGAAGAGGCGCAGCGCGGCGCTGAGGTCGATCCGCCCCTCGTAGAGGGCGCGCCCGACGATCGCCCCGGCGGCGCCGATGTCGGCGAGGGCGATGAGGTCCTCGAGCGACGCCACCCCGCCGGAGGCGATCACCGGGCGGCTGTAGGCGGCGATGCATGCCTCCAGCCCCTCGAGGTCGGGACCGGTCAGCGCGCCGTCGCGGGCGATGTTGGTGAGCACCACCCCCGCGGCCTCCCAGTCGCTCCAGCGGCGCAGATGGGCCAGCGCGTCGCCGGCGGCCTCGGTCCAGCCCTGGGCCTGGGCGACGCCGTCGCGGACGTCGAGGCCGAGCAGCACCCGCCCGGGGTGGGCCCGGCAGATCTCGGCGGCGACCTCGGGACGGCGCACCGCCAGGCTGCCGAGCACGACCAGGTCAGCGCCGAGCTCGAGCCAGGCGCGCGCCGCCTCGGGGCTGCGCACCCCGCCGCCGAACTCGGCGGTGGCGTCGGTCTCGCGCAGCGCCACGACCGCGGCGCGGGCGGCGTCGCGGGAGAGGACGTCGGGCACGCCGCGGGCGGCGTCGAGGTCGACGATGTGCACCCGCTCGGCGCCCTGGCGGACGAACTCGAGGACGACCTGGGATGGCTCCTCGGCGTACACCGTCTCGTGGGTGAAGTCGCCGCGGAGCAGGCGGACGCACCGGCCCCCTCTCACGTCAGCGGCGGGAATGACGATCACGACGCGGCGACCTCCGACCGCTCCCCCATGCTGGTTGCTTCGCAGATCCGGACGAAGTTGGCGTAGAGCCGCAGGCCCTGTGGGCCGCTCTTCTCCGGGTGGAACTGCGTACCGTACACCCCCGAGCGCCCGCATGCGGCGGCGAGCTGGGCGCCGCCGTACTCGCAGCCGGCGACCACATCCGCGCCCTCGGCGGCGGCGGCGTAGGAGTGCACGAAGTAGGCCCAGGTCCCATCGGCCACGCCCTCGAGGAGCGGCGACGGCCGGCGAAGCCGCAGCCGGTTCCATCCCATGTGCGGCACCTTGCCGCGCTCCGGCGGGATGCGGGTGATGCGGCCCTCGAGCAGGCCCAGGCCGGGACGGCCGCCGCTCTCGTCGCTCCATTCGAAGAGCAGCTGGAAGCCCAGGCAGACGCCGAGCAGGGGCAGGCCGCGCTCCACGGCGTCGAGCACGGTGCCGCGCAGCCCGGCGGCGTCGAGGGCGTCGATCGCCGCGCCGAAGGCGCCGACCCCGGGGAGCACCACCCCGGCGCAGCCGTCGACCGCGCCCGGGTCGCGGGTGAGCAGCGGCTCCGCGCCCACCGCGGTGAGCGCGCGCTCGACGCTGCGCAGGTTGCTGACCCCGTAGTCGATGACGGCGACCCGGGTCACAGCACCCCCTTGGTGCTGGGGATGGCGGTGCCGATGCGCTCCAGCGCCTCGCGCGTGGCGAGCCCCATCGCCTTGAACGCCGCCTCGGCGATGTGATGGAGGTTCTCGCCGCGGAGGTGGTCGACGTGCATCGAGATGCCCGCGGTCTGGGCGTAGCCGCGCACGAACTCGCCGAGCACGCTCACGTCGAAGTCGTTGATCCGGCCGTTCAGCGCCGCCATCTCCCAGACCACGTGGGGCCGGTTGCTGAAGTCGAGGACGCAGCGCACCAGCGACTCGTCGATGGGCGCGTGGGCGCTGCCGAAGCGGCGGATCCCGGCGCGGTCGCCGAGCGCACGGCTCACCGTGGCGCCGAGCACCAGGCCGCAGTCCTCGACGAGGTGGTGGCTGTCGACCTCGATGTCGCCGGTGCCGTGCAGCCGCACGTCCATGCCGCTGTACTTCACGTAGGCCTCGACCATGTGACCGAAGAAGGGCAGGGGCAACTCGACCTCGGCGCGGCCGCTGCCGTCGAGGTTGACCTCGGCCGAGATCTGGGTCTCCCTGGTGACCCGCTCGTGGGTGGCGGTGCGTGCCCCGGTCACGGCTCGCGCTCCAGCCGCAGCCGGATCGAGGCGGTGTGGCCGTGCAGCCCCTCGGCCTCGGCGAGGGTGCACGCCACCGGGCCGAGCCGCGCCATGTCGTCGCGCCCGAGGCGGGTGACGCTCGACCAGCGCACGAAGTCCATCACCGAGAGCGGACCCTTGAAGCGCGCGGCGCCGCCGGTGGGAAGGGTGTGGTTGGGCCCGGCGATGTAGTCGCCCATGGGGACCGGGCTGTCGTCGCCGATGAAGATCGCCCCCGCGGTGCGGAAGCGCTCGGCGAGCGACTCGGCGGCAGGGCCCTGCAGCTCGAGGTGCTCGGGGGCGAAGTCGTCGACCAGCGCGAGCGCCTCCTCCAGGTCGGCGCAGACCACCGTCATGCCGTGGCGCCCCGCGGCGGCGGCGATGATGCCGTTGCGCACCGCGCTCGCCGCGGCGGGGACGAAGGCCTCCTCCACCCGCCCCGCGAGCTCGGCGGAGTCGGTGACGCAGACCGCCCAGGCGAGCGGGTCGTGCTCGAGCTGGGAGACGAGGTCCGCGGCGACCAGCCGTGGATCGGCGCCCTCGCTCGCGACCACGATCACCTCACTCGGGCCCGCCAGCCCGTCGATGCCGACGCTGCCGAAGACGGCGCGCTTGGCGAGGGTGACGAAGAGATTCCCGGGCCCGACGATGGTGTCGACGGCGCGGAGCGAGTCGGTCCCGTAGGCGAGTGCGGCGATCGCCTGGGCGCCCCCCATCACCGCGACCTCGGCGGCGCCGAGCAGGTGGGCGGCGGCGAGCACCGTGGGGTGGGCGCGGCCGTCGGGGCCGGGCGGGGTGGCCACGACGACGGAGTCGACCCCGGCCACCTGGGCGGGGATGACGTTCATCAGCACCGTGCTCGGATAGGCGGCGCGGCCCCCGGGGACGTAGCAGCCGGCGCGGCGCAGCGGCACCGGCCGCAGCCCGAGCTCGGCGGTGCCCCGCACCGCGGTGTCGCGCTGCAGCGCGTGGAAGTCGCGGATGCGCCCGGCGGCGGTGGTCAGCGCCTCGCGCAGCTCGGGGGCGGTCGCCTCCCAGGCCGCGGTCATCGAATCGGGGCTGGCGTGGAGCTCGGCGACGTCGACGCCGTCGATGCGCAGGGTCCACTCGCGCAGGGCCGCGTCGCCGCGGCGGCGGACGTCGTCGACGATCTCCCGCACCGCGTCGTCGGCGCTCAGCGAGCGGCCGAAGAGCGCGCGCAGCCGCTCCGACTGCTCGCCGTCGAGCTCGGGCTCGACGAAGCGGCGGGTCCCCGCCACCACCAGGCGGAAGCTCGCGGTGTCGTGACGCGCCAGGGTGGCGCTCACGAGGCGACCCCGTCGCGGGCCCGGGCCGACATGCGCTCCTCCACGGCGCGGCGCAGCGCCGCGGCCAGCGAGGTGACCGCCTCGGAGCGGGTCTTCAGCGACGCCTGGTTGACGATGAAGCGGGCGGTCGAGCGTCCCGCCTCGGCGACCTCCACCAGCCGGTTGGCGCGCAGGGTGCGCCCGGTGGCGACGATGTCGAGGATGGCGTCGGCGAGCCCGGTGGCCGGGGCGAGCTCGACCGAGCCGTGGAGCTTGATCAGCTCGGCGGCGACGTTGATGCGATCGAAGAACCGGCGCGCCGAGTGCGGGTACTTGGTCGCCACCCGCAGCGACGGCGGCCAGCTGCCGGCGGCGAGCGCGGAGTCCTCCGGGGCGGCGAGGACCAGCCGGCAGCCGCCGAAGCGCAGGTCGACGAGCTCGTAGGAGTCGCTGTGCGATTCCCAGAGCATGTCCTTGCCGACCACGCCGCAGTCGGCGGCGCCCATCTCCACGTAGACGGGGACGTCGGTGGGGCGCACCTTGATGAGCCGGTTGCCGCCGGCCTCGACGAGCAGGGCGTCGTCGAAGCGCGACGCCTCGGCGCCCTCGATGCCGGCGGCGGCGAGCAGCTCGCATGCGCCCGGGAGCAGCGCCCCGTTGGGCATCGCGATGCAGAGCCCGGTCACCCGCCGTCGCCCCCACCGTCGGCGAGGGCGGCGACCGCCTCGGCGGTGCTGCCGTCGGCCCAGCGCGAGCCGTCCCACCAGCGCGCCCCGCCGTCGGCGTCGACGAAGAGGTCGGCGCCGTCCGAGGGCGTCTGGCTCGGCTCGAGGTCGCAGGCGACCGCGGTCCCGGGGCCGCGCAGCGCCGTCGCGGCCCGGATCGCCATCGCCTCGCCGCCGGGGGCGTAGGCGACCCGCAGCGCCGGGGGCAGCGGCACCGCCGCCTCGCCGCCGCGGCGGGCGAGGGCGTCGCAGCAGCGGTCGACGTGGAGGACGAAGCCGGTCGCCGGCAGGGGGAGGCCGAAGCGGCCGAGCAGGCCGTCGTACCGGCCCCCGGTGCCGAGGGGGAAGCCCAGCTCGCCGCTGAAGAGCTCGAAGGTGGGGCCGGTGTAGTAGTCCCAGTCGCGCACCGCCCCCAGGTCGAGGTGGAGGCTGCTCTCGAGGCCGTGGGCCTGGAGCAGGTCCCAGAGCTGGGCGAGCTCGCCCAGGGCGTGGCGGGGCCGGTCGGCACGGAGCCCCAGGGCGGCGGCGTCGAGGATCTCGCGGCCGCCGCGCAGCGCCGGGAAGCGGAGCAGCAGCCCCCGCTCGGCCTCGCCGATGGGGGTGCCCTCGAGCGCCTCCTCGACGGCGACGAGGTCGCGACCGCTCAGCGCGGCGAGGACCCGGTCGCGGTCGGAGGCGTCGAGCCCGACGCCCTCGAGCAGGCCGGGGAGGAAGTCGGCGTGGCCGACGTCGACCTGGACCCCGTCGAGCCCGGCGCGGGCGAGCGCCTCGGCGGCGAGGGCGACGCACTCGGCGTCGGCGGCGATGCAGGCGGCCCCGATCAGCTCGCAGCCGGCCTGCAGCGTCTCGCGGCGGCGTCCGCCGAGGGACGGATGGTTGCGCAGCACCGGGCCCGCGTAGCACAGCCGCAGCGGGTAGGGCCCGTCGCGGAGCTGGGTCGCGACCACCCGGGCGACGCTGACGGTGCGCTCGCCGACGAGGGCGAGGAGGCCGCCGTCGCCGTCCATGAAGCGGAAGAGCTGGGTCTGCCGGGCGGGCCCCACGCCGGAGGAGACGGTGTCGAGGGGCTCGACCAGGGGGGTGGCGACCATGCCGTATCCCCAGGCCTCGAAGGTGCCGATCATGGCGTCGCCGACCGTGCGGCGGCGGCGCGCCGCGCCGGGGAGCCAGTCGGTGAAGCCGCCGGCGCGCCCCCGAGGCGCCCCGGCGCCCTCGACGGTGGGCGCGTCCTGCACGGGTTCAGTCTACCGACAGACCGGCGAACGTCCGTCTGTGGTCAGTACTCGTCCTCGGGCCGGACGTCCTCGTCGGCGTCGTCGTCGGACTCGAAGCCGCCGGAGTCGTCGAGATCGCCCTCGACGGTCTGCATCCCCTCGAGCTCGTCGCCCGACTCGTCGGCGCCGGGAGTGGCCTCCTCCTCCTCGGAGGCGTCGTCGTCGATGCCGCGGGAGGCGAGCAGCGACTCCTTGGCGTAGGGCCGGAACTCCTCGCGGCGGGCCCCGCGGGCGATCGGGAAGGACGACTTGCGGGCGTTCTCCGGCGCCTGGTAGGTCTCGCGGATCATCACCTCGATCTTCCGGTCGTCGACCCGGGCCACCGCCGCCGAGTAGCGGTTGCCGGTCAGGATCAGCGGAACCAGCCGGCGGGCGAGCTTGGTGTCGACGTCGCCGAGATCGATGCCGCGGACGCTGCGGGCGCGCATCACGCTCTGCTCGACGGCGAGCTCGACCACGTCGCCGGGGGCGACGGCCACGTCGACGCCGCCCGAGGGCGGCACCAGCACGGTGAGCCCGCTCTTGCCCGGCTCCTCGGTGAAGAGATCGACGTCGATCGCCGTCGCCAACCCCTCCACCCGCGCCGGCGTCTGGAGCAGCGCCGTCAGCTTGCGGACGTTCTTCTGGGCGATGATGTTCATCGGGTTGAGGCGCAGCGACTGCTGGTAGGCGTCGAGCGCCTCCTCTGGCTGCCCCAGCTCGGTGAGCGCCTTGCCCAACCGGTTGAAGGTGTCCTCCTCCTCGCCATGCCGCTCGAGCAGGGCGCGGTTGACCGCGAGCGCCTCGCTCCATTTGCTCTCCAGCGCGAGCTGGATCGCCTCCTCGACGTACATGGCCCGTGGCTTGACCCGCTCGACCTCAGCCAACGTTGCTCCCCGTGCACATTCCAGCCCATGTCGGAGTAGGCATCCGCCCTTCGGGCCGCCGCGGAGTCGGTATGATAGCGCCCTGGTGGAGCGCATCTGTTCGGTCCTGACCTGAGGACGAAAAAGGCATGACCCGGGTCCTCGCCATCGCCAACCAGAAGGGCGGCGTCGGCAAGACGACCACCGCGGTCAACCTCGGAGGCGCCCTTGCCGAGACCGGCCGCCGCGTGCTCTGTGTCGACCTCGATCCCCAGGGGCATCTCACCATCAACATGGGCTGCCGCTACCCCGACGAGGTCGAGCTCACCGTCTACGACCTGCTCACCAACCCCCACGTCGACCTCGCCGACATCCGCATGCACTCGGACAAGATCGGGGTCGACTTCCTCCCCGCCAACATCGAGCTGAGCGGCGCCGAGCTCGCCCTGGTCAACGAGCTCGGCCGCGAGCGGATCCTCGAGGAGAAGCTCGCCCCCCACCTCGACGAGTACGACTTCGTGGTCATCGACTGCCCGCCCTCGCTCGGCCTGCTCAGCGTCAACGCGCTGGTGGTGGCCACCGAGGTGATCATCCCGCTGCAGTGCGAGTACTTCGGGATGAAGGGGATGCAGCAGCTCCAGCGCACCATCGACCGGGTTCGCCACAAGCTCAACCCCCAGCTGCGCATCGCCGGCATCCTGCCCACCATCTTCAAGAGCCGCACCCTCCACAGCCAGGAGGTGCTCGACCTGGTCAAGGAGCACTACGGCGACCAGGTCTACGAGGTGCGGGTCGACGCCAGCATCCGTTTCGCCGAATGCCCGCTGGAGGGCCAGTCGATCCTCCAGTACGCCAACGCGTCCCCGGGCGCGAAGGCCTACCGCGCCCTGGCCGCCGCCGTCCTCAACGGGGACGCGGGCGAGGGAGAGGGAGAACAGTGATGGCCAGCAGCAGCAGCTTCCGCCGCGCCCATCTCCGAGGCTCGGAGGAGCTGTTCCGTCCCACCCAGGGCACCGGCTCCGGCGTCGCCGCCGCCGCCGCCAGCCCCACCGAGGAGCCCCCCACCGCACGCGCCGAGGGCCGCCTCCTCCGCCTCACCGACGACGAGATCACCCAGCTCGCCGACGCTCTGCACCGCCTGAAGTTCCCCCCGCCGGTCCCGACGAAACCGAGCATCGCGGAACGCGAGCAGCTCGAGGATCTCCGACAGAAACTCCTCGCCGCGCTCTGAGGCTGCTCAGGCGCCGGCGACGATTCCC
>DATARS010000208.1:0-15897 GCA_036269455.1 Candidatus Dormiibacterota bacterium | reverse complement strand
CACCCACGCCGCCGCGGTCGGCGTCGACCCGGCCCGGCTCGCGGTGGCGGGCGACAGCGCCGGGGCGAACCTCGCCGCCGTCCTCGCCCGCCGCGACCGCGACGCCGCCGGCAGCCCGCCGCTCGCCCTCCAGGTGCTCGTCTACCCGATCACCGACGCCGCCATGGACACCCCGTCGTACACCGAGAACGGGGAGGGGCTCTACCTGACCCGCGCCGACATGGAGTGGTACTGGGGACACTACCTGGGCGGCGCCGACCCCCTCGACCCCGACGCCTCGCCGCTGCGAGCCGCCGACCTGGGGGGCCTGCCGCCGGCGCTGGTGCTCACCGCCGAGTACGACCCGCTGCGCGACGAGGGCGAGGCGTACGCCGAGCGGCTGCGCGCCGCGGGGGTCGCGGTCGACTGCCGCCGCCGCGCCGGCATGGTCCATGGCTACCTGCGCTGGACCGCCGCCGTCGACGAGGCCGCGGTCAGCCTCGACGAGATCGGCGCCGCGCTGCGCGAGGCGCTGGACCCGCGATGACCCCTGCCGACCCCTCCGAGATCGGCGCCGCCGTCCGGCGCACCGACATGCTGATGCGCGAGGCGCGCTCGGCGCTCCGGCGCCTCGACCGGCTCAAGGAGGCCGCGGCCGAGGCCGAGCCCGCCGTCCGCCGCCTGCTCGAGGAGTCCGTGGAGACGGTCGAGCGGCTCACCCAGGAGCTCGCCCACCAGCAGCAGGTGCTGCGCAGGCGCCGCTAGACGGGACGAGCCGCCTGCCGGCTGTCGAGGAACGCCCACCACGCGTCCGCGGTCGCACGGGCGGCGCCGAGCACCTCGGGGCCGCCGCCGATCCCGGCGAGGGCGTCGAGCGACCAGGCGGCGTGCTCGACGTCGAGCCCGGCGTGGAGGTCCCAGAAGCGGGTGGCGTTGGTGTCGAGGCCGTGGTGGGCGCGCAGGCCCGCCGCCTTCGAGGCGGCGACCTCGGGCACCTGGAGCTCGTAGGCGAGGAGCGCCGCCAGGCCGGTCGCCGGGCCCTCGTCGACACAGCGCCGCTGCACCTCGAGGAGCGCGGTGGTCGCCGCTGCCGGCGGCGCGGACACCGCCCCGGCGGCCGTCGCGAAGGTGTCGTAGAGGTCGAGATGGGCCGGCGGGCCGACCTCGTCGGCGAGGGTGCGGAGGACTGCGTCGCGGCCGTCGCCGGGCGCCATGCCCGCGGCGACGTCGCCGAGCAGGCCGGGCAGCGCCGCCTCGAGGTGCCGGTACTGGGCCGCGTAGGCGGCGAGCTCGGCGGCGCTCAGCTCGCCGCGCTCCCAGCGCTGGTAGAAGGGGTGCTCGAGCAGGCGCCGGCCCTCGAGCACGTCGGTGAGCTGGCGCTCCAGGAGGTCGCGATCCATGGTCCTCTCCCTCAGCAGCACGGGCGGCTGCGGGCGAGCATAGCCGCCCACGGACGGGTGAGGACCCCCGCGCCCGGAGCCGACGCGATCCCCCTCGGCGTGGGCAGCTGGGAGAGAAGGCCGGAGAGCTGATCGGTGATCGCCTGCAGTCCCTCGGACGGGGGTGCGCTGCGGGGCGCCGGCGGCCCGGTCTCGAACGGCCCCACCAGCGGCGTGGTGCGGCCGTCGACGTCGCGCATGAGGTTGGTCACGTCGGGGCTGCCGAAGCCGGACACGTAGTCCCAGCCGGTGGTCGCGGCGTAGACGCCGTTGTCGCCCACGGTGATGTCGTGGAAGTCGCTGGCCGCCTTCGCCGGGTCGTTGCCGACGCGATAGAGCACGGGGTCGGCGAAGCCGTTCCCCAGGGGGTTGGTCGAGGCGGCCTGGATCCGCGCCCACATCCCCATCCAGAGCGGCGAGGAGAGGCTGGTGCCGCCCCCGGAGAAGTCGCGGCCGTTGACGATCACGGTGTAGCCGTTGCTCACCGCGTCACCGGAGACGGCGGTGACGTCGGGCACCCCTCGGCACGGCTGGCCGGTGTTGGTGGGCATGCCCTGGGAGTCGACGAGGCAGGGCACCATGTTGTTGCGCGTGGCCCGCTGCCACGGTGGCGCGGGGATGAGCAGCGCCGAGCCGCCGCCGGTGAAGGGCCATGCGTACTCCACCGAGCGCTGCGCCCGCGGGGCGCCGTCACTGTAGAGCACGGTGCCGCCCACGCCGACCGCGTACTGGCTCGATGCCGGGTAGTTGGTGAGCGGCACGACCTGGTTGAGCACGCCGTTGCCGGCGCCGGCGCCGGGGAGCACCAGCGCCGGGCAGCTGGAGCCGGTGTCGCCGGTGGAGACGAACAGGGTGCGGCCCTCCATCACCCCCTGGGCGAGGATCTGCTCGGCGACGGGCTGGAGGTTGTTGCCCAGCTCGGTGCCGTACTGCGCCTTGGGGTTCTGGTCGGGGTTGACGGGATCGAGGGCGGGGTTGGAGAGGATCGGGTTGAGCGGCCCGGTCTCGCACTCGCCGAAGGAGGCGTTGGCCTGGAGCGGGCCGCGGGGATCGCTGACCCAGGACGAGAAGCTGGTGGCGACGTCGGCGTCGGCGAGCGTGGAGCCGAAGTAGTAGTGCAGCTCACGGGTCAGCGGCGCCATCCCGGTCGAGGCCTGGCTGTCCAGGTCCCACTCCGCGGCTCCGCTGGGGTCGTCGTGCGGGCCGGCGCCGGTGAAGTGCACATGGGTCACCACCTGCGGGAAGCCGTGCCGGGTCTCGAAGGTGCGCAGGTCGGCGATCACGTTCTCGACCTGGCCGGCGCCGAAGATCGCCATGCTCGTGCCCTGGCCCTGGTTCTCGGGGGGCTGGTGGTAGATCGACCAGAGGTCCTCGGCGCTGAGCTGGCCGGTCTTGATCCCGCTGGTGCGGGTGAAGGTGTGGAAGCGCTGCAGGCTGTTCAGCCCCATCACCGAGATCACCGGCAGGCCGGAGGGGACGCTGGGGGCGCTCCGGTTGGCGAAGAAGGTCCGGCCCTGGGCGGTGTAGGTGGCGAGCGCGGTGCGGAAGAGCTGCTCGACCCGGGTCACGGTGCCGGTCGCCTGGACGTAGTCGCCGGCGCCGCCGACGTGGCTGACGGTCAGGCCGCCGGCGGTGAGCCAGGAGGTGAGCGTGTCGCGCACCGCCGGGGCGACGCCGAAGCGCTGGGCCACCTGGGCGGGGGTGAGGAAGTGATGGAAGAGCGGGCTCTGCGGGTCGTACAGGGCGCCGAGCAGCGCCGCCTCGCCGGCGGGATCGGGATGGGCCAGGCCGACGCCCACGTGGATCACCGTCGCCGGGTCGGGCGCGCCCGACGGGAGCAGCGCCGGGAGCCCGGGGAGGACGGCGGTCTGGAGCACCCGCAGCGGCGGGGTGGACGGGATCAGCCGGGGCAGGGAGCCGGCAGGGAGGAGGGAGAGCATGGCGAGCGCGGCCCGGAGTGGACGCCCGTGACGCGCAGCGAATGCGAGCCGAACCACAGTCGACCTCCAGTACCCTCTTCCACCCGTGGCCGAAAGGGTATCCAAGCCCGCGTCGCCTGGCTACACGCAGATCGCGAAGCGTCGACGGGACGTGGCATCCCGGGCCGACTCGAACGCACCGTGTGGTCGGTCCGCAACATTTCTTGCGTTTGGACGTTGTGTGACTGTCCGCAGAGCACAGGGTCTCGCGGGGAAGGGAGAGGAACCCATGCGCACCACCGCCATGGCCGCCGCCGGCGCTGCCGCGCTGCTGGCCGGCGCCACCGGCGTCACCACCACCGCACATGCCACCGGCCTCCTCGGGCTGGGTGGATCGCAGCACGCCCACCGGCTGCTCAGCACCGGCGGCCTGCTCCCGTTCGGGAGCGGCGGCCTGCTCTCGCTGGGGAGCGGCAGCCTGCTCGCCTGCGCCAACGTCCTCCACGCGGGCGGCATCAACCTGATCGGCAGCGGCAAGCAGCTCGGCATCGGCTGCAGCGACACCAGGCTCGGCGCCGGCTACGGCACCAACCTGCTCACCCTGCCGCCGCTGCCCGCCACCCCGTTCCTCGGGCGCTGCCAGACGTTCCTCCAGAACGTCGGCGGCATGCTCCCCCTGATCGGCTTCCCGATCAACACCGGGGCGGGCCTGCAGACCAGCTGCGACAACCACCCGAGCCCGCTCGACCCGCTCACCAGCCTTCTCGGGCTGGGCTGATCAGGCCTCGAGGGCTCCCTCACCGCAGTCAACGATCGGTGTCCGCGATCCCCGCACCTCGACGCCGCGGGGGGTCTTGTACGCTCTGGGTGTGCCCAGGCTCCTGGTGGTCGACGACGACGCCAACCTGAGGGAGTCGCTGCGCTTCGCGCTCGCCTGTGAGGGCTACTCGGTGAGCGTCGCCGAGGACGGCCGTGCCGCCCTCCAGGCGGTGGCGGCGACCCCCCCGGACCTGGTCGTGCTCGACCTCCAGATGCCCGAGATGGACGGCATCGAGGTCTGCCGTCGCATCCGCGAGGGGAGCAGCCTGCCGGTGATCATGCTCACCGCCCGAGAGGGAGTGGCCAGCCGGGTGCAGGGGCTCGACAGCGGCGCCGACGACTACCTGGTCAAGCCCTTCGCCCTCGAGGAGCTGCTGGCGCGGGTCCGCGCCCTGCTCCGCCGCCGCGATCCCGAGGCCCGGCCCCGGGTGCACCGCTACGCCGACCTCGTGCTCGACGAGAACAGCCGCGAGGTGCGCCGCGGCGACCGCCGCATCGAGCTGCGCCCGCGCGAGTTCGACCTGCTCCAGCTGCTCCTCGCCAACGCCGGCACGGTGATGTCGCGGCACCGCCTGCTCGCCGGAGTGTGGAGCTACCCGGAGTCGAGCCGGGTCCTCGACGTCTACATCGGCTACCTGCGCACCAAGCTGGAGTCGGCGGGCGAGCCGCGCCTGCTCCAGACCGCCCGCGGGGTCGGCTACGTGCTCCGCCTCGAGGAGGAGGTGTGATGTCGCTGCGGCTGCGCGTCACCCTGCTGACCTGCGCGGTGGTCGCGGTGGTGGTGATCGTCATCGCCGGCGTCTTCTTCATCATCGTCGGCGCCCGGCTGCGGAGCGACCTCGACAGCCGCCTGGTGCGCCGCGCGGAGCTCGTCCAGAACGCCTTCGCCCGGCTGCCACCG
The DNA here is from genome assembly GCA_036269455.1 of Candidatus Dormiibacterota bacterium. Taxonomy (GTDB): domain Bacteria; phylum Chloroflexota; class Dormibacteria; order Aeolococcales; family Aeolococcaceae; genus CF-96. The sequence continues at coordinate 10,840 of DATARS010000208.1, read as the reverse complement.
GCGACGCTCCTGGCGCCGGCACGGCGCAGCGGCACCGTCGCCGGGCGACCCGACCCCTCGATGATGTTCACCCTCGGCCACCCGGTCCAGGCGAGCGCCGACCTCGACCTCACCGACGACGCGCCCAGCGGCTTCCGGATCCCCGCATCGGTGTGGTCGGCGGCGCCGTCGACCCGGCCGGGGGTGGTCACGCTCGCCAGCGCCGGGCAGGACTACAGCGTCGCCACGCTCCGGCTGGCGGGGCCCGCCACGGTCGCCCCCGGCGGACGGCCGGTGACCGTCGACACGATCGCGGTCGGCGCCTCGCTCGAGGAGGTCGACACCACCCTGCGCTCGCTCGCCCAGGTGGTGATCATCGCCGGGGTCGCCGGCCTGCTCGTTGCCGGGCTCGGCGCCTGGGTCGCCGCCGGCGGTGGTCTGCGCCCCATCACCCTGCTGTCGCGGGCGATGGAGACGGTGGGCCGCGGCGGCGACCTGAGCCGCCGCGTCCCGGTCGGCGTCCGGCGCGGCGAGGTCGCCCAGCTCACCACCTCCTTCAACCATTCGCTCGACCGGGTCGAGGCCGCCTACCACGAGCTCGAGCTGCTGCTCGAGCAGCAGCAGCGCTTCGTCGCCGACGCCTCCCACGAGCTGCGCACCCCGCTGACGACGATCCGCACCGACATCGAGGTGATGCGCCGCCATCCCGGGCTGCCCGCCGCGGACCGCGACCGGGTGCTCGACAACGCGCTCACCGAGCTGCGGCGGCTCAGCGAGCTCGTCGCCGACCTGCTCACCCTCGCCTCCGCGGACGCCCGCAACGCGGTGGTGCCGGGGGCGGTGAACTGGGACGAGGTGATCCAGAGCGCCGCCGACGACGCGCGCCGGATCTGTGACCCGCGGCCGGTGTCGCTCGCGCTCGACGGCGTTCTCGGCGCCGGGGTCGCCGACCAGGACGCGCTCCAGCGCACCTTCGTCGCCCTCTTCGAGAACATCGCCCATCACACCCCCTTCCACGCCCACGTCTGGCTGAGCGCGAGGGACGGCGACGGTGAGGGCGACCACCCCATCGAGGTGCGCGTCGAGGATGATGGTCCGGGGGTGAGCGGCGAGCACCTCCCCCACCTCTTCGACCGTTTCTTCCAGGCCGACGCCTCGCGGCACAGCCGCGGCACCGGCCTGGGCCTGGCGATCGCCCGCAGCCTGGTCGAGGCCCACGGGGGCAGCATCAGCGCGGCGCGCAGCCGTCACGGCGGGCTGGCGCTGGTGCTCTCGCTCCCCCGGGTGACCGAGACCGAGGGCGGCGGGTCCAAGGGAGCCGCGCCATGACCCCGGACGAGATCCTCTCCCATCCCCCGCTGGTGCTCCCCCAGGCGCAGCGCGAGAGCTACTTCGAGCGCGGCTGCCTGCTCGTCGAGCACGCCATCCCCGAGGCCACCGTGGCCCGGCTCCGCGCCGCCACCGAGGAGATGGTCGAGCGCAGCCGGGCGCTGACCCGCTCCGACGCCGTCTTCGACCTCGAGCCCGGCCACAGCGCCGGCGGCCCGCGGCTGCGGCGGCTGACCAGTCCGGTCGACCACCACCCCGCCTACTGGGAGCTCGCCTCCACCGCCCCGCTCGTCGACCTCGTCGCCGACCTGGTGGGGCCGGACGTCGTCTTCCACCACTCCAAGCTCAACTTCAAGTGGGCGGCGGGGGGCGAGGAGGTGAAGTGGCACCAGGACATCTCCTACTGGCCGCACACCAACTACTCCCCGCTCACCGTCGGGCTGTACCTCTACGACTGCGGCCCCGACCAGGGCCCGCTCGGGGTGCTCCCCGGCAGCCACCTCGGCGAGCTCCACAGCCAGTACAACGGGAACGGCGAGTGGGTGGGCTGCCTCGCCGCCGACGACGTCGCCCGCCTGCCCCTCGACACCGTCGACCACCTCACCGGGCCGGCGGGCTCGGTGACCATCCACAACTGCCGGGTGGTCCACGGATCGCGGCCAAACCTCTCCGACCTGGGACGGCCGCTGCTCCTCAACGTCTTCGCCTCGGCCGACGCCCTGCCCTACACCGCCAACCCGCTGCCGAGCCGGTACGCGGGCACGGTGGTGCGGGGCAGCCGGGCGCGCTGGGCGCACCACGACCCCCGGCCGTGCCAGGTGCCGCCGGACTGGTCGGGCGGCTACACCTCGCTCTTCGCCCTCCAGCAGGAGGAGAGCTGGGAGGACGACCAGTTCAGCCGGGGCCGCCCACGAACGGGATGCTCGGACGGCAGCCGGCGCTGATCCAGAGGAAGATCCCCAGCGCGGCGCCCACCGCGAGGCCGATCCAGACCGGCTTCTTGGTGAGCAGCATGCCGGCCAGCGCTCCGCCGAGCGCGAAGGTGATCGCGGCGATGTTGAGGTTGAAGTTGAAGGTCCGGGACAGCGCCTGGAGGAGCGCCGGCAGGTGTGCGCCAGCAGCGGACATTCCGTACCCCCTGGGACGTGGACAGAGGACGTGGGGTTGTGCAGGATGATGGCACGCCCGACCTGGTCTGTGAACCACGCGCCGGGGACGGGGAGAGTGCGCACGCTGAGGAACTGGCGATGAGGGCACGTGTGGTGACCTGGGCCGACCGCAACACCGACGCGGCGAAGCTCGAGGCCGGGCAGGGGTTCTACGTGTCCGTGAACGACGGCGACGAGCACGGGCTGCTGGTCGGTCCGTTCGACCGACTCGAGGAGGCGCTGGGGATGCTGGAGCGAGCGCAGACCGTCGCCGAGGCGGTCGATCAGCGCGCCGAGCGCTTCACCTACGGCGTCTGCCGCGCCCCCACCCGCGAGCCCGGGTTGCTCAACGGCAAGCTCGGGGTCGAGGTGCCCCCCGCGTCGGCGGGCTGACAGTCGGACGCCTCGAGGCTGTGCCCCCAGCCCGCCGGGCCGCGGTGCACGGCCACCTCGATCCGGCAGACGCGGCAGCGCGCGAAGAAGCCGTATCCCGCCGAGTTGCAGCGGCGCACGAAGCCGCCGAGGTTGTGGCCACCGGCGCGCGCCTCGACCGTCGCCTCCTCGATGCTCTCGATGGCGGTGCGTGCGCTCATGGCCTGGCCGTCGGGTTCGCGGTGGCCACGGGGATCACCTTGAAGCTGTCGCGCATGGCGAGGAAGGTGGCGAGGAGCCCCCGCAGGGTGCTCTCGGGTTGGGCCTGGAAGACCAGGCTGATCAGGCGGTTGCCGTCGAAGATGAACTCGTGGACGTGGGCGACGACCTGGCCCGTCGCGCCGTCCTTGAAGGTGTAGATGTACTGGTAGCCGGGGCGTCCGGCGAGGGTGACCTGCTCCTCCTGCGCGATGCTCACCGTCTGCGAGGAGAGCAGCGCGTCGCTGACCTTCTTCATCGCCTGCAGATCGCCGGGGCCGAAGGTCGCCGGCAGCGGCGCCACCACCCGGACCTGGGCGAAGTCGTGGTTGCCGGCATCCTCCTGCTTGGGACCGACGAGGAACTGCACCTTCGGGTCCGAGGGCGCCTCCGGCTTCCAGCTCTCCGGGAAGTCGATCTGGAAGCCGGCGTCGCGGTCGATGTGACGCATCGCGAGCTTGAGCGCGGGGGCCGGAGCGCCGGCCGAGGGGCTGGCGGTGTTCGTGGCCGCGGTGGAGCCGGACCCCCCGCACCCTGCGACGAGCAGGGTGAGGAGGGCCAGGCAGCCCGCCGCTGGGGTACGCACGTTGGTGAGTGGAGCTGGGTGGTGTCGGCTCAGCCGGTGCAGCTCCCGCCGGCGAGCAGACTCAGCACCGGAGCGGTGCAGAGGTTCTTCGACTTGCTGGCGATGCTCGCCAGGTGCTGGTTGATGGGGGTTGCCGCGGAGCTGATGGCCGCCGCGTCGGAGTGGATGCCGCCCGCCGAGTTGAGCAGGGCGACGACCTTGTTGATCACCTGCGCCAGTCCGGCGTTGTCCGCCACCAGGGCGACGTCGACGCGATGCGCGTACTGGTCGGCGAGGGTGAGGTTGGACTCGATGTGGCCGAGCAGTCCGTTGGTGCTGCTCAGGTTGCTGTCGGCCGTGCTCAGGCCCTGCTGGGTGGTGCCCAGCCCGCCGTTGATGGAGTCGAGCTGGCCCTTGACCGGCTTGACGTCGTTGTCGATGGACTGGAGCGACGCGGTGATGCTGTCGACCAGGCCGGGCAGGGTCTTGGCGCTGCTGTCGACCGAGCCCGCCGAGGCCCGGGTGGCCCCGAGGTTGTCGTCGATGCGCTGCAGCGTGTTGCCGATGATCACCAGGAAGAGGATCAGCGCCCCGAGGAAGGCGATCCCCTCGAAGACCGCGAAGCCGTGGACGAGCCTGCGCTCAGATGGTCTCACTTGCAGGCCCCTCCCGAACCGAGCTTGCAGTCGATGGAGTTGGCGTGGCCGTTGATGGACGGGAGCTCCCCGGCCACCAGCAGCGACGCGGTGTCGCCCTTGACCCCGGCGAGGACGGCGAGGATCTGGTCAGCGAGCCCGAGGGTGGTCGGGATGCGCGCCTCGATCGACTCCGCCGGGAGGGCGATGTTGAGCACATGCGGGGCGATCGAGGACACGGTCGAGTCGATGCCCGCGGCGTGGGAGCGGATGCTCCCGGTGTTGCTGTCGATCTGCCCCACCGTCGACTGGATGGCGCCGACGCTGGAGAGGATCTTGGTGGCCTGCCCCGTCAGCGGGTCGGCCGCCGACTTGATCCCCGCGGCCGACTTGTCGACGGTGTTGAGCACCGCGATGGTGTCGGTGTGGAGCTTGATGTCACCCACGGACCGGGTGATCGGGGTGACGTTGGCGTCGATCCGATTCGCCAGGATCAGGGTCTCGGTGAGCATCCCCGCCGCGGTGGCGGTGACCGCGAGGCCGGTGGCCAGCGGCATCACCCAGTAGGCGAGGATGAGCGGACGCGAGCGGAGCGTCTGCGGGTCGTTGGAAGCGATTCGTGTGGCCATCAGGGGCACGCCGTCCTTGTGTTGGTCAGCGGCGCGTTCTGGGTCTTCTTGCACGCGCTGGACAGATGCCCGTTGGTGGTGCCCAGCAGCCCGGAGATGGCGTGGAGATCACCCTCGACCGGAGTGAGGATGCCCAGCGCCTGCGACGCCTCCGAGCTGATCGTCCCCACGTTGGGGTTGGCGTGGATCAGCGCCTTGTCGGTGCCCGCGAGCGCCTGGTCGGCGGGGACGAGACTGCCCTCGGCGGTGCCCGCCTTGCCGTTGACGTCCTTCACCGTGCCGTCGGCGGTGGTGAGGGTCTGCTGCACCTGGCCCAGGATCCCGTTGAGGGTGTCGGCCTGGGAGTGGAGCGGAGCCAGGCTCTGCTCGATGGCGACGAGGCTGTCATTGACCTTGGTCACCTGGAAGGCGAGCGGGTCCGCATGACCCTTGACCGAGCTGAGCGCCGTGTCGATCGACGCCAGCCGGTCGTTGGCCTCCAGGAGGGCGCTGCCGGTGAGACCCACGCAGATGAGGACTGCGGCGGTCAGCACGGCATACGCCGCCAGGGAGAGTGTGGTCAGTGCGCCACGTGTCATCGGGTCAGTTCTGCCCGCACTTGCCGGGGCTGCTGCCCGGGGCGCCGAGGACGGTGGCGACACCGTTGAGGTTGCAGTCGATGGCGTTGGCGTTGGCGTTGATCTGGGTGCCGGTGCCCCGGATCGCGCCGGTGTCGGTCTTGATCTGGTTCGCCACGCCGAGAACGGCGGAGAGCTTGCCGTCGATGTCGCTCACCTTGGAGTCGATCGAGGTCGCCGAGTTGACGATCGAGGCCGCGCTGCGATCGATCGAGGCGGCGGTGTTGGCGATCTGGCCGGCGACGCTGTCGATCGAGCTGGCGCTGCCGTTGATCGAGCTGGCCAGGCCGGAGATGCCCTGGGCGGTCCCCAGGGTGGTGTTCAGCTGCCCGCTGAGCGGCTGCACATCGTTGAGGATCGAGCTGGCGACCTGATTGGTCTTGGTCAGCTGGAGCACCGCGGCCGTGCTCTCGTTGATGGTCCCGCCGAGCTGCTTGATGTCCGCAGCCTTGTCATTGATGCTGTTCGCCGCGACGAGCACGCGCGCCAGCAGGAAGACCACCGCCACCACGCAGACGATCACGCCCAGCAGCCCGAACAGCCAGATCGTGTAGGTCCGGGCGGAGAGCGAGTAGGGCCGGTATTGCATCTTTTCTCCTCGCCTGATGAATATGTGATGGTCGGGCGGTCAGCCCATGGTGCCGTCGGCGTAGCCGTCGAACACGGCCTTGCCGGTGGCGAGGTGCGCCAGGATGGCGCGCATCTCCTTGGCCAGCGCCGCCAGCCCGTCGTTGATGGCGAGCAGGGTCGGCGGCACCGGGTCGGTGTTGTCGGCCACCTTGCCGAGGCTGCCGCCGATCGACGCGAGATGGCTGTTGGGGCCGCCTCCCACCTTGGCGAGCACCGCGTTCACCACCGTCAGCGAGACGACCAGGGCGAGCGCGATGACGGCGAAGAGGATGCCGGTGAGATATCCGAGCGTGGTGGCGCTGAGCGCTGCGATGATCATCAGCGTCGCGCCGCCTGCTGCTGGGGCAGGTACCGGGTGAGCACCTTCTCGAGGACCACGCCGTGGGCCTCCACGGTGCGGGCGACCTCGAGCAGCTCGCCGGCGACCCGCAGGGTCTCGGCCAGCTGCGCGGCGGGCTCGCTGTTCTCTCGGATCTGCGCCGCGGCGGCGGCCGCCTGGGCGGCGTGCCGGTTGATGGTCATGGCGACGGCGATCAGCCGCGCCAGCAGCACCAGCAGCACCGGCACCACCACCACCGCGACCAGCAGCAGGAAGATCGCCCAGGCGTTGAGGAAGGTGTCGCTGGGCACGAAGGCGAGCATTTGCATGTCGTCTACTCCTGCGCCTGCACGAAGGTGATGAGGTGCCCGTCGATCGACTGGAGACCGGCGCCGATGGTGCGCAGCTCCTTGTTGACCTCGGGGATGGCGTTGAGGATGGCGGTCTCGGCGACGATCGCCTTGAGCGCTCCGACGATCTTCTCGAGATCGCACCCCTGACGAGCGCCGAAGCCGCGGAGCACGCGGGTGATGGCGATCACGTACCCCGCGACCACCAGCAGCAGCGCCAGCGCCGCCAGCATGGTCAGGACCAGCATGAACTCCGGCAAACCCAAACCCTCCTTGTCCCGCCTCGTCTTACCGTGACCGGCTCGGCGTCACCTGCTCCAGGTGCCGAGAGTCGGGGTGACCTTGCCCTGCGGGCTGACGCACGCCGGGCAGTGCTTGCAGACCTTCCCGTGTCCGGCGATCGCGGCGCACACCTCGTTGATGTGCAGCGCCGTGGTCCGGATCGGGACGACCGCGCCGTACACGCTCACCAGCAGCCGCAGCCGCGTGGTGTTGTCGAGGATCTTGGCGCCGGCGCCGAGGATCGTCGACACGTTGCCGCCGATGTTCTTTGCGATCACCAGGATGTTGGTGAGCAGCCCCGCGGCCACGATCACCACCACGAAGGCGACCGCCACGGCGATCCACCAGAGGGTGTAGACCTCGATGTCGCTGACGGCGAGCATGGTCACCTCCCTCCTCCCGGGCCGGCCGCGGCGGTCGCCAGGATGGCGGCGCCTCCGGCTTCGATGCCCCTGACGGTGTTGAGCAGATCCACACCAACCGCCACCGTGGTCTCGACCGCGGCGAGTGGAGCGGTGTTGTCGAGGATCCGCAGCGCTGTGACGATCACGCCGTCCGCGTACTCGTCGATCGTCAACGCGCTCTTGGTGATCCCCCAGATGAGCCAGACCACCACGATGACCGCGATGGCCGACCCCAGAACCGATGCCACCCACACACTGAAAACGCCGGTATCACTCAACTCTGCGAGCACCCGTCACCTCCTCCGCTGCCCCTGATCCGGCGGACGTTATCAGCGGGGTTGGTGAGTGCCAATAGGAGCGGGACAGGTATACGCGCGCCGGGTATACCCACTTTGCCTCTAGTGCGATCCCATGCCGGGTCGGGAGGCGTCCGCTCGGGCCGAGGGACGCCTAGGGTAACGGCCTCCGCGTCACCCCGCCACCCCCTTTTCACATGCTGGTTTACGGACGGGTGATCCCCGGGTATCACACTGGAGCCATGAGCGAGCTGAGCACGCCCGGTTCCCCCTCCCCCGTCTACGCGCCGCCGGCTCCGCGCCGGCGCGGCGGCCTCGCCGGCGGACTCGTCGCCCTGCTCGCCGGCGCCGCCAAGTACGGCGTGGTGCTGCTCAAGCTGGGCAAGCTGGGGCCGACGCTCATCTCGATGCTGATCAGCCTGGGGCTGCTCACCCTGACCTTCGGCCCGGCCTTCGGCGCCGGCGTGCTCGCCCTGATCGCGGTGCACGAGTTCGGCCACCTGCTCTTCGCGAAGCGCGAGGGCGTGGCCGTCGGGCTGCCCATCTTCCTCGGCCCGCTCGGCGCGGTCATCGGCCTGCGCCAGCCTCCCCGGGACGCGCGCCAGGAGGCGGTGATCGCCATCGGCGGCCCGGTGGTCGGGACCGCCGGCGCGCTCGCCGTGCTCCTCTGGGGCCTGAGCCTCCCCGGTGGCTACCTCCACGGGCTGCTCATCGGCATCGCCTACTTCGGGTTCTTCCTCAACCTCTTCAACCTGGTGCCGATGGCGCCGCTCGACGGCGGCCGGGTCGCCGGGGCGCTGAGCCGCTGGGCGAACCTGGCCGGGCTGGTCATCGTCGGCCTCTACGCCGCGGCGATGCTCGCCGCCGGCCATCTCAACCCCTTCCTGGTCATCATCCTGATCCTCGGCGGGATCAGCACGGTGCAGCGCTTCCGCCAGGCGCGCACCAACCCGGAGTACACGCGAATGCCCGCGTCGACCCGCTTCGGGATCGGCGCCGCCTACCTCGGCATGCTCCTGCTCGCCGCGGTGGGCATGACCGTCAGCCACGGCCTGCTCCCCGTCGACACCGGGATGTAGCCGGGCCCTCCCTCCGCGGGACTATCCGTCGACGTGGGAGCGGCGGACGCCGAGCGCGATCAGCCGGACCGGCAGGTCGCGGAGCAGCGGGATCCGGCCGAGCATGCGCACGATCCGGGGGACCGACGCGATCCCGCCCTCGCCCCGCAGCGCCGGGCCCAGCACCATCTTCTGCATCTGCCCCTGGAACGCCTGGATGATCCGGGTGGGCAGCTCGCGGCGGCGCTGCACCGCGGCGAGCCGGGCGTCGGTCACCGTCCCGGCGGCGAGCGGGCCGGCGAGCAGGTTGGCGGCGGCCACCGCGTCCTGGACGGCGAGGTTGATGCCGACGCCGCCGACCGGCGACATCGCATGGGCGGCATCACCGATGCAGAGCAGACCCGGCCGGTGCCAGCGGCGCAGCCGGTTGGCCTCCACGGTCAGCAGGTGGACGCCGTCCCAGCTGTCGATCTCGCCGACCCGCCCGGCGACGACCGGGGCGAGCTCGGCGATCCGCGCCCTCAGCGCGGGCAGCCCGGCGGCGCGCACCCGGGCGTCCTCGCCCTTGGGGATCACATAGCCCATCTGCCAGTAGCTGCCGCGGTTGAGGAGCACCACGAAGTCACCCGAGCCGAGCTGGGCGAACACCGTATCCGGGTCGGAGGGCAGGCGCGAGACCCGCAGCCAGAGCACGTCCATCGGCGGCGAGCTGGACACCGGGCGGAGCCCGGCGGCGTCGCGCAGGACCGAGCGGCGGCCGTCGGCGGCGACCACCAGGGCGGCACGCAGCTCGTGCACGCCGGCGGCGTCGCGGTAGCGCACCCCGCGCACCACCCCGCCCTCCTGGATCAGCCCGGTGACCTCGGAGGAGCGGCGCAGCTCGAAGGTCGGGTACCGCGCGGCCTCGCTGCTGAGGAACTCGAGCAGGTCCCACTGGGGCATGAAGGCGACGTAGCGGAACCGGCTCGGCAACCGGCTGAAGTCGCCGAGGGTGAGGTGCCGGTCGCCGACGCCGAGCTGGAGGGTGGTGGTGACGTGGTGGTCGATCCGGAGCAGGCGGTCGGCGAGCCCGAGGTCGTCCATCACCTCGAGGGTCGAGGGATGGATGGTGTCGCCGCGGAAGTCGCGGAGGAAGTCGGCGTGCTTCTCGAGCACCACCACGCGCACCCCGCGGCGGGCGAGCAGCAGCCCGAGCAGGATCCCGGCGGGGCCGCCGCCGGCGATGGCGCAGTCGACGGCGGTCACCGGGGCGGCGGTCGCCGTGGGGATCGGGGTTGGGGCGGTCGTCGGAGTCATCGGCGGTCCTCCGGTCGAATCTCAGACCCCACCCCGCAGCCGCGCGCTGGTGTCCGGATCCAGTGCCGTGTCGATGGCCGTCCACGCCATCGCGATGGCGCCGTCGAGGGCCGCGCGATCGGCGGCGGGGCGGACGCAGTGGGCGGCGAACTCGGGCTGGTGGTTCGACGAACCCTGGGCGTCGATGTCGAGCATCGGATGGATGGAGGGGAGCGCCAGCGAGATGTTGGCCATGTCGGTGGAGCCGAGCATGCGGTCGGCGGGGCCGCCCGGCTCGACGAAGCGCCGGCCCAGCTGCTCGGCGTTGCGCCGGTAGACGGCGGCGAGGCCGTGGTCGACGCGGAACTCCGAGTAGGGGCGGGCGTCGGGGTGATAGGTGAGCTCGCAGCCGGTGGCGAGAGCGCCCGCCTCGAAGCAGGCGCGCACCCGCGGCTCGAGCTCGGCGAGCTCGGCGAGCGTCGCCGAGCGCGCGTACCACTGCCCGGTGGTGTGCGCGGGGACGACATTGGGGGCGCCGCCGCCGAGGGTGACGATGCCGTGGACGCGGTCGTTCTCGCGCAGGTGCTGGCGGAGCAGGCCGATGGCGACCTGGGCGACGGTGAGCGCGTCGGCGGCGTTGATGCCGTCCTCGGGGTGCACCGACGCGTGCGCCGCCCTGCCGGTGTACTCCACG
>DATARS010000207.1:0-10522 GCA_036269455.1 Candidatus Dormiibacterota bacterium | reverse complement strand
GACGCGCGCCACCACCCCGCGCGCCCCGCGCGCCCCGCGAGCGCCACGGGCGCCCCGGCCCGCACCCGCACCCGCGCCCGAGGTCGAGCTGATCGCGCCCCCGGCGCCGCCCGCCCCCCGGATGGTCGTCGTCACCCCGGCCGACCTCCCCGCCGCCGCCCGGGTGATCGATTCGGTCCCGCGCCGCCGGCCCCGCCCGCGGGTCCGGCTGACCCCGCGGCGCATCCGTGCCATCGTCGCCGCCTGCACCATCGTCGCGGTGGCGTCGCTCGCCGGCCTGCTGCTCAGCCTGCGGGGCTCGACCCCGGCCGGGCCGGCCGACCTCGTCACCGTCCTGCCCCGATCGGGCGGCGCCGGCACCCTCACCATGGCGGACGCCGCCGCCCTCGCCGATTCCACCGTGGTGCCGGACGCCAACGCGGTTGCCCCGATCGTCCAGAGCGGAGGCGAGACGGTCACCGCGGGCGGCCACCGGGCGACGACGACGCTGACCGGATCGACCGCCGGCTGGATGGCGGTGATGCACCGTGCGCTCGCCCAGGGCACCCCGCTGACCGCCGCCCAGGTCACCTCCGGCGCCCGGGTCGTGGTGCTCGGCAGCTTCATCGCGGACGCGCTCTTCCCCGGCGGCAACGCCGTCGGCAAGACCGTGCAGATCCGGGCCACCCCCCTGACCGTCGCCGCCGTCCTCAGCCCGCCGGCGAGCGGGTCCTCGGGCCTCGACGACGTCACCGTGGTGCCGATCACCACCGCCCAGGGGCTGGTCTCCGGCGCCGGGAGGGTCGACCGCATCCTGCTCACCGCCCCGACGACGGACGCGGTCTACTCCGCCTACCAGGAGGTGGACAGCCTCCTGCTCCAGACCCACCACAGCTCCAACCCCTTCGCGGCCGACTTCACCGTGAACACGGACGCCCCCGACGGCTCGCACACCCTGCTGCGGCTGGCGCTCGGCGCCCTGGTCCTGCTCGCCGTCGCCATCGGCGCGGTCACGGTCCGATCAAGCCGCCGCGGAGCCTGATCCAAGGCGGGTAATGTGGGTGGCGTGGACCCAGTGACCGAGGCCGAACGCCCCGCGGGGCTGCGGGTGGCCGTTCTGGTCAAACAGGTGCCCCGCTTCGAGGCGATGGCGCTCGGGGAGGACGGCCGCCTGGTCCGCGCGGGCCTCGAGCCGGAGATGAACCCCTACTGCCGCCGCGCCGTCACCACCGGGGTGCGGCTGGCCGCGGGCGGCGGCTCCTGCACGGTGATCACCCTGGGGCCGCCCTCCGCCGAGGACTGCCTGCGCGAGGCGATCGCCGGGGGAGCGGACCGCGGCGTGCTCGTCACCGACCCCGCCCTCGCCGGCAGCGACACCCTGGCGACCGCGCGCGCGCTGGCCGCGGCGATCGCGCTCCTCGGCGACGTCGACGTGGTGATCTGCGGGCGCAACTCGGTCGACTCCGACACCGCCCAGGTCCCCGCCGAGCTCGCCGAGCTCCTCGACCTCCCCCTGCTCGCCGCCGTTCGCGAGCTCGGCGTCGAGGCCGGGCGGCTGCGGGTCCGCTGCGAAACCGACGACGGCAGCACCACGATGGAGGCCGCGCTCCCGGCGGTGATCTCCTGCGCCGAACGGCTCTGTGAGCCCTGCAAGATGCCGCCCGAGGACCGCGCCGCGGTCGCCGCCGAGCGCATCCGGCGCCTCGACGCCGCCGCCCTCGGGTCCGGCCCCTGGGGCGAGGCGGGCAGCCCGACCCGGGTGGGGCGGGTCCGTCACCTCGCCGCCGAGCGCCTCCGCCTGCGCCTCGAGGGCCCCGTGCCCGAGCAGGTCCGCCGCGCCGTGGCGACCCTCGAGGAGCGCCGGGCGCTCGAGTCCGGCGGCTGGTCCGACCACGGCGCCGTGCCCGCGAGCGCCCCCGGAGCCGGCGGTCCCTGCGTCGCGGTCCTCTCCGACCCCGGCCGGCCCCGGGCCACCCGTGAGCTGCTCGGGACCGCCGCCCGCCTCGCCGGCGAGATCGGCGGCGAGGTGCTGGTCCTCGGTGTCGACGGCGTCGCCCCGGACTCGGCCACCTGGGGCGCCGACTGCATGGCGCTCGTCCACGGCGCCGCCGTCGAGGAGGACGTCGCCGCCGCCGCCGCCGCCTGGTGCGCCGCTCGCGTCCCCTGGGCGCTGCTGCTCCCCGCGACGATGTGGGGGCGCGAGGTGGGCTCGCGAATCGCCGCCCGCCTCGGCGCCGGCCTGATCGGCGACGCCGTCGACCTCGACGTCGAGGACGGCCGCCTGGTCGGGTGGAAGCCCGCCTTCGGCGGCAGCCTGGTGGCGGCGATCACCTCCGGCTCACCGACCCAGCTGGCGACGGTGCGCCCCGGCAGCCTTCCCCTGCTCACCCCGCGCGCCGGCTCGCTCGCCCGGGTCGAACCGGTGCTCACCGCCACCGCCCGGGGACGCATCCTCCGCACCGGCCACCAGCGCGACGACGATCCCGACGCCCTGGCCCGTGCCGAGACGGTCGTCTGCGTCGGCGGCGGCGTGCCCCCCGAGGGCTACCCCGCGCTGCGCCCGCTGCTCGAGGTGCTCGGCGCCGAGCTCGCGGCGACCCGCCGGGTGACCGACCGGGCCTGGCTGCCGCGCTCGCGCCAGGTGGGCATCACCGGGCTGAGCATCTCGCCCCGGCTGTACATCGGCCTCGGCGTCGCCGGCAAGTTCAACCACGTCGCCGGCACCCGCGGCGCGGGCACCGTGCTCGCCGTCAATCCCGACCCCGCGGCGCCGATTCACGAGGCGGCGGACATCGCCCTGGTCGCGTCCTGGGAGGAGGTGGTCCCCGCGCTCGCCCGCGCTCTCGGCGCAGGCCGCCCGGCGGAGCGCCGAGCAGGCTGATGCACGCCGACGTGGCGGTGATCGGCGGCGGGATCGCCGGGATCTCGATCGCCTCGGAGCTCGCCCTCGACCGCACCGTGGTGGTCCTCGAGGCCGAGCGCGAGCCGGGCCTGCACGCCACCGGGCGCTCCGCCGCATCCTACGTGCCGAGCTACGGCCCGCCGATGGTGCGCCGGCTCACCGCCGCCAGCCTCGCCGGGTTCGCGGAGCTCGGTGAGGAGGCCGGGCGGCCGCTGCTGCACCCCCGCGCGGTCGTCTATGTGGCGAGCGCGGCGTCGGAGCCGCGGCTGCGGGCGCTGCTCGCCGCCCAGGCCGGCGGCGCCACCCGCGAGCTGCCGGTGGCCGGCGCGCTGGCGCTCTGCCCGGCGCTGCGCGCCGGCGTGCTCGCCGCCGCCGCCATCGACGAGACCGCCGCCGACCTCGACGTCGCCGCGCTCCTCGCCGCCTTCGCCGCCCGGCTGCGGGCGCGGGGCGGGCGCATCCTGCTCGGCGACCGCCTCCACGCCCTCCGCCGCCGGCCGGGCGGATGGACGCTCGAGGCGGGGACGACGACGGTGGAGGCCGCGGTCGTGGTCGACGCCGCCGGCGCCTGGGCCGACCCGGTCGCCCGGCTCGCCGGGCTGGCCGGGCTGGGCATCCAGCCACGGCGGAGGACCATCTTCCTCTCCCGCTGCCGCGCGACCGGATCGCCGGCGGGATGGCCCTTCGTGATCGCCGCCGACGAGAGCTTCTACTTCCGCGGCGAGGGCGAGTCGGTGCTGGTCTCGCCCGCCGACGCGACCCCGGTCGACGCCCACGACGCCCGCCCCGACGAGATGGAGATCGCCCGCGCGATCGAGGCGGTCAACGCCATGACCACGCTGGGGCTGCGCAGCGTGGCCACCGCCTGGGCCGGCCTGCGCTCGTTCTCCGCCGATGGCGAGCCCGTGGTCGGACACGTCGACGGCGCCGAGGGCTTCATCTGGATGGCCGGCCAGGGCGGCTACGGCCTGCAGATGTCGCCGGCGCTGGCCCGGCTTGCGGCGGCGGCGGTGCGCGGCGAGCCGGTCCCCACCGACCTGGCCGCTCAGGGGGTCGACGCGAGCGCGCTGCGCCCCGCCCGCCTGCTCGGCGGGGGAGCCGAGCGCCGCCCCGCCTGATGGTGGACGTCGCCGTCGTCGGCACCGGGGTGATGGGAGCGGCGGCGGGCTGGTGGCTCGCCCGTGCCGGCGCGGCGGTGACCCTGTTCGAGCGCTTCGCCACCGGCCATGCCCACGGCTCGAGCCACGGCCCGTCCCGGATCTTCCGCCTCTCCTACCCCGACGCCGAGCACGTGCGCATGGCCCAGGAGGCTCTGCCGCTCTGGCGCCGGCTCGAGGCCGAGAGCGGCGAGACCCTGCTGCTCGCCGGAGGCGGACTCGACACCGGCGAGGACCTCGCCACCCGCGCCGCGGTGCTCGAGGGGTGCGGAGTCCGCTTCCAGCTGCTCGACGCCACCGCGGTGTCGCGGCGGTTCCCGGCCCTGACCATCGAACCGGGGACGGCGGCCCTGCACCAGCCCGACGGCGCGGTGATCCGCGCCGAGCTCGCCTGGCGCACCCTGGTGTCGGCCGCGGTGGCGCGCGGCGCCCGGCTGCGCGAGGGCGTCGCGGTGCTCGGCCTCCAGACCGTCGCCGGCGGCGTCCGCCTGCAGACCACCGCCGGCACGCTGCGGGCGGATGCCGCGGTGGTCACCGCCGGCGCCTGGGCGCGCCCGCTGCTTGCCGGTGCCGGGGTCGAGCTGCCCACCGTCGCCACCCGCGAGACGGTCGCCTACTTCGCCGTCCCCGGCGGGCTGCCGGATCCCACGCCGACGCTGGTCGACTGGGGCACCGGCTCGCGCTACCTGCTGCACAGCCCCGGCGACGGGGTCAAGGCGGGCATCCACCAGGCGACCCACGTCGTCGACCCGGACTCCCCCGCGGAGGTCGACCACGAGACCGCCCGGCGCATCACCGAGTGGGTCACGGCCCGCTGCCCGGGCGCGGATCCCGTCCCCCGGCGGAGCGAGACGTGCCTCTACACCAACACCGCGGACGAGGGCTTCGTCCTCGAGCGGCACGGTCCGCTCATCGTCGGGTCGGCGTGCAGCGGCCACGGCTTCAAGTTCGCGCCGCTCATCGGCCGGCGGCTCGCCGAGATGGCGCTGGGCATGTCGCCGCCCTGACACCTGGGTAGGATGGGCCCCGACACCATGGGGCTCACCTGCCTGCTCACCATCCACGGCGTCGGCTTCCAGCAGCCCCCCGCCGAGGGCGTGCCCGGCTTCGCCGACGACCTCCACGAGCGGCTGCGCGCCACCCTCGGGGACCGCCTCGGTGACGATCCCAACCGCGACCGCGGCCCGGTCTACGTCCAGAGCACCTGGCCACCGGAGAGCCAGGCCGAGGAGCCGGGGCTGGCGCGCCTGGGCAGGCTGCGCAGCGACGGCGGCCGCTGGCGCACCGAGGTCACCGAGGACTGGCAGCGGCTCACCGCGGGCGACGGCGGGATCGCACACGTGGCGGCGATCTACTCGCACCTCGAGGAGGAGGGGGGCGACGCCGCGGCGCTCGTCGACGTCGGCGCGCTCGGCATCTCCTCGCTCACCCACTACGCCACCCTCGGCGGCGTGGTGCGCATGGCGATCCGCGACATCGGGGCCCTCCTCCACCACCGCTCGGGTCCGCCGCCGCCGCCGACCACCCGGCCCTCGCTGCGGGTGCGCACCGACGTCCACCCGGTGCAGCACCACCTCCTCCCCGGGATCCTCCACCGCCATCCGCCGAAGGACGCGCCGGCGCGCCCCAGCGGGCTGATCGGGGTGCTCCACACCATCGAGGACGACGTCGCCGCCTACGTGGCGCGCAACCAGCTCCGCGAGCGGGTGCGCGCCTTCATCCGCGAGGTGCTGACCCGCCTTCTGCTCCGCGAGGACGTCGACCGGGTGGTGGTGAACGGCCACAGCAACGGCAGCGTTGTCGCCTTCGACGTGCTCGGCCAGCTGCCGCCGCCGCTGCTCGAGCGCGTCGCCGCGCTGGTGACCGCGGGCAGCCCGCTGCGCAAGTACGTCGACCTGCTCGGCTGGGGCACCGACGGCTTCAACCTGCACGACCTGCGCGGACCGTGGATCAACTTCGTCGACGAGCGCGACCCGGTCGCCGACCCGCTGGCGCCGCCGCAGGAATGGCGGGCGGGGCAGCCCGAGCCCGCCGGAGCCCCCGGCCTGTTCGCCGGCCACGACCCCGAGACCGGCGAGCCGCAGCCCATCCCGGTGCGCGACGTCCACGTCGACAACGTCGCCCACACCGCCGGAGGCGGCGGGCTTCCCGCCCACGACTACTGGGACAACGACGAGTTCTGCGTGCCCGTCGCCGAGCTGCTCGTCGAGCTCGCCACCGCATAGCCGCGACGCCGCCCCGCTCCACCCGCGCGGCACAATGCCGGGCGGGGGACGAGGGTGGGCTGACAGGAGGACACCGGTGGCAGCAGCTGATCCCTGGCCGATGATCCACGCCGAGCGCGCCGCACTCGTCGCCGACCTGGAGCCGCTCCAGGCCTCGCAGTGGGACACCCCCTCGCTCTGCGCGGGCTGGTCGGTGCGCGACGTCCTCGCGCACATGACCGCGACCGCGAAGACGACCCCTCCGAGGTTCTTCGGCAAGTTCGCCGGCTCCGGCTTCCGCTTCAACGCGATGGCCGCGAAGGACGTCGCCGAAGAGCGCGGGACCGACGGCGCGGAGGCGCTGGCCCGCTTCAAGACGCAGCTCAACGCCACCACCCATCCGCCCGGACCGATCGACGCCATGCTCGGCGAGGCGGCCCTCCATGGCGAGGACATCCGCCGGCCGCTCGGCATCACCCACACCTATCCGATGGCGATGCTCACCCGCTGCGCCGACTTCTACAAGGGCAGCAACCTGCTGATCGGGACCAAGAAGCGGATCACCGGCCTGACTCTCAAGGCGACCGACACCGACTGGTCGACGGGGACGGGGCCGGAGGTGAGCGGTCCGATGCTCGCACTGCTGCTGGCGATGACCGGACGGGCAGGGGCGCTCGCCGAGCTCTCCGGCCCGGGACTGGCGACGCTGCAGAGCCGCATCTGAGCGGATGACGGAGGGATCACCGCGATGATCGGGGTCGAGGAACGGGGCGGCATCGCCGTCGCCCGCATCGAGCACGGCCGGGTCAACGCCCTCGACACCGAGCTGCTCCGCGAGATCGCCACCACCATGCGCGGTCTCGGCTCGGCGGGCGCGATCGTGCTCACCGGGCAGGGCGCGGCGTTCTGCGCGGGCGTCGACCTGCGCCGGGTCGTCGACGGCGGCGCCGCCTACCTGGGCGAGTTCCTCCCCGCGCTCAACGACGCCCTCCTGGCGGTCTTCGACTGCCCGCGGCCGGTGGTCGCTGCGATCAACGGCCACGCCATCGCTGGCGGCTGCGTCCTCGCCTGCGCCTGCGATGTGCGGCTGATGTCGGGCGGCAGCATCGGGCTGAGCGAGCTGAGCGTCGGCGTCCCCTTCCCCAACGCCGCCTTCGAGATCGTCCGCCACGCCGCCGGCCCGGCCGCCGGCGAGCTGATGCTCACCGCCCGGCTGCTCGACGCCGCCGGCGCGCAGGCGCGCGGGCTGGTGCACGACATCGTCGCCGCCGAGGCACTGCTCGACGAGGCGACGGCGCGCGCCCGCGCCCTGGCGCGGATCCCGGCGCCGGTCTACGCGAGCACCAAGGAGCGGCTGCACCAGCCCGCCACCGAGCGCATCGCCGCCGGCGGAGCCGCCGAGGCCCGGGCGCTCGCGGGCTGGCGGTCGCCGGAGACGCTGGCGTCGATCAGCGCCTTCCTCGACCGCCTCGAGGCCCGCCGCCGGGCCGCGACCGGGTGAACCGACGGGATGGCAGGGCCGTGCGCGGTGCCGGCCACTGCCATCCCGCCATGTGAACGGGGGTTCACCGGTTCGCGGTGGCAGGCTCCTTCTGGCGCGCCAGGTTGCCCCGGTGCACGTTGACCGCCCCCTCAGGGGAGGGCAGGCCGAGCATCGGCCCGTCGCCCGCGGGGTCGATGATCCCCGCCTCCGCCCACAGGAACTGCCCCTCGAGCACCCGCTGCGCGGTCTCGACGTTGTGGGCGTCGTCGTTGTGCATGAGGTCGTGGAAGAGGTGCTCGACCCGCCGCCGCGAGCCGCGGCAGAAGAGCTCGGCGAGGTCGATGGCGCCGGAGGCGTCGGCTGAGCCCTGCGCGACCAGCATCTGGGCGCGGACGCAGCAGCAGGTCATCGCGAAGAGCTCCGCGGCGATGTCGACGAGGCGTCCCAGGAAGTTCTGGCGGAACTCCAGCTTCGCCTGCCACCGGCCCATGCCGTACACGATCGAGCGCGCCAGCTTGCGGCTCGAGCGCTCGACGAAGCGCAGCTGCTCGGCGAGCCGGCCGAACTCGGGGAAGCCGTTCGGCAGGGTGCCCTGGCCGACGGCGAGCTGGGGCAGCCAGCCGGCGTAGAACTTGCCGGCGCCGACGGCGGCCTTCAGCTTGGTGCGCGCGTCGGTCCTGTCGTCGACGAGCGCGCCCGCCACCTTGAGGTGCTGGTCGACCGCCTCGCGGGCGATCAGCAGACGCATGATCTCCGAGGATCCCTCGAAGATCCGGTTGATGCGCAGGTCACGGAGCACCTGCTCGACGCCGACCGGCCGCTCGCCGCGGGCCTTGAGCGAGGCCGCGGTCTCGAAGCCGCGGCCGCCGCGGATCTGGATCAGCTCGTCGCAGGCGAGCCAGGCCACCTCGGAGGTGAAGAGCTTGGCGAGCGCCGCCTCGATGCGGATGTCGCGGTCGTGGGCGTCGGCCATCAGCGCGCAGATCTCGACCACCGCCTCCTGGGCGTAGGCCATGCCCGCGATGTAGGCGATCTTCTGGCCGACGGCCTCGTGCTGGCCGATCGGCTTGCCCCACTGCACCCGCTCGTTCGACCACTCGCGGGCGACCTTGAGCGCCCACTTGGTGCTGGCGGCGCAGACCGCGGGGAGCGAGAGCCGGCCGGTGTTGAGGGTGGTGAGGGCGATCTTCAGCCCCAGTCCCTCGCCGCCGACCAGGTCGGAGGCGGGCACCCGGACGTCGACGAACCGGGTGACCCCGTTCTCGATGCCCTTCATCCCCATGAACTCGTTGCGGTACTCGACGGTGATCCCCGGCGAGTGCGCGTCGACGATGAAGGCGCTGATCCCGCCGCGATGACCCTCGGAGCGCGGAATCTTGGCCATCACCACCAGCCGGTCGGCGATGACCCCGTTGGTCGTCCAGAGCTTGAGGCCGTTGATGATGTAGGCGCTGCCGTCCTCCGTGGGGACGGCCGAGCTCGACATCCGGGCCGGGTCGCTGCCCACATCGGGCTCGGTGAGCAGGAAGGCGCTGATCTCCTCGCGGGCCACCAGGGGCAGGTACTTCCGCTTCTGCTCCTCGGTGCCGAAGAGCATCAGCGGCTGGGCGACGCCGATCGACTGGTGGGCGCTCAGCAGGGTGCTGATCGACCCGTGCACCGAGCCGGCCAGCTGCAGGGCGCGGGTGTAGTAGAGCTTGGACAGCCCCACCCCGCCGTACTCCTCGGGGACGGTCATCCCCAGGGCGCCGAGCTTCGCCAGCCCGCGCACCACCTCGTCGGGGATCTGGCCGTCGCGCTCGATCACCAGCGGATCGACGCTGCTCCGCAGGAACGCCTCGAGCCGGGCGAGGAACTCCTCGCCCTTCGCCACCGACTCCGAGGTGGGACGCGGATGGGGGTGGACGAGGTCGAGCCGGAGCCGGCCGAGGAAGAGTTCCTTGCCGAAGCTGGGGAGTGTCCACTCCGTCTCACGTGCCGCCTCGGCGACCTCTCGCGACTGTCGCTCCGTGCTCACTCCGAGACCCTCCTGACCTTCATCGCGACGACCCCGCGCTGTCCACTGCGTCGGCGAGACGGACGAGCTCGTCGTGGCATGCCTTCGCTCCCGCCAGCCATTCGGTCCAGGGCTGGCTGTAGGCCGCCTCACTCTCCGGGCACCCGGCGAGGATCCCCTCGACGAGATGCCGGGCCGCGAGCAGGTCCTCCTCGACCCGCTCGGCGATCGCCCGCAGCTGGCTCACCTTCTCATCCAGGGACGCCTCCCTGGCGGAGATTCTCTGGGACACGCTGAGACGCCTCCTCGCACGCATGGGCCCGACCCTGATCATACCGGGAGGCCCGGTATGCCGCCGAGGGGGTCCCCCTTTCTGCCGCCCGGGCGTGGTGAACGGCGCCTCACCGCGGCTCCGCCGGCGCTCGCGACGGCAAACGAACTCCGCGGCCGGCCGCGCCCCGTCATGGGCGGCCAGGCCCTGCAGATGCACTGGAGAGCACGAGCCGTAGCCACGAGAGCCACAACCCCTCCGACATCACAGGGCCTTGTCCACGGACCAGGCCCTGTCTCGTTGCCCCACAACGGAAATCGCCACCGATCAGCAGGTCGGTGGAGGATGGCCCACGCCCTGTCACAACGGAGGCTCCGTCGGCGCGCACGTGTCCGTGCGCGCGCATGCTCATTCCCTCTCCATTGTCTGCGGGGTGGCGGCGCCGGATCGCCACCCCGCGCGATCGCACGCGCGCACAGGGATGGTGGAATCGGTATCGAGTTCGAGCGCCTCGACCGAATGCGCGACTG
>DATARS010000206.1:0-29738 GCA_036269455.1 Candidatus Dormiibacterota bacterium | reverse complement strand
CTCCCCGTCGGCGAGCCCCGCCGCCTGCTCGGGCTCGAGAAGCGCCAGCCCGCCGTGCTCATCGAGCGCCTCGGCCGCGCCGGCGACCGTCCGGTGGAGTGGGGCGAGACGCTCATCCGCGCCGAGCGCTGCGGCCTCGCCCTGGAGTGGGCGAACGGCAGCGCCGGCTGGGCTCTGGTGGTGCCTCCACCCGCCGCCGACGAGTAGGACGCCCCGGGCGGGACCGTCCTGGTGCTGGAGGCCGACGTCACCGAGGAGGCGCAGGCCACGCAGGCGGTCGAGCGCACCGTCACCGAGCTCGGCCGGCTGGACACACTTGTCAACAACGCCGGCCTCATGCTGCTCGGCCCGGTGCTCGATGCGCCGCTCTCCGAGTGGCAGCGGATGGTCGAGCTCAACGTGCTCGGCCTGCTCTACTGCGCCCACGCAGCGCTGCCCCACCTGCTCCGCGCCGCGGAGGACTCGCCGCGGCGGGTCGCCGACATGGTGAACATCAGCTCCACCGCGGGCCGGTTCCCGCACTCCGGCCGCGCCGTCTACAACGCCACCAAGTTCGGCGTCACCGGCTTCACCGAGGCGCTGCGCCAGGAGGTCACCCGCCGCCACGTGCGCGTCTCGCTGGTCGAGCCCGGAGCGACCCAGACCGAGCTGGCGACCCACAACCGCCCCGAAATCCTCGAGGGCATCCGGGGGGTCTTCGGGTCGATGGAGATGCTCCATGCCGAGGACATCGCCGACGCGGTCACCTACATCGTCACCCGTCCCCGCCGCGTCGCGGTCAACGAGATGCTGCTGCGCCCGACCGAGCAGGAGCTCTGACCGGACCGGGCGCGCCCGTCAGCCGACCTCGAGCAGCTCGACCTCGAAGTGCAGGGTGGCGCCGGGCGGGATCACCGGCGGAGCGCCCGCATCGCCGTAGCCGAGCGCGGGAGGGATCACCAGCCGGCGCACGCCGCCGACGCGCATGCCCGCGACCCCCTGGTCCCATCCCTCGATCACCTGGCCGCGGCCGAGGAGAAAGGAGAAGGGCCGGCCATGATCGCGGGAGGAGTCGAACTTGCTGCCGTCGGGCAGTGTGCCCACGTAGTGGACATGCACCCTGGCGCCGGGGCGTGCCTCCGTCCCGGTGCCGGCGGTGACGTCCTCGATTGTCAGTTCGGTCACGGCGTCGCTCCAGTAGTGGCCGCTCGGCTGTCAGCCGGAGACTCTGACAGAACCCCGGTGAGGACAGTGGTAACCCACCCCACCGGCCCGTCGCCCGGGACGGACCGGCGGGGACGGGCCGGCTCAGCTGCAGCCGCTCGTGCCTCCGCAGTTGAGGCACTTGTAGCAGGCCCCCGAGCGGACCATCAGGCTGCCGCAGTCGCTGCAGGAGGGGGCGTCCTCCTGGTTGAGGAACGCCGTCGGCGCGGTGCGGCTCACCACCTGCACGTCGGCGGTGCGCGCCGTCGCGACCGCGGGGCGGGCGGCGATGCGGGTCTCGACCTCGGGCTCGTCGCCGGGCTCGGTGCCGTCGCGACGGATGATGCCGAGCGCGTCGCGCTCCTCCCAGGGGAGGAACCGCGAGGCGAGCCAGCGGAAGATGTAGTCCATGATCGACTTGGCGATGGGGATCTCGGGGTTGCCGGTGTAGCCGCTGGGCTCGAACCGGGCGTGCGAGAACTTGTCGACCAGCACCTTGAGCGGCACGCCGTACTGCAGGGTGAGCGAGATCGCGGTGGCGAAGCTGTCCATCAGCCCGCTGACCGTCGACCCCTCCTTGGCCATCTTCACGAAGATCTCGCCGGGGGCGCCGTCCTCGTAGAGGCCGACGGTGATGTAGCCCTCGTGGCCGGCGATCTCGAACTTGTGGGTGACCGCCTGGCGCTCGTTGGGAAGGCGGCGGCGCAGGGGCCGGTCGGCGGTCTGCTTCTTGGCGCCGGTGGTCTTGTCGACGGTGGTGCCGACGGGCTGGCTGCGCTTGCTGCCGTCGCGATAGATGGCGAGCGCCTTCAGCCCCATCTTCCAGGCGTCGAGGTAGGCGCGCTCGACGTCGTCGACGCTCGCGTCCTGGGGCATGTTCACCGTCTTGGAGATCGCCCCGGAGAGGAAGGGCTGCACCGCGCCCATCATCCGCACGTGCCCCTGCCAGGCGATCGACCGCGCCCCGCTCGCGGGCTTGAAGGCGCAGTCGAAGACGGCGAGGTCCTCCTCGCGCAGGTGGGGCGCGCCCTCGATGGTGTCCCTGGCGTCGATGTGGGCGATGATGTCCTTGACCGCGGCCTCGCCGTAACCGAGCCGGCGCAGCGCCAGTGGCACAGTGCCATTGACGATCTTCAGCATCCCACCACCGACCAGCTTCTTGTACTTGACCAGGGCGATGTCGGGCTCGACACCGGTGGTATCACAATCGAGCATGAATCCGATGGTGCCAGTTGGGGCCAGAACACTGGCCTGTCCGTTGCGGAAGCCATGTACCGCCCCGAGCTCGTGGGCCTCGTCCCAGGCGCGCCGAGCGGCGGTGAGAAGCTGGGCCTCGACGTGGTCGTCGGCGATCCGGTATGCGGCCTCGCGGTGCTTGCCGATGACCCGCAGCATCGGCTGCCGGTTCTCCGCATAGCCGGCAAACGGCCCGATCTCCTTGGCAACACGTGCCGATTGCGCGTAGGCCTCGCCGGTCATGATCGCGGTGATGCACGACGCCAGCTCGCGACCCTGCGGCGAGTCGTAGGGAGCGCCGCGCGCCATCAGCAGCGCGCCGAGGTTGGCGTAGCCGAGCCCCAGCGGCCGGTAGCGCTCGCTGTTCTCGGCGATGCGCGGCGTCGGATAGCTGGCGTTGCTGACCAGGATCTCCATCGCCGTGATGGTGATCGACACCGCGTGGCGGAACCCATCGACGTCGAAGGTGCCGTCCTCGCGCAGGAACCGCATCAGATTCAACGACGCCAGATTGCACGCGGAGTCGTCGAGATACATGTATTCACTACACGGGTTGCTCGCGTTGATGCGCCCCGAGTTCGCCGAGGTGTGCCAGTCGTTGATCGTGGTGTCGTACTGGATGCCGGGATCGCCGCACTGGTGCGCCGACTCCGCCATCAGCCGCATCAGCTCGCGCGCCCTGATGGTTCCGAGGATGCGATTCGGATCGGTGACCGCGGGCAGGTTCCAGTCGCGGTCCTCGATCACCGCGCGCATGAAGTCGTCGGTGACCCGGACGGAGTTGTTGCTGTTCTGGAAGAAGATCGAGCTGTAGGCCTCGCCGGTGAAGGCGCCGTCGTAGCCGGCGTCGATGAGCGCCCAGGCCTTGCGCTCCTCGGTCACCTTGCAGGTGATGAACTCGCGGATGTCGGGATGGTCGACGTTGAGGATCACCATCTTCGCCGCGCGGCGGGTGGTGCCCCCCGACTTGATGACGCCGGCGAAGGCGTCGAAGCCGCGCATGAACGACACCGGGCCGCTGGCGGCGCCGCCGCCTGCGAGGGCCTCCTGCGAGGAGCGGATCGGGCTGAGGTTGGTGCCGGTGCCGCTGCCGTACTTGAAGAGCATGCCCTCGGTGTGCGCCAGCTTCAGGATCGAGTCCATCGTGTCCTCGACGCTGTTGATGAAGCACGCCGAGGCCTGGGGGCGGGTGCCGGGGACGCCGACGTTGAACCACACCGGGCTGTTGAAGGACATCATCTGGTGGAGCACCAGATGGGTGAGCTCGTCGCCGAAGGCGCGGGCCGACTCCGGTCCCGCCAGGTAGCCGCCCTCGAGGCCCCAGGCGGTGATGGTGTCGCAGACACGGCCGATCACCTGGCGGACGCTGGTCTCGCGCCGCGGGGTGTCGAGCGGGCCGCGGAAGTACTTGCTCACCACCACGTTGGTGGCCATCTGCGACCAGGAGGCCGGGATCTCGCAGTCGCGCTGCTCGAAGACGATCTCGCCCTTCTCGTTGCCGATGGCGGCGGTGCGCCGCTCCCACTGCACCTCGTCGAAGGGGTGGGTCCCCTCGCGGGTGAACCGCCGTTCGACCTTCAGACCACCGGCGGCGGTGCCGGCGGCGCGCCGCTCCGCCGGGCGGCCGCGGCCCGCGGCGGAATCGCCCCGGCGTCCCGAGCGCACGCCGCGCACGTCCGCCGACGGCTGGGGGGCCGGAGCGTCGAGGTCGCCGGAGGATCCGGAGGAGGGCAGGGGTTCATCCACGGTTGGTCTCCGAACTGGGCTGAGGTCCGCTGCGCGCGGAGGACGTCGAGTGGGACTACGCAGCTCCCGACCCGTTTCCCCAGGGCTTCCCGGGAGGAAGTCCATTTTCCCACATCTTGGGGTTGCCGTGGCCGGAGGCCCCTAGATATTGAGCTTCTGGGCAGGCTCCGTCAAGGCCCCACGGGCCCTCCTCCGGGCCTGCGTCGGCGGCCCGCCACGCCGTGAGCGCGCGTCGAGGTGCGACGATAGGAACACAGTCAGCGAGGTCATCGAGGAGACATGCCCGACACCGTGCCCGTGACCCTCCCCGCGATGGGGGAGTCGGTCACCGAGGGAACCATCGTCGAGTGGCGACGGAAGCCCGGGGAGGCGGTCACCGAGGGAGAGGTCCTCGCCGACGTCACCACCGACAAGGTGGACGTCGAGGTGCCCGCGCCGGCCAGCGGCGTGCTCGTGCGCATCCTGGTCGAGGCCGGTGCCACCGCCGCCGTGGGCGCGGTGATCGGCGAGATCACCGCCGGCGCCGCCGCGGACGCCGACGGGGCCGAGCCCTCCGCGCCCGCGCCCGCTGCCGTCCCCGAGGAGCCCGTCGCGGCGGAGGCCGCTCCCGTTCGGGCACCCGCGGCCGCCGGCCGCCGGGGGAGGAGCGCAGGCAACGGCGCCGCCCCCGCACCCGTCGCGACCCCGCCGGACGACGCCGCCACCCAGCTGGTCGACATCTCCCTGCCCTCGATGGGAGAGTCGGTCACCGAGGGGACGGTCAGCCGCTGGCTCAAGGAGGTCGGGGACGCGGTGAGCCGCGACGAGCCCCTCGTCGAGGTCACCACCGACAAGGTGGACGTCGAGGTCCCCTCCCCGGCGAGCGGCCGGCTCGCCGAGATCCGCGCCGCCGCCGGCGCCTCGGTCCAGGTCGGCGGCGTCCTCGGGGTGGTCGCCGCCGGCGCGGCGACGATGCCCGCGACCATCGCCCCGGCCCCGGCGCCGCCGGCCGCCGACGGGCCCGCGCCCGCCGCCGAGCCCGCGCTTCCGAAGCTCGAGCAGCGAGTCGAGGAGCCCCCGGCGCCCCCGGTCGCCGGCTCCACCGAGGAGCAGCCCCTGGAGGTTCCCCCCGACGGCCGTCCCCTCGTGCCGCTCTCGCCGCACCGGCCCGATCGCGCCACGTCGCCGCTCGCCCGCCGCGCCGCCGCGCTGCACGGCGTCGACCTGGCCAGGGTCGCCGGCAGCGGCCCCGCCGGCCTGGTGCGCAGCGCCGACGTCGCCGCCGCGGCGAGCGCACCGCCCGCGCCGGCGCCGGCCACGCCCGCGCCGGCCACGCCCGCGGCGGCGCTCCCGGCACAGCCGCCCGAGGGCGCCACCCCGCTGCGCGGCCCCGCCCTGGCGCTCGCCGGCTTCATGGAGCAGAGCCGGGAGGTGCCCACCGCCACCTCCTTCCGGACGGTCGCGGTGACCACCCTCGACGCCCGCCGCCGCGAGCTCCGCGACGCGCTGCGCGCCGCGGGACGGCCGGAGAACGTCTCCTTCACCCACCTGGTCGGCTACGCGATCGTCCGCGCCGCCCTCGACGTGCCCTCGATGACCACCCACCTCCAGCGCACCGCCGACGGTGCCGCCTGGCGGGTGCAGCCCGGGGCGCACCTCGGCATCGCCGTGGACACCCGCCGCAAGGACGGCAGCCGCTTCCTGGTCGTGCCGGTGATCCGCAACGCCGCCAAGGGGGGCTTCGCCGCCTTCCGCGACGAGTACGAGCGGCTGATCGCCCGGGCGCGCAGCGGCAGCCTCGGCGTCGACGAGCTGCGCGGCGCCAGCATCGTCCTCACCAACCCCGGCGGGCTCGGCACCGTCGCCTCGGTGCCGCGGCTGATGGCCGGGCAGGGGACGATCGTCGCCACCGGCGCGATCGGCTATCCCGCCGAGCTGCGCGGCATCGACGAGGCCCGGCTGCGCGACTTCGGCATGGCCAAGGTGATGACCCTCACCAGCACCTACGACCACCGGGTCATCCAGGGCGCCGAGTCGGGTGAGTTCCTCGGCCGCGTCGAGGCGCTGCTCGACGGTGCCGACGGCTTCTACTCCGAGGTCTTCACCAGCCTCGGCCTGGCCCCGCCCGCCGCCGAGCCGGCGGCCGCGCCACGGCCGGCCGCGGCGCCCGCCGCGGGCGTGGCCGCCGCCACAGCCCCGACCACCAGCTCCTACGAGCTGCTCGCCGCGGTCGGCGCGGGGATGTCGCTGGTCAAGGCGCACCGCACCCACGGCCACCTCGCCGCCGACCTCGACCCGCTCGGCGGCGACCACCCCGCCGACCCGGCGATGGACCCGCACACCGTGGGGCTGACCCCGGCGCTGATGGCCGCCGTCCCCGCCTCGGTGCTGCGCGTCTACGTCCCGGGCGAGACCCTCGCCGAGGTGCTGCCCCGGCTGCGCGAGACCTACACCGGCAAGATCGCCTACGAGATCGAGCACATCTCCAGCCACGAGCAGCGCGTCTGGCTGCGCGAGCACATCGAGTCCGGCGCCCACCGCCGCTCGCTCTCGCCGGAGCGCAAGGTGCAGCTGCTCTCGCGGCTCACCAAGGTCGACGCCATGGAGCGCTACCTCCGGCGCGCCTTCATCGGCCAGAAGACCTTCTCGATCGAGGGTCTCGACGCCATGGTGCCGATGCTCGAGGAGCTGCTCACCATGGTCGCCGCCGACGGCATCGGCTCGGTGGTCGTGGGCACCGCCCACCGCGGCCGGCTGGCGGTCATCGCCCACGTCGTCAACCGCCCCTACGACTCCATCCTCGTCCCCTTCGAGCGCGGCGAGCAGCGCCGCCTGCTCGGCGACGAGCCCGACGACCCCACCGGCGATGTCAAGTACCACCTGGGCGCCACCGGCACCTACCTCACCGACTCGGGCAAGCCGATCACCGTGCGGCTGCTCTCCAACCCCAGCCACCTCGAGGTCGTCGACCCGGTCGTCGAGGGCTGGACCCGCGCCGAGCAGACGAGGCGGAGCGCGGCGGCGATCTATGTCGATCCCAAGGCGGCGCTGCCGGTGCTCATCCACGGCGACGCCGCCTTCCCCGGGCAGGGCCTGGTCGCGGAGGTTCTCAACCTCCAGGCGCTCGACGGCTACACCACCGGCGGCACCGTGCACATCATCGCCAACAACCAGGTGGGCTTCACCACCGACCCCCACGAGAGCCGCTCGACGCGCTACGCGAGCGACCTCGCCAAGGGGTTCGACGTCCCCATCGTCCACGTCAACGCCGACGACGTCGAGGCCTGCATCCACGCCATGCGCCTCGCGTACGACTACCGGCGCACCTATCACCGGGACGTGGTCGTCGACCTCGTCGGCTACCGGCGTTTCGGCCACAACGAGACCGACGAGCCCTCGTACACCCAGCCGACGATCTACACGAAGATCAAGAACCATCCCACCGCGCGCGAGCTCTACGCGCAGCGGCTGATCGACGAGGGGCTGATCACCCGCGAGGAGTCCGACGCCCAGTTCCAGGCCGCCTACGACCGGATCGGCCAGGCCCACCACAAGGTGAAGAGCAGCCTCGCCACGGGCCCCACCGAGGAGCCGTGGGAGGACCTCCATCCCCCCATCGACCGCGACACCGAGCGGCGCACCGGGGTCAGCGCGGTCACCCTGATCGGGCTCAACGAGCAGCTGCTTACCCTCCCCGACCGCTTCAACCTCAACCCCAAGCTCGCCAAGCAGATGGACCGGCGGCGCGCCGCGGTCCAGGAGGGCGAGATCGACTGGGCGACCGCGGAGGCGCTCGCCCTCGGCTCGCTGCTGCTCCAGGGCCGTCCCATCCGGCTCACCGGCCAGGACACCGAGCGCGGCACCTTCAGCCAGCGCCACCTCACCTTCCACGACGCCGTCACCGGCAGCCACTGGACGCCGATGGAGCACCTCACCGGCGCCAGCGCCACCTTCGAGCTCCACAACAGCCCGCTCAGCGAGTCCGCGTGCCTCGGATTCGAGTACGGCTACAGCGTCGCCGCCCCCGACACCCTGGTGATCTGGGAGGCGCAGTTCGGCGACTTCGTCAACAACGCCCAGGTGATGGTCGACCAGTTCGTCGTCTCCGGCGAGGCCAAGTGGGAGCAGCGCTCACGGCTGGTGCTGCTGCTGCCCCACGGCTACGAGGGCCAGGGTCCCGAGCACTCCAGCGCCCGGCCGGAGCGCTTCCTCCAGCTCGCCTCCACCGGGAACATCCGCGTCGCCAACTGCTCGACCGCGGCCCAGTACTTCCACCTGCTGCGCCAGCAGGCGCTGATGCAGCGGCCGCGGCCGCTGGTGGTGTTCACCCCCAAGAGCCTGCTCCGCGCCCACACCGCCCACGCCAGCCTCGACGACCTCGCCAAGGGCCGCTTCCAGCGAGTCATCGACGACCCCGACATGACCCAGAGGCGCAACCAGGTGCGCACCCTGCTGCTCACCACCGGGAAGATGTACCACGACCTCATCACCAGCCCGCTGCGCAAGCAGGCGGAGAAGACCGCGATCGCGCGCATCGAGCTCCTCGATCCGCTGCCGCTCACCGAGATCAGCCAGCTGGTGGAGACGTACCCGAATCTCGAGCAGCTCTTCTGGGTGCAGGAGGAACCGATGAACATGGGCGCCTGGAACCACCTCGCCCGGCCCGTCGGTCGCCACCGTCCCTACAAGATCCGCTGGGAGTACATCGGCCGTCCGCGCCGTGCCAGCCCGAGCGAGGGTTTCCACGGCGCCCACAACATGGAGCAGGAGCGGATCATCCGCGAGGCGCTCACCGTGGAGTCGGTGACCACCGAGGAGGCGCTGAGGTTCGCCCGGAGCGGCTCGCGCTCGTGACCTCTCGAGTCGTGGTGCTCGGCGGGGGGCCCGCCGGCGACGTCGCCGCGCTCCGCGCCGCCCAGATGGGCGCGGAGGTGGTCCTCGTCGAGCGTGCCGAGCTCGGCGGGACCTGCCTCAACTGGGGCTGCATCCCCACCAAGTCTCTGCTCGCCACCGCCGACCTGCTCCGCCGCATCCGCGGCGCCGCCGACCTCGGCATCGAGGTCGGTGAGGTGCGCGTCGACTTCCCGCGGATGATGGAGCGCAAGGAGGAGGTGGTCCTGGCGATGCGCCGCGGCGTCGAGAGCGCCTGCAAGCGGCGCAAGGTCGAGGTCGTGCGCGGCCAGGGGCGGCTCGAGGACGGCGCCGTCCTCGTCGACGGACGGCGCATCGAGTACGACCACCTCGTGCTCTGCGTCGGCACCGAGCCCGCCGGCCTGCCCGGCCTCGACATGGACCATCCCTCGGTGGTCACGAGCAACGGCGTGCTCCGCCTCGACCGCATCCCCGAGCGGCTGCTCGTCGTCGGCGGCGGGGTGATTGGCTGCGAGTTCGCCTCGGTGTTCGCGCCGCTGGGGAGCAGCATCGACGTCGTCGAGATGCTGCCCCAGATCCTCGCCGGGGTCGATCCGCGGGTGGTCACACAGTTCCGCAGGCTGATGGAGAAGCAGGGCATCCGCTTCCACACCGGCCGCCGCCTCGACGGCATCGCCGAGTACCGCGCCGACGACCTCACCGCCCGGCTCGACGACGGTACCCTGATCGCTGCCGACGTGCTCCTGGTCTCGATCGGCCGCCGGGCGGAGACCCTCGGCATCGGGCTCGAGGAGGCGGGAGTCGAGGTGAACGAGCGCGGTCACATCGTCGTCGACGACTGGCTGCGCACCGCCAACCCGCGCATCTGGGCGGCGGGCGACTGCATCGGCGGCCTCCAGCTCGCCCACCTCGCCAGCAAGGAGGCGGAGCGCGCCGTCGAGAACGCGCTCGGACACCATCCCCGTCCCATCGACCGCACCGTGGTGCCGTCGTGCATCTACACCCACCCCGAGATCGCCATGGTCGGCCTCAACTCGCAGACCGCGAAGGAGGCCGGGTTCACGGTGAAGACCGGGCAGGCGCGCTTCCTCGGCAACGGGAAGGCGCTCGGCGAGGCCGAGCCCGACGGGCTGGCCCAGCTCTACGCCGACGCCGAGACCGACCTGCTCCTGGGGGCCACGATCATGGGGGTGCACGCCGTCGAGATCGTCCACGAGGTGGCGGTGGCGATGAGCGACGGCTTGACCATGGGCGAGCTCGGCGACATCATCCACGCCCATCCCACGGTGAGCGAGGTGATCATGGACGGCGCCGAGCAGGGTGAGGGCGTGGCGCCGTACCTGTCGTAGACAGGGAGGATGCAGGGGGGAGTCCCCCGGCAAGGGGGCGCGTCAGCGCCCAGAGGTTGAGGAGGTGCCAGGTGTCCGAGTCGCTGATCTCCGGGCCGCCCCATCACATCCGGCTGAGCGTCACCGACGTGGAGCGCTCGCGCGAGTTCTACTGCGGGGTCCTCGGCTTCGAGGTGGCGATGGACGCGCCCCCGCCGCCCGAGGACCCGTACCACAGGCTCACCATGGAGAACCTCCAGGGCGGGATCGTGCTCATCAACGCCGGGGTGCTGATCGGGCTGCGCCCGGTCGACGCGGCGCGCAGCGGCGACCGCTTCGACCCCTTCCGGGTCGGCCTCGACCACCTCAGCTTCGGGGTGCCGGCGCGCGCCGACCTCGACCGCGCGCTCTCGCGCTTCACCGACACCGGCACCGATCACGGCGAGATCACCGAGCTGCCGATGTTCGGCATCGCGGTGCTGCCCTTCCGCGACCCCGACGGCATCCAGCTGGAATTGACCTCTCCGCTGTGACGCGCTAGACGTCGGTCCCGCCCGTCAGCCGCTCGGCGCGGCGGCGGCGGACCTGGGCGAGGCGCAGCCGCCAGGCGACGCGCAGCTCGCGCAGCGCGAGCACCAGGGCGATGGCGGCGAGCCCGAGCAGGGCGATGCCGAGCCAGCGCGGTCCCAGGGTGGTCGCGGTGGTGCCGGCGGTGAGCAGCACCGCGAAGGCGGCGAGGAAGCCGGCGACGAGCACCACCCGCGCCCCGATCCGCGCTGCCTCGACGATCAGGCGGGCGGTCCGGCGGGCGCGCTCGGCGGTCTCCGCGGGGTCGGGCGGGGGCGCACCCGGCGGCGGCGGCGGAGGCGCGCCGGTCCCCGGCGTGCGCCAGGGCGGCGGGGCTCCGGAGGCACGCCGCCGGAGCGCCCCCAGCGCGCCGATGAGCGCGATGCGGGCGAGGATCCGGGCGATCAGGCCGAAGACCGGCATGGAACGGTCTCTAGAACCGAAGAGCGGGCGAACCGTTGCCGGTCCGCCCGCCAGGAAGGGGTGAGTTGCACAGTTAAACGGGGGCTCCTGCAGGGCCTCCCCTGAGGATCGTACACCCCCTCAGGGGGCGGCGTGACGTCCACTCGGGATCGTAACAAAGGCGGCGAAATCCACAAAATCCTCGTGTGCGGCGAACGCCGCGCTGCGAGCGGACTCACGTCAGCTCTGTCGGGAGTGTTGGTGACACCCACCGTGTGAGGTGGCTGACACGGTGCGGTGCTACAGTCGGCGCCGAGCGGGAGCGGCGGCTCCGCCGGAGGAGGACACGAATGGTGCGCGCCTACGTGCTCATCAGCACCCAGCCGGGGAAGGCGATGGAGGTCGTCTCGCACATGAACGGGCAGGACGGGATCGTCCAGTCGGACGCCATCACCGGCGAGTACGACGTCATCGCCCAGGTGGAGGCGGCGGACGTGGCCGGCGTCGGGGTGCTCATCGTCGAGAAGATCCAGCGCATCGACGGGGTCTTCAAGACGGTCACCTGCCTGGCCGTCAAGTAGCCCCGGGTGCCGGGAGGCACGGTGGACGAGGTGGGTGCCGCCGGTGCGGGCGGCTCCGGGGTGGGGGGGCTGATCGCGCTCTACGGCGAGGCCTTCGCGCTGCTGCGGGCGCGCCCGGCGCTGCGCCGTTCGCTGCTGCGGTGGTGCGCCGCCGGGCTCGTCTTCACCGAGGCGTACACCGTCGGCGTGGCTCAGCTGGTCTCGCCGCGGGCCGCGCTGCTCTCCGCCCTCGGAGCGGTGGTCTGGTGGCTCTTCTTCGCCCTGGTGCTCGTCGGCGGCGCAACCCTGTTGTTCACCCATCCGGACCACCGGCGCATCGACCACTACGGGATCCCCAACGGACTGACCGCGATCCGCGCCTGGTCCTGCCTGCCCCTGCTGCTGACCGCCGCGCTGCCGCTGCGCGACGACCTCGGGCTGATCCTCTGGTGCTCGATCGGCGGTCCGCTGGCGCTGCTGGACGCCGTCGACGGCCTGATCGCACGGCGCATCGGCCCGCTCACCGACCTCGGCCGAGCCCTCGACCCCGCCGGCGACGCGCTCTTCTTCCCGATGGCGGCGGTCGGCGGAGCGCTCGTCGGCATCCTTCCCTGGTGGCTCTGCGGGCTGATCGTGGTCCGCTATGTCGGCCCGCTCCTCGCCACCCCGTTCGTCTTCCTGAGTCACCGCCGGCCCGAGCTGAGCCACACCCACTGGGGACGGCGCAACACCGTCGCCGTGGGCTGGGTGTTCTTCATTCTCATGTGGGTGCGACTCCTCCACGGCCCCACCGAGGTGGTGGCGCTCGTGCTCGCCATCCCCACGGTGGGAGGCACCCTGGTTCTCTACGTCGCCGACCTGGTGGCGCGGATCCGGGAGGCGCCGGTGGTGCCCTGAGCCGTCAGGGAGTGGTGGTGGTGGTGGTGCCGCCGCCCCCTCCGGTGGTGGTCGAGGTGGTCGAGGAGGTCGAGGTCGACGTGGACCGCGAGGGCGTCGTCGTGACCGTGACCGTGGAGGTCTGCTGCGACCCGCTCTTCGTCGACCTGGTGGATTTCGTCGACTTCGTCGTCTTGCTCCTCTTCGTCTTCGTCGAGGTCGTGGTGACGCTGCCCGGCGGCTGGACCGTCACCGTGCTCGAGGTCGAGGTGTCCCGGCAGAGGCCGGGCACCTTGTTGCGGCCGCAGAGGCCGGTCTCGGGGGGCGACATCCCGGTGGTCGTGGTGCCCGCCTCGCTGCTGTCGGTGGTGGTGCCGGTGTCGGTGCCCGTGTCGGTCCCGGTGCCGGTCGCCGTCGCCGTGCCGCTCGAGGCGGTGGTGGTGGGGTCGTGGCAGGCCTGGGTGCCGATGATGTGGCAGAGCGAGCGGCCGATCCCGGTCGTGGTCGAGGTCTCGGAGGGGATGGCGGCTGCGAGAGCCGCCTCGGGTGCGGGCCGCGGGCCCGTCCCGCCCGAGAACAGGATGCTCAGCGGGACGGCCGCCACCACGACGAGGGGCGTCCAGAGCCGAGCGCGTACGAGGATGTGTGCGGAACGATCGCTGCGGTGCACAGCGCTTCCCTCCCAGGGAGACCAGGTCCCCCGCCCCGCCCGTGTGCCGGGCAGCGTGCATATGTTCGCATCACGGCACCCCCGTCTGTCAGCCGCCCCCGACGCTGTGTCAAGGTGGCCGGATGCGCGAGGGTGCGACGCGGGCGCGTAACTCGGGGCGGCGGTGCGGATTCTGACGTCGGATCGCGTCCGCACGAGGCCCGGCTGAGTTGGCCCATCGCAGCGAGGCCGACCTCCTCGCCGAGCGCGACCTGATCCTTGCCGCGCAGCGGGACCGGGCGGCCTTCGCGCCGCTCTACGAGCGCTACGTGGACCAGATCTTCGCCTACGCCCTGACCCTGACCCAGAACCGGGAGCACGCCGAGGACGTGACCGCCGCCACCTTCGCCAAGGCCGTCGAGGAGCTGCCGCGCTTCGAATGGCGCGGTGTGCCCTACTCGGCGTGGCTCTACCGTGTCGCCGCCAACCTGGTGGCGCGCGACCGGCGCCGGCCCGGCTGGATCGAGCTGACCCCCCAGCTCGGCGACGACGCCCCCGGTCCCGAGGAGGCGGCGCTCTCCGGCGACCGCGCCGCCGAGGTGCGCTTCGCCGTCGCCGCGCTGCCCCACGACCAGCGGCAGGCGGTGCTGCTGCGCTTCGGCGGCGAGCTGCGCAACCGCGAGATCGCCGAGATCATGGGCCGCAGCGAGGGCGCGGTGAAGCTGCTCACCTTCCGGGCGCTGACCACGCTGCGCCGGCGGCTCGGGGCGCCGCTGCCGGCCGAGCGCGACGCCCGGCGCGAGGAGGGCGGCGGTGATCGATGACATCGAGCGGCTCGACGACGCCCTCGAGGGGCGGCCGCCGATCGGCGGGTTCTCCGGAACCGTCGGCGAGCTGGTCGGCATCGCCGCCGAGGTGGCCCGCGCCCTCGCCGTCCCGGTGCTCACCGACGCCGAGCGCGAGCGCCTCCACCACCGCGTGCTCGGTGGCCGCACCTGGAGCGACCGGCTGCTCCACGAGCTGCCCCGGCTGGCCCGGCGTCCGACCGTGGTCGGCGGCGTCGGCGCGGCGGCGGTGACCCTCGCGGTCGTCGGCATCGCGCTGCTGCGTGGCCGCTCGCATCCCGAGCTGGGCGGGGCGGCCGCCTAGGGGGCCCAGGGGGAGGTCAGCTGGCGGCGCGGAACTCCGGCCGGTCGCCGCGGAGGCGCTCGACCAGGGCCTGGGGGTGCGAGCCGCGGTCGCAGGGGATGCCCGCGGCGAGCAGCGCCGCCACCAGGGTGTCGGGCAGCTCCTCGAGGCGGCGGCGGATCACCCAGTCGAGGCGGTCGATGAGGTCGTGGCGGCGCCGGTCGGCGGGGTCGCCATCCTTGGGGACGTCGGGCAGGGGGTCGGCGGTCATCTCGCCGGCAATGCTGGTCCGCGGGCGCCCCGCCCGGAGGTTCGGTGACCGGACCGCACCGCCGTTCGCGGCACCTCGCGATGCGTGTGACGGCGGGGGCACGGCCGCGCCGGATGTGGGGTGCACAATGGGCCGCATGGAGAGCGGCGAGCCCGAGCGTCCCGAGGCGCCGCCGGTCGCGCCGGAGCCGCCGCCGCCCCCGCCCCCGGGGTGGCCGCCGCCGCCGCCGGCATGGCCGCCACCGCCCCCCACGGGGTGGAGCCCGGCGCCCGCCTGGCCGCCCCCCGGATGGGGCGCGCCGCCGCCGCCGGGCTGGGCCGCCGGGGGCGCGCTCCCGGGCTGGGGCGCCGCGACCGCCCCGCCGCCGGCGACCGGTTTCGGCCGCTTCCGGCCGATGGGGATCGGCGAGCTGCTCGACGCCTCCTTCGCGCTCTACCGCCGCAACCTGCTGCTGCTGATGGCGATCACGGCGGTGGTGCAGGTGCCCTTCGCGGTCCTCAACTTCGTCATCTTCCAGCTGCTCGGCGTCGGCGCCGACCTCGACGCCGCCGGCGCCGGCGGGCCGTTCAGCACGCTCGGCAGCCCCGGGGGCACGCTGACCGCCACCCAGTCCACCGCGCTGAAGAGCCTCACCATCTACTCGGTGCTCATCCTCGTGGTCCAGATGTTCGTGGTGCTGCCGCTCTCGCTCGCGGCGATGAGCCGCGCCGTCAGCGACCGCTACCTCGACCGCCCCGTCACCGTGGGCGGGTCGTACGCCGCGGCGATCCGCCGGGGCGGACCGCTGCTCGGCGCCATCCTCCTCCTCATCCTGATCGCCGCCGGGCTCACCGTCGCCATGGTGGTCGCGGTCGTCGCCGCCGTGCTCGCCGGCCCGGTGGGGGTGGTGATCGCCATCCCCGCGGTGATCGCGTACCTCGTCGGGCTGGTGATGCTGTCGGTGCGCAGCACCCTCTTCGCCCAGGCGATCGTGGTCGAGGGGGTCGGCAGCCTGACCGGGCTGCGACGCAGCTGGCGGCTGACCCGGGGCGCCTTCTGGCGCACCCTCGCCATCCTCCTCGTCGTCTTCATCCTCCAGTCGGTGGTCGGCGCGGTGATCCAGATCCCCATCGGGTTGCTCATCTCCGGCCTGGGCCAGACGGTGCAGCAGCTGATCGGCCAGACGCTCGGGGCGATCACCTCGGTGGTGGTCTCGCCGCTCAGCCTGATCGCCCTCACCCTCGTCTACTACGACCTGCGCATCCGCAAGGAGGCCTTCGACATCGAGATGCTCGCCGCCTCGCTGTGAGCCGGCGGCGGGCGCTCGCCGCCCTTCTCCTCGCCGTCCTGCTCGGCGCGGCGCGGCCGCCCGCGGCGCTCGCCGCCACCCCCGACGCGGTCGCCTACGTCCAGCTCGTCGACGCGGCGGTGGCCCACCTCCAGGCCGCTCCACCCGAGGTCGACGCGGCGCTCGCGGCGGTGGCGTCGGCGCGGCGGCTCGCCCCGCCTCCCGGCGGTCTGCTCGGGCTGGTGACCGCCGACCTCGCCCGGGTCCCCCCCGACGTCGACGACGCGCTGACCCGGCTGCGGGCCGTCGCCGCGGTGCTCGCCCTGCCGCCCGGGGCCGAGCCCGGCGACGACGCGGCGGCGCGCCAGCGGCTGGCCGACGTCTACCGGCAGCCCGCCTTCGCCCACCTCGACCAGCCACCGAGTCAGTCGCCGCTCGCCCAGCTCTTCGACGCGCTGCGCCGCCTGGTCGGCGAGGCGACGCGCGTGCTCGGCACCAACGGGTCGCTGCTCGCCGGCGGCGCGGTGCTCCTCGCCGTTCTGGCGCTGGTGCTCCGCCTGGTCCACGGCGCCGGCGGCCGGCGGGCGCGCCGGGCGGCTCCGCAGCCCGAGGTGGCCCCGCTCGACTCCGAGGAGGAGTGGGCCGGCGCCGCCGCCGCGGCCGCGGCCGGCGACTTCCGCGAGGCGGTGCGGCGCGCCTTCCGCAGCGCGCTGCTGAGCCTCGCCCTGCAGGGACGGCTCCCCGTCGACGCGTCCTGGACCACCCGCGAGCTGCTCGCCCGGGCCGCGGGCGACGCCGAGCTCGTCGCCGCGCTCACCCCCGCGGCGGCCGCCTTCGACCGGGCCTGGTACTCGGGCCAGGCGGTCGACGAGTCGCGCTGGCGGGAGGCGCGCGAGCGCTGCGCCGCGGTGCGCCGGGTCGCCGAGGGCCGGAGGCTGGCGGCGTGATCGGTCGCGGGCGCGCCGCCGGCCGCGGCCCGGTCGTCCCCCTGATGCTCCTCCTCGCCGCGCTCGCGGTGCTGGTCTCGCTCGCCCTCGCCGGCACCGGCGGCGACGACAACGATCCGTCCTCGCGGAGCGCCGGCCGGGCCGGCACCCTCGCCCTCTACACCTGGCTCGGCAGCGGCGAGCTCGGCCTCGACGTCCACCGCGTCACCGGCGGCTTCGACCTCGGCGGCAGCGACGTGCTCGTCGTCGCCGAGCCGGCGGTCGCCTTCAGCGACGCCGACCTCGCCACCGTGACCGGCTTCCTCCACGGCGGCGGCGAGCTGATCCTCGCCGTCGACGGCCCCGCCCTGCCCGTCGCGCAGTCGCTGCTCGACCGCCTCGGGATCCAGCCCGCGGGGCCCGCCGCCGC
This sequence comes from Candidatus Dormiibacterota bacterium, assembly GCA_036269455.1. Lineage (GTDB taxonomy): Bacteria > Chloroflexota > Dormibacteria > Aeolococcales > Aeolococcaceae > CF-96. The sequence goes on along the minus strand of DATARS010000206.1, from coordinate 12,319 downwards.
GGGCGACGCGGTGCCGGTGCAGCCCGTCGACCCCGGTGGCCGGGTCCAGCGGGTCGCCGTCCCCGACAGCGTCGGCTTCGAGACCCCGGCGAGGACGGTGCCGCTGCTCCAGCGCGACGGCCGCGCCGTGCTGGTCGGCGCCGCCGTGGGCTCGGGGACGGCGTACGTGCTCGGCAGCGCGTATCCGCTCAGCAACGTGGGGCTGGAGCCGAGGCGCGGCGACGCCGGCCGGATGTTCCTCGCCCTGCTCGAGCGCTCCCGCGGCGGCCGGGTGGCCTTCGATGAGGTCCACCACGGCGAGGGGCCGCAGGGCGGCGCCTGGGCGGCGCTCTCCGGCCCGGTGGGGGCGGCGGCACTCGTCGCCGGGCTGGTGGTGCTCGCCCTGCTCGCCGTCAACGGGCTGCGCCTGGGCCGTCCCGTCCCCGCCGGCGACCCCGCCCGCGTCCCCAGCGCCGGCGAGTTCGTCACCGCCATGGCCGGGCTGTACGCCCGCTCCGCCCGGCTCGGCGGCGTCGCCGACCGCTATGCGACCGAGCTGAAGGAGCGGGTCGGCGCCGCCGCCGGGATCGACGCGGCGCTCGACGACGTCGCCTTCGTCGACCGCCTCCGCGGTCACGGAGAGTCCCGCGCCGAGCCGGTGGCCGCCGCCCTGGCGCACGCGCGGCGGCTGGGCGAGGGCCGGCCCGGCGACGCCGACCTGCTGGAGCTGGCGCGCGAGGTCGACGACGTCGAGCGCGCATGGGCGCCGGTGGCGAGCGGCACAATGCCGCGGTGACCCGCGCCGCCGAGCTCCGCTCCGCTCTCCACGACAGTCTCGGACGGGTCATCGTCGGCCAGACCCAGGTGCTCGACGGGCTGCTGCTCGGGCTGCTGACCGGCGGGCACATCCTCCTCGAGGGGGTGCCCGGCACCGCCAAGACGCTGATGGCGCGGGCGCTGGCGGCGGCGACCGACGCGCGCTTCCGCCGGGTCCAGTTCACCCCCGACCTGCTCCCGTCGGACATCGTCGGCACCAGCGTCTACCGCGCGGATCGGGGCAGCTTCGAGTTCCGCGAGGGTCCCATCTTCACCGACACCCTGCTCGCCGACGAGATCAACCGCGCACCGGCGAAGACCCAGTCGGCGCTGCTCGAGGCGATGGAGGAGCGCCAGGTCACCGCCGACGGCACCCGCATGCCCCTGGGCGACCGCTTCCTGGTGATCGCCACCCAGAACCCGGTCGAGTTCGAGGGCACCTACCCGCTCCCCGAGGCGCAGCTCGACCGCTTCTTCCTCAAGCTCGAGGTGCCGATCCCCGAGGCCGACGCCGAGGCCGAGCTGCTGCGCCGCGTCGACCGCGGCTTCAGCCCCCTCGACCTCGCCGCCGCCGGGCTGCGGAGCGTTGTCTCCGCGGAGCTGCTCCTCGCCGCCCGCGCCGAGGCCGCGAGTGTTCGTGTCAATGATGTCATCATCTCGTACATCATCCAGCTGTGCGCGGCGACGCGCACCTCGCCCGACCTGCTCCTGGGGAGCAGCCCGCGCGGCGCCATCGCGCTGCTCACCGGGGCCAAGGCGCTGGCGGCGATCGCCGGCCGCGACTACGTGATCCCCGAGGACGTCAAGGACCTCTGCGTGCCGGCGCTGCGTCACCGTCTGGTGCGACGCCCCGAGGCCGAGCTCGCCGGGGTCGGCGAGGCGGCCGCGGTCGAGCGCGCCGTCGCCCGGGTGCCGGTGCCGCGATGACCCCGCGGGGGGCGTGGCTGCTGCTCGCCCCGCTGCCGCTGCTGGCGGCGTCGGCGCTCGTCGCCCCGCTGCGCTGGGTGGCCGTCGCCCTGCTCGCCGCCGCCGCCGCGGCGGTGGTGGTGGACGGCCGCCGGGCGCCGTCGGGCCCGCGGCTGCGCGCCGTGCGCGAGCTCGACGAGCCGCTCTCGGTGGGGATCGCCAACCCGGTGCGCCTGCGCATCGACGTCGAGGGCGGCGGCCGCCACCGTGCCCGGGTCCGCGACGAGCATCCCCCCGACATGCGCGCCTCGGAGGGGGTGCGCACCCTGCTGATCCCGGGCCGCGCGGACTACACGGTCGTCCCCCCGGTGCGCGGCCTGCGCGTCTTCGGCCGGACCGTCGTCCGCGCCGAGGGGCCCTGGGGCCTGGGCTGGCGGCAGAGCGCGCTCGGCGCGCCCTCGCCGGTGCGCGTCGATCCCGACCTCAGCGCGGTGCGCAGCTTCGAGGCGCTCGCCCGCCGCGGCCAGCTCGCCGAGATGGGGGTGCGCAGCCTGCGCCGGCCGGGCGAGGGCACCGAGTTCGAGCGGGTCCGCGACGCCGTCCCCGACGACCCGCTGCGCACCGTGAACTGGCGGGCGACGGCGCGCACCGGCCGGCTGATGACCACCGAGCTGATCCCGGAGCGTGCCCAGCCGGTGATCATCTGCCTCGACCACGGCCGGCTGATGGGGGTCGGCGCCGGCGAGCTGACCAAGCTCGACCACGCCATCAACGCCGCGCTGCTGCTGGTCCACGTGGCGCTGCGCACCGGCGACCGCGCCGGCCTGCTCGCCTTCGACGACCGGGTGACGGTGGCGCTCGCGCCGCGTCCCGGGCGCTCCCAGCTGCGCTCCGTGCTCGACGCCATCCAGCCGCTGCAGGCGGGGCTGATCGAGGCCGACTACGACGAGGCCTTCGCCTACCTCGCCCGCTGGCAGCGCCGTCGCGCCCTGCTCGCCATCTTCACCGACGTCCTCGACGCCGACCAGGGAGCGGCGCTGCTGCGCCAGTGCGCCCGGCTCCGCCGCCGCCATCTGCCGCTGGTGATCACGGTGCGCGATCCCGCCCTCGACGACGCCGCCCGGGCGCGGCCGGAGAGCGCCGAGGATGCCTATGCCCGGGCCGTCGCCGGCGGCCTGCTCGCCGATCGCGAGGCGTCGCTCCAGGTCCTGCGGCGCAGCGGCGTCGACACCCTCGACGCCGACGCCCGCACCCTCAGCCCCCGGCTGGTGAACCGCTACCTGGAGCTGAAACGCCGGGCGCGTCTGTGACCGGCCGCACCACCAGGGTGTTCACCGCCTTGTCGTGGAGCGTCTGCCGGCGCTCGTCCCAGAGCGGCCAGAGCAGATCGACCGCCGAGCCGAAGGGGATGAAGCCGATGCCGGCGAACACCGCCCAGCGACCGAGTGCCAGCGGGATGCCGATGTTGGCGCCGGTGTCCGCCCGGGCCACGCGCAGGTGCAGGGCACGCATCCCCCAGGTGCCGCCGTGGGCGGGGAGCACCACCTGGTAGACGCAGCCGGCGATCACGCCGAGCACCAGGAGCAGGACCCCGATGGCGACCCCGACCGGGTGCCCGCCCGAGTCCGACCCGCTCGCCGAGGCGGTGATGATCCCGATGCTGACGATGAGGACGGTGGCGAAGATCGCCATGTCGATGAGCGCCGCCCCGGCGCGGAGCGCCCAGCTCGCGTACTCGATCCCCGGCGCCGGTCCGATCGGGCGCGCCGCGGCCATCGCCGGGTAGCCGGGGAAGGGCGGGTACACCGGTGGGTACGCCGGTGGGTATGCCGGAGGTGCGGGGGGCGGACCGGCGGGTGGGGCGGGGATCCAGCGCTGGCCGTCCCAGGCCCAGTGGCCGTCGGGCGAGAGCGGCATCGGCGGGGCGGGCGCTGGTGGGGGCGGCGGTGACTGCCCCGGGGCGGCGGGCTCCTCGGGGGGCGGGCCGGACCAGGTCACACCGGGACCGACCGCACCACCACGGTGCCGGCGATCTTGTCGTGCCAGCCCTGCTTGCGCGGGTCGAAGCCCGCCCAGATCAGGCCGAGGCCGAAGGGGAGCACGGCGATGATGTAGCCGATGTAGCGGATCACCGCCTTGCCGGCGTCGAGGGGGGCGCCGTTGTCGACGCGCAGGATCCGCATTCCCAGCGCGATCTGCCCCGGGGTCGCGCTGCGCACGGTCCAGAAGCCGATCACGTAGGCGAGGCCGATGAGGAAGGCGAAGACCTGCACCGAGGCGTTGACGGTCTGCACGCCGGTGTTGGGGTCGGTCTTGGTGATTCCGCCGGACACGAGGGCGAGCACGAACACCAGCGCGAAGATGATCGCCGAGTCGATGAGGTAGGCGACCACGCGGATCCAGAAGCCGGCGTAGGCGAGGCCGGGCGCCGGGCCGCTGACCGGCGCGAAGCCGCCGCCGTATGCGGCCGGGTCGCCGTATCCGCCCATCGGCGCGCCCGCGGCGGGCTGCCACTGCGCTCCGTCCCAGACCCAGCGGCCGTCGGGTGAGAGCGTGCCCGCAGCGCTCGCCGGCGCCGGGTGCGCCTCCTGCGCGGGGGGATCCGGGGCAGGTGCGGGCGTGGGGGTGGGCTCCTCGGGCGGAGGGTCCATCGTGGTCACGGCGCGACCTCCTGGAGCAGCCGTCGTGGCGGCGTGGTGGGGGAGCAGTGTACCGGGACGATCCCCCGGGCGCACGCGCGTTCGCCGATGCCGGGTTCCGGCTTCGCGCAACCCCCGTGTCAGCCCGCGGGTTCCGCCTCCATCTCCGGCATCGCCTCGAGCGCGGCGATCACCGCGCGGGTGATCTGGGTCGGCGTCGACGCGCCGGCGGTGACCCCGACGCGGCGGACGCCCCGGAACCAGGCGGGGTCGAGGTCGGCGGCGGTGTCGACGAGGACGGCGCGCCGGCCGGCGCGCTCCTCGACGACCTGGACCAGGCGGCGGCTGTTGCTGCTGCGCCGGCTGCCGACCACGACCACGCAGTCGAGGTCGGCGGCGGCGCGCACCGCGGCCTCCTGGCGCTCCTGGGTGGCGAGGCAGATCTCGTTGTGCACCTCGACGTCGGGGTAGCGCTCGACCAGCCGGTCGATGATCGCCCGCGTGTCCCACATCGAGAGGGTGGTCTGGCAGGTCACCGCCAGGCGGGTGCCGGGGGGATAGTCGAGCTCGTCCACCTCGTCGATGTGCTCGACCAGGCGGATGCGCTGCGGCGAGATCCCCACCACCCCCTCGGGCTCGGGATGGCCGCGCTTGCCGATGTAGACGAGCTCCTGGCCCTCGTCGAGCAGCCGGCGCACCAGGTCGTGGGTGCGGGTGACGTCGCTGCAGGTCGCGTCCACGATGTGCAGCCCGCGCGCCCGCGCCCCGTCGACCACCGCGGGGGAGACCCCGTGGGCGGTGAAGATCACCGTCCCCGCCTCGATGTGCTCGAGGCCGGCGACGCGGTCGTCGGAGTCGACGAGCCGGACGCCGTGCTCCTCGAGCTCGCGGGTGACGTGCTCGTTGTGGACGAGGTATCCGAGCATCGAGACCGGCTCGCCCCGGCGCTCGGTGCCCACGCGCTTGGCCATGCGGATCGCCTCGACGACGCCGTGGCAGTAGCCGCGCGGGGAGATGCGGACGACCTCCATGCCGCCCAGTGTACCCGCGCCTCTCGGGCTATCCGCCCAGCTGGGGGACGGGCGCGGGCCGCCGCGGTGAGCGCCCGGAGAGCAGCAGCCAGGAGTACAGGAGCACCGCGGTGGTCGCCCCGACGGCGTACTTCACCCCGATCGGGAGATCGCTGGGCGAGACGAATCCCTCGAGCAGGCCGGCGATCACCAGCAGCGAGGCGACCCCGACGGCGAGCTCGACGGCGCGCGGCGCCACCGCCACCAGCGCGTCGCCGCGGCGCAGCAGCCCGGGGCGGAGGATGGCGTCGCCGAGCATCAGCCCGGTGGCGCCGGCGAGCACGATGACGCTGAGCTCGATGACCCCATGGGGGACGATCAGTGCCCAGAAGGGGCGGTCGAAACCGTCGCGGTGCACCGCCGCGGCGAGGGTGCCGAGCATCCAGCCGTTGGCGAGCAGGCTGAAGACGGTGAGGCTGCCCGCCAGCGCCCCGCCGGCGAAGCAGAGCAGGGCGACGCGGATGTTGTTCTGGATGATGAAGGTGGCCGCGAAGGGGGCGCTGCCGACCCCGCTGTTGGCCTCGCCCCGGGCCATCCGGTCGAAGAGCGAGTCGGGGATGAGGGTGGCGGCGATGTCGGGGCGCAGCCGCACCGCCAGCCAGCCGGCGATCACCCCGACGAGGCTGAGGGCGAGGCTGGCGGCGACGTACGGTCCGGCGGCGCGGACGGCGCGGGGCAGCCCGGTCGCGTAGAAGGCGGGCAGCGACGAGGGCCGGAACGGACGGCCCCGGTAGAGCAGCGGGTGGGCCCGGGCGCAGAGGCCGTTGAGGTAGTCGGCGACCGGCTCGCCGGGGAAGTCGCGGCGGGCGATGGCGAGGTCGCTGGCGGCGTGCCGGTAGAGCACCCCGAAGCGCTGCAGGTCGGCGGCGGGCACCGAGCGCAGGGCCCCCCGCCGCGACTGCGCGATCCGGCGCTCGAGCTCCGCCCAGCTGTCCCTCCGCCGCGCCGCGAACTGCTCGGGGGTCACACCGGCATGCCCGGGCCCGGCTGCGCCGGCGCTGGGGCCATCCGCGGCTCGAGCTGGAGGTAGAGGCGCTCGAGCAGCAGCTCGGCGGGCCACTGCCGCTCCGGCGCCGTGGTGTCGAGCTCGAGGCGCTCGCAGAGCCGCGCGGCGATCACCTCGGCGAGGCGGGCGCGCTGCTCGGGGTGCAGGCCCTGGCGGGAGAGGAAGGTGCGCAGCGCCGACCACTCGGCGGGGCCGAGCCGGTCGACGCCCTCGATCGCCGGGCCGGCGTCGGGGGTCCGGAGCATCGGCGGCGGCAGCACCGGGGCGACCGCGGCCGAGGCGCGGCGCTCGCGCACCACCACGGTGCCGGCGGCGAGGTCGCCGAGCCGTCGCGAGCGGCGGTCGAGGAACATCGCCACCAGGCCGAAGCCCGGCATGTCGAGCAGGCGGACGATGTTGCGCACCAGCGCCTCGGTCAGTCCGGGGGCGCCGCCGTCGAGGCGGATGACGCGCAGCCCCAGCGCGCGCTTGCCCGGGGTGCGGCCGGCGGTCAGCGCCTCGGCGACGGTGTAGTAGCCGACCGCGACCAGCAGCGGCACCAGGACGAAGAGGGCGATGGCCACGCTCCCCGCCACGCCCTCGGGGGCGATCGCCAGGGCCACGACCAGCGCGGCGAGGATCACCACCCCCTGGATCACCGAGTCGATGGCGAAGGCGAGGAAGCGGCTGCCGATCCCGGCGGCGTCGTAGCCGATGCCGACGTTGTCGGCGGTGCGGATCTCGTGGAGGTCGGGCAGCACGGGTTCAGCCTACCGCCGGCCCCCGCCACGAGTCCGTGGAGGCCCTACTCCACGATGGCGACGGTCTGCCCCTCCTGGACGACGTCACCCTCGCTGACCAGGATCTCGGTGATCGTCCCCGAGACCGGCGTGGTCACCGGGATCTCCATCTTCATCGACTCGAGGATCATCAGCGTGTCGTCCTCCTCGACCTGCTGGCCGACCTCGGTGGTGATCTTCCACAGGTTGCCGACCAGCTCCGCCTTGACCTCGGTCCTCATCAGGGTCCTCCAATCGCAAAGGCGCACATGGTAGGGACTGGCAGGGTGCTGCTAACGCCCGGTGAACCTCGGCGCCCGCTTCTCGAGGAAGGCGCGGGTGCCCTCGGCGGCATCCTCGCTGAGGGTGACCACGGTGAGCTGGGCGTGGAGGACGTTGAGCGCGCTCTCGAAGTCCAGGTCCTCGATGGCGAAGAAGGCGTCGCGACCGAGGCGCAGCAGCAGCGGGCTCTTCTCGGTGAGGCCGCGGGCGAGCTCCCAGGCCACCTGGCGCGCCTCGGCGAGGGGCACCACGCGGTTGACCAGGCCCCAGCTCAGCGCCGTCGGCGCGTCGATGCGCTCGCCGGTCATGTAGAGCTCCATCGCGCGCTTGCGGGGCAGGTTGCGGCCGATGATGGCCATGATCATCATCGGCCAGAGGCCGACGTTGATCTCCGGGGTGCCGAAGGTCGCGGTGTCGGCGGCGACGAGCAGGTCGCAGCTCAGCGCCAGCCCGAAGCCGCCGGCGAGGGCGTGGCCGTTGATGCAGCCGATCACCGGCTTGCCCAGCCGGGTGATCAGGGTGAAGACCTCGACGAATCCGCGCCGCTCCTCGTGGAGCTCGATCGGCCCCGCGCCGGCGGCGATGCCGCCGAGGTCGGCGCCGGCGCAGAACGCCTTGTCGCCCGCCCCGGTGAGGATCACCACCCGCACCTCGGGGTCGTCCTTCGCCGTCCGCAGTGCGGCGCGGAGCTCGGCGAGCAGCGCGGTGCTGAGCGCGTTGCGCCGCTCCGGGCGGTTGAGGGTGACGGTGGCGACGCCCTCGCGGGTCTCGTAGAGGACGGTGCTCTGCTCCACGGCGGGATCTCCTGGTGCGGGCTTCGTCACCCCGCCGGCACCGGCTTCGGCAGCGGGCCGATGACCTCGAGCAGCGCGGTGGTGTAGTCGCCGGCGCGGAACGGCGCCGAGGTGAGGATGTGGCGGTGCAGCGGGAGGTTGGTGCGCACTCCCGCGACCTCGAAGCCGTCGACGGCGGCGAGCCCGCGCTCGATCGCCGCGTCGCGGGTGGGCGCGTGGACGATGAGCTTGGCGAGCAGCGGGTCGTAGAGGTGGCTGACGACGCTCCCCTCGACCACCCCGGAGTCGACCCGGACGCCCTCGCCGGCGGGCTCGCGCCAGGCGGTGATCGTGCCGGGGCTGGGGAACATCCGGTACGGGTCCTCGGCGTAGACGCGCATCTCGATGGCGTGGCCGTCGAAGCGCACCTCGTCCTGGCCGATCCCGAGCGGCTCGCCGGCGGCGATGCGCAGTTGCAGGCGCACGATGTCGACGCCGGTGCGCATCTCGGTGACGGGGTGCTCGACCTGGAGGCGGGTGTTCATCTCCAGGAAGTGGAAGTCGCCGGCGGCGTCGACGAGGAACTCGACGGTGCCGGCGTTGCGGTAGCCGATCGCCGCGGCCGCACGCAGCGCCGCCGCCGCCATGCGCTCGCGCAGGCCGGCGTCGAGCGCGCACGACGGGCTCTCCTCGATCACCTTCTGGTGGCGGCGCTGGACGCTGCACTCGCGCTCGCCGAGATGGATGGCCGCCCCGCGGGAGTCGGCGACCACCTGCAGCTCGACGTGCCGGGGGCCGTCGACGAAGCGCTCGAGGAAGACCCCGCCGTCGCCGAAGGCGGCGGCGGCGCGCTGCCGCGCGGTGGCGACCGCGGCGGCCAGGGCGCCGGGGTCGTCGACCCGCTGCATGCCGATGCCGCCGCCCCCCGCCCGCGCCTTGACCATGAGCGGGAAGCCCACCGCCATACCGGCGGCGACGGCGTCCTCGTCGGGGCCGAGCGCGTCGGGCGTGCCCGGCACCACCGGCACCCCGGCGGCGACCATCGCCGCCCGCGCCGCCACCTTGTCGCCCATCGCGGCGATCACCTCCGCCGGCGGGCCGATCCAGGTGAGCCCGGCACCGGCGACCGCGGCGGCGAAGCCGGCATTCTCGGAGAGGAACCCGTAGCCGGGGTGGACCGAGTCGGCGCCGCTCTGCCGCGCCGCCTCGAGCAGCGCCGGGACGCTGAGGTACGACTGCGGGGCCGGCCCGGGCCCGATCGCCACGGCGGCGTCGGCGTCGGCGACGAAGGGCGCGCCCGCGTCGACATCGGAGTGGACCGCGACCGCCTCGATCCCCTCGTCGTGGCAGGCCCGGATGATCCTGCGGGCGATCTCGCCGCGGTTGGCCACGAGCACCCGGCGGAGCGCCACGGTACCGTCCTCCCGTCGCGGTGGCGGCACCCGCGTGCCGCGCTGCACCGAGCCTCCACTCTTACCATTCCGACGCGACGACCCGCCTCTCGCCCGCGGAGCACGGCCGGCGGCGGCGGTGCTCCGCGGCGGGCCGGGGCGGGGACGGGGGCCGCGCGGCGCGGCCCCCGCCGGCGCGGTCAGGCGCTCGCGAGCGCCGGCTGGGTCGCGCCGTCGTCCTCGGCGCCGTCGCCCTCGCGCCCGTGCCCGTTGGCCTCGTCGCGGCGGTCGAGCAGCTTCATGCTGTCGGCGACGATCTCGGTGGTGACCTTGGTCACGCCGACGCCGTCCACCCACTCGCGGGTGCGGAGCCTCCCCTCCACGAAGATGCGGCGGCCCTTGACGCAGTACGCGGCGCAGACCTCGGCGAGGCGGCCGAAGGTGATGATCGTGTGGTACTCGGCCTCCTCCTGCAGGGCGCCCTCGTTGTCGCGCCACGCCCGGTTGGTGGCGAGGCGGAGGCGGGTCATCGGCGTGCTGGCGGCGAGGCTCTCGGCGTCGCGGGTGAGGTTGCCGACAAGGGTGACGCGGTTGACCATGGGGTGTCTCCGTGGCGGGGATCGGTGATCCCCTGGGTGAGCTCGGGCGACGGGTCCTCGGGGAGGCCGTCGCGGCGGATCTCGAAGTGGAGGTGCGGGCCGGTGGAGTTGCCGGTGGAGCCGACCTCGCCGATCACCTGCCCGGCGGTCACGAGGTCGCCGCCGGCGACGAGGACGCTCGACAGGTGCGCGTAGAGCGTGGTCAGGCCGCCGCCGTGGTCGAGCACGACGTGGAGGCCGTAGCCGCCGGCGGAGAGCGCCACCGATGCGCGGCCGGCGAGCGCTGCCCGCACCGGCGTCCCCGCGGCGGCGGCGAGGTCGATGCCGCTGTGGAAGTGGCCCTGCGGGCAGACCCGGCTGACCGGCTCGATGGCGAGCGAGGTGCAGCCGTAGGGCTGGCTCACCACGGCTCCGGCGACGGGGAGGGCGAGACCGCCCGCGGCGGCGGCGGTGTCGCGCAGTGCGGCCCCCGCCCCGGCGGTGGCGAGCCCGGCGCCGCCGAGCACGGTGGCGGTGGCGGCGACGGCGACGGCGGTGCGGATCACGTGCTCCGCCGGGTGGTGTGGCCGTGGTGGACGGCGCGGCGCAGCGAGCGCTCGAGGCGGTGGCCGATGGTCTCCGCCTTGGTCTCGAGGTGGGCGGCGACGTTGAGCGCGCCGGGCACCTTGAGCATCAGGAAGAGCGTCGCCAGCGCGTAGAGGCTCTGCACCAGGCCGCCGCCGCGGTCGACGGCGATCACCGCGGCGACGCGGAGCACGATGAGCTGCACCGGCTGCATCAGCACGGTGACGCTGAACAGCCGCATCCAGCCGCGGGCGTGACCGCGGGTGTCGGGGAGCACGGTGCAGAGCGCCGCCAGCGGCGCGATCACCACCAGCACGCAGAGCAGCGCGTGGCGGACCACGTAGGCGAGCACGAGGATGACCAGCGCGATCACCACGGCGACGGCGAACACCGCGTGGAACAGGTCCTGGCCGATCGACAGTCGCGCCACCGCGGGCGCCCCGATCACCGGCGACCAGGGCAGGCCGTCGACGTGGAGCTCGGCGCCGAGCGAGAGCGCCACCGCGCAGAGCGCGTTGTCGAGGTCGAGCGCCATGCCGAGCAGCGGCAGCGAGAAGTGCACCAGCACGATGGCGAGGAGCAGCCGCGGCAGCATCACCTTGAGCGAGTAGCGGGCGCGGTAGCCGGTGCGCTCGAAGAGGCCGCGCAGGCTGGCCAGAACCAGCACCACGGTGAGCAGCAGGTCGCAGGCGACCGCCAGGCCGAGGTTGAGCCGGCGCAGCCCGGGGTTGTCGGTGAGCGCGCGCGGCTCAGCCGCGCTGGTGTCGACGGTGCGGAAGAGGTAGCGCTGCAGCACGCCCTCGATGTCGGCGCGGGCGCCGTCGACGAAGTGTCCCAGCGCGCCGCTGAGCAGGTGCACGAACATGCTCAGCGGGTCGAGGAACCCCGGCAGCAGCCCGGCGACCGGCGGATGCACGGCGAACCGCCCCCTGCGCTCAGTGGGCGCCGCCGGGAACGGTCGCGATGAGCGCGTGGGTCAGCGTCCCCGCGACCTCGACGCCGATGGTGCCGAAGACGATGCGCCCGATCCAGCGCTTCGCCTCCATCACGCTCCGCGGCTCGACGGCGACGATCTTGTAGGCGAAGGCGAGAAGGAAGGCCAGGGCGCCCACGGAGCCGATCAGCCCCTGGGCGAGCACGATCCAGTTGTCGATGAGCTGCTTGAGCTGCTCCACACCAGGCGCCTCCTGACACGCAACGGTGCAGGCCGCCCCTCCAGGCCGCCGGTCTCGGTGGAGCCGGCGCCCGAGAATCTACACAAACAAGTGTGTGTTGGTCAAGGCGTGAAGGGGGCGACGGCTCTGGTCGGGACGCGACGAGCTGTACCACGGCGAGGACGACTGGCTGTCGCGCGGCAACTCGGTGATCGTCGGCCCCGAGGGCGAGGTGCTCGCCGGGCCGCGGGTGGGAAGCGGCGGGCTGGTCGTCGCCGACGTCGACCTCGCCGCGGCGCGGTTCGTCGACCCCGCGCCGCCCGACGACGGCGCGGGTCAGGCTGCAGGCGTCAGGCGGCCTGCTGGTGCTGGTGCTGCGGCT
>DATARS010000205.1:0-59520 GCA_036269455.1 Candidatus Dormiibacterota bacterium | reverse complement strand
GCTGCCCCGGGTGTTCGAGCGCTTCTACCAGGTCGACAACACCGCGACCCGCACCTACGGCGGCACCGGCATGGGGCTGGCCCTGGTGCGCCGCCTCGTCGAGGCCCACGGCGGCAGCGTCGAGGTGGAGAGCCGGGTGGGCGAGGGCACCCGCATCAACCTGATGTGGCCGCGCGTACTCGCCCCCCGGTCACCGTGATCGAATCCGGAGCCGAGAGCTCAGACGAACAGGCTGACGTCCGCGTCGGCGGCGAAGCGGATGAAGGCGGCCGCCCCGCAGCCGGGCTCGGCGGCAGGGAGGAAGTCCTCCTGCTTGTAGCCGAAGACGTCGACGGTCATCTGGCACGGCATCAGACGCACGCCGAGGTCGATGCAGCTCTGCATCAGCTCGTCGATGCTGGCGACGCCCTTGCCCTTGAACTGCTTCTTCATCATGGTCGTCGCCATCTGGGTCATCCCGGGGATGGCGCCGACCAGGTTGGGAACCGGCATCGGCATCGCCGGATTGCCGAGCGGGGCGACCATGAGCTTCTTGTTCTTGTGAATGATGTTGAGCCCGTAGAAGGTGAAGAAGATGCCCACCTCCCAGCCCATCGCGGCGGCGCTGCTGGCGAGGATGAGCGGCGGGTACGCCCAGTCCAGGGTGCCCTTGGTGGAGATGATCGCCATCCGCTTCTGGCGCTTCTTCTCCTTCGCCTTCAGCTCGGCGAGATAGCTGTCCACGCGCTCGCGGATGGCAGCGTCCAGATCGGGTGTGAGGGCGGTTGCAGTCGTACCCTCGACGTCCAGTGCCATTGCGAATCGTGACCTCCAGGAGTGCAGTCCCGAGAACCGGGGAGAACCCCCATCCTACTGCGACAGCCGGCCTCAGGCGTCCCCCCGCCGGGTGAGTCCGGGCATCCCCCGGGTGACGCCCCCGGCGGGCTCAGCCGATGTCGAGCAGGCCGGCGCGAACCGCGGCGATCACCGCCTGGGTGCGGTCGGGCTGGGAGAGCTTGCGCAGGATGTGCTTGACGTGGGTGCGCACCGTCTCCTCGCTGACGAAGAGCTGGGTGGCGATCTCGCGGTTGGTGTGGCTGGTCGCCATCAGCCGGAGGATGTCGATCTCGCGGGGAGTCAGCGGACTGGCGATGATCGGCTCGTCGTCGTGCCCGGTGTCGAGCGGGACGGCGCCGAAGAGGCGTCGGATGATCGAGCCCTGGAGGTAGGGCTTGCCCGCGGCGACGGTGCGCACCGCGTCCAGCAGCTCGCTGGGGCTGGCGTCCTTGAGGATGTAGCCGTCGGCGGCGCCCTGGAACATCGCCAGGGTGGCGGGCGAGGCGGTGATGCCGGTGAGCATGAGGATGCGCACCTCGGGCGCCTCGTGCTTGATCAGCTTCGCCGCCTGGACGCCGTCGAGCACCGGCATCTTCACGTCGAGGAGCACCAGGTCGGGGCGCAGCCGCACCGCCGCCTCGAGCGCCTCCTGGCCGTTGCGCACCTCGCCGACGACGCGGAACTCGCCCTCGGCCTCGAGCACCATGGCGAGGCCGCGGCGCACCACGTCGTGGTCGTCGGCGAGCACCACCCGCAGGCGTGGCCGCGCCGGCGCCGAGCCCTGCTGATCAGTCGACACGGCAGCCGAGGCGGGGGAGGTGGGCGCGCACCCGGGTGCCACCCTGGGCGACACGCTCGACGGTCAGGGTCCCGCCGGCGGTGCGGGCCCGCTCCGCCATGCCGCGCAGGCCGAAGCCGCGCTCGAGCAGGGTGCCGTCGCCCTCGGGGACGCCGACGCCGTCGTCGCTGACCTCGACGGTCGCCTCCTCGCGGGAGATCCCCACCAGGACGCGGACGTGATGGGCGTGGGCATGCTTGGCGGTGTTGGTCACCGCCTCCTGGGCGATGCGGAAGATGGCCTTGCGCAGGTCGACGTCGAGGTCGCCGAACCCGGCCGGCACCTCGGTGCGCAGCGCCAGCTCGGGGGCGAGCGACTGCACCGCGTTGCCGAGCTCGCTGAGCAGCGCGGTCTCGGTGAGGTGGGCCGGCCAGATGTCGAAGATGGCGTGGCGCACCTCCTCGAGAGCGTTCTGGGCGACGCCGCCGAGCTCCTCGAGCTGCCCGCGCAGCGCCGACCCCGCGGGGGCGTGCCGGGCGCAGCCGTCGAGCTGGTAGACGATGCCGAAGAGCGCCTGGGCGATGCCGTCGTGCATGTCCGAGGCGATCCGCATCCGCTCCTGCTCCTGGGTGAGCTTCTGGGTGCGCTCGACGCAGAGCCGGACGTTGGAGAGCGCCAGCCCCGCCTGGGTGGCGAGCCGCTCGAGGATCGCGGTGGTCTCGGCGTCGAGCGCGGTGCGATCCGGGGGCGCCTGGACGAGCAGCCCGCCGACCAGGTGGCCGCGGGTGCGCACCGGCACCACGGCGATGCACGCCGGCTCGGGGCCGAAGAGCTCGAGCAGCTTGCGATCGGCGTCGGTGCGAGCGTCGGCGCTGCGCACCATCGTGGGGGTGCGCTGGAGCAGCGCCTGGGTGAGCAGGCCCTCGCGCTCGTCGAGGTCGAGGTCGAAGAGGTGCCCGACCGTGGGGGCGCTGCGCCCGCCGAGGGGGGTGGGGGGAGTCTCCCCGACGGGCGCGTGGAGCCAGCCGGTCATCCGCGTCTCGCTGACGTCGCAGAGGCCGAGCATGGCCCGCGGGTAGCCGAGCAGCTCGGTGACCCCGACCACCACCCGCTCCTGCACCTCGGTGACGTCCATCGTGGTCTGCATCGTCGAGGCGATCTCCTCGAACGCCTGGAGCTCGCGGTTGCGCTGGAGCAGCTCCTGGTGGCGGTGCTCGAGCGAGGCGAGGCGGCCCTGGATGTCCCGGGCGCGACGGCCGGCGGCGGTCACGACGGCCGCCGCGAGCACCACGCCGAGCAGCGCGAGCAGCCCCCACCCCGCCTCCTGGACGCTGACCACCGCCTGCAGCGCACCCACTGTCCTCACCATCGCGGTGTACCACAGCCACCGCGCCGGCGAAAGCGCCGAGGCGGGGGATCGGCCGCCGGCCGGGGACGGCAGGCCCCCGGGGCTCGTCGCACGCGGGATAATGGCGTGTTTGGTTGAGGGATTTCTCCGGGGTGCCGACCTGAACATCACGCTGACCCAGCTGCGCGCCTTCTGCGCCGTCGCCGAGACCAAGAACTTCCGCACCGCCGCCGAGCGGCTCCACCTCAGCCAGTCCGGCGTCTCGGTGCAGGTGGCGGGGCTCGAGCGCGGGCTTCGCCTGGCGCTGCTCGACCGCCGTCCCCCGGGGTGGCGGCTGACCAAGGCGGGCGAGGTCGTCCTCGAGCGCGCCCGCGCCATCGTCGAGCAGGGGGCGCTGCTCGAGCGCGAGGCGGCGGCGATCCGCTCCGGGGTCCGCGGCCAGTTCCGTCTCGGCGCCACCCTGAGCATCGCCGACCACTCGCTCTCGCTGATGCTCGCCGACTACCTGCGCGCCCACCCCGAGGTGCGGGTGTCGGTCCGCGTCCAGAACACCCGCGAGATCGAGCACGCCGTGCTCGCCGGGGAGCTCGACGTCGCCCTCGTCGAGGGCTCGCTCGCCAGCGGCGGCCACCTCGTCGAGACCCCCTACGCGCGCGACCACATGGTGGTGGTCTGCGCCCACGACCATCCCTTCGCCGAGCGCTGCCACATCACCCGCGACGAGCTCCTCGAGGCGCCGCTGATCGCCCGTGAGCCCGGCTCGGGCAGCCGCGCGCTCGTCGAGGAGCGGCTCGGCGTCGCCCTCGCCGAGCTCAACCTGCGCATCGAGCTCTCCAGCGTCCGCGCCATCGTCACCGCGGTGGCGGCGGGCATGGGCGTGGCGCTGCTCTCGAGCAGCAGCGTCGCCGAGGCGGTTGCCGAGGGCGAGGTGGCGGCGGTCGACGTCGACGGCGTCGACCTCTCCCGCTTCTTCCGCATGGTCCACGTCGAGGGCGGGCCGCGGAACGACGCCGCGCGCGCCTTCGCCACCCACGTCCGCAGCATCGCCGCGCTGGGTCCGCTGCGCAGCGCGGCGGCGGGATGAGCAGCGCGCCCGGCGTCCTCGCCGAGGGCGTCGCCGAGCGCCTCTGGCACCGCATCCAGGCTCAGGACCGGCTCGACGCCGCCGACGAGACCGCCACCGGTCCCACCCACGGCGAGCGCCTGGCCGCCGACCCGGCGCGGCTCGCCGGCGCGGTGGAGGAGACGCTCTCGTCGGTGCTCGCCGCCGTCGCGACGGCCGAACGGCGGGCGGCGCTGCGCCGGCTGCGCGCGGGCGAGGCGATCGGGGTCACCCCGGAGGTCGACACCCTGCTCCGCGCCGGGCTGGCGGTCGCCGGCTGGGACGGCGAGGAGGTCGCCGCCTCCGACGCCGGGCGGGCCCTCGGCGAGCTCTGCGACGAGCTCGCCGAGCGGGTCACCGAGCTGGTGGGACGGCGCCTGCGCCGCGATGGCTGAGCAGCCTCCGGCCGAGACCACCCTGTGCGTCCTCTGCCAGGTCACCGTGCTCCCCGCCGGCCGCAGGCTCTGCTTCCGCTGCTGGCGGATGATGCGGCCGGAGGAGCGCCGGGCCATCGCCGAGGCCAACGGCGGCAGGGCGCCGACCTGGGTCGACCGCGGACACGATTGACAGTTCCTCGATTCTGATGAGGAACCCTCATCGCACTCTGCGGGGCCGCGCGAGCCGGCATGCGGCCGCGTACCCTTGGATCCCATGACCCCCGCCGCGCCGCGCCCCCGCGACCTGCTGCTCCCGCTGCTCCTGGTGGTCCTCGCCGCCGCCGTGACCACCCCGGTGGTGGTCGCGCTGACCCGCCCGGTGGTCCACGAGTGGGCCGACACCGTCGGCTTCACCGCCGGCGTCGCCGCCGCCTGCCTCGCCATCCGCGGAGTGCTCGCCCGGCTCGGCTGAGCACCCGGCTCAGATCTCAGCCGCCGACATGTCCACGGCGGAGCACCGCGGCGAAGAGCTGGGCGACGGCGACGTGCCCCTTCTCGCTGGGGTGGAAGCCGTCCCTGCTGATGTACTCGGGGTGGAGGAGCGGCACCTCCCCGGCGGCGTGGAGGTCGACGAGGTCGGCGCCCTCGCGCGCCACCACCCGGGCGATGGCGTCGTTGTAGGAGTCGACGAGCGCGTTCACCTCCGCCGGCGGCGGGACGCTGCCGCCGGGCAGCCCGCAGGGGGCGGCGGTGAGCGGCGCGTCGGGCAGGCAGGCGAGGTAGGCCTCGAGCCGGTCGAGCCATGGCGTGTTCGCCACCAGCACCCGGGTGTGGCCGCCGCGACGCAGGGCGTGGACCAGCTGCCCGAGCCGGCTCTCGTACTGCGCCGCCGGCACGCCGACGAGCAGGTCGTTGACGTTGAGCCAGACGGTCACCAGGTCGGGCCTCACCGCCAGCGCCTGGGGCAGCTCGGCGGTCAGCGCCTCGGCGACGGTGGCGCCGGGGATGCCGAAGTTGTAGAAGACCGCGCCCCGGGGCAGCGCCGAGGTGTAGAGCACCTGGGGCCAGGCCGAGCGCAGCCGGCTGCCGTCGTCGACGCCGGCGCCGACGGTCTCGCTGGCGCCGATGGCGACGTCGACGATCGCGGGCCCGTCGGGAGCCGCGGGGACCGCCGAGGTGCCGGTGAGCGGTCCGGTGGGCTGGCCGGCGCAGCCGGCGAGGAGCACGAGCGCCGCGCCGACGACCAGCCGGCCACAGCGCCTCACAGCGAGCCCACCGCGTCGCGCGCCGGCAGCCGGGCGGCGCGCCAGGCGGGGAGGGCGCCGGCGGCGACCGAGAGGAGCATGCTCCCCACGACGCCGAGCAGCCCGAGCAGCCAGGGGATGCTGCCCAGGTCGATGCCCTGGAGCCCCTGCGCGACCAGGTAGCCGTTGACCACGCCGCCGACCACCGCGGCGACCACCAGTCCGAGCAGCGCGCCGAGGACTCCCCCGGCGGCGCCGACCAGGAGCGCCTCGAGCTCGAACCAGCGCAGCACGTCGCGGTCGCGGGCGCCGATCGCCTTGAGCACCCCGATCTCGCGGTGGCGCTCGCGCACCGCGGCGAGCAGCGCGTTGGCGATGCCGAGGACGGCGATCACCAGGGCGATGGTGCCGATGCCGCCGAGGACGATGTCGACCACGTGGAGGTACTTGAGCACCGACGCGACCAGGTGCTCGGGCGCGCTGGTGGCGTAGCCGAGCACCTGGATCGAGGCACGCACGGTGTGCACCTGGTCGAGCGCGGAGGCGACCACGATCAGCCCGCTGTAGGGGGAGGTCGGCAGCCGGTTGCCCTCGGGGTCGGTCCCGCCGGCGATCTCCCAGGTCCGCGCCTTCTGGGTCTGGTCGAGCGGCACCAGGAAGTCGCCGTCGCCGAGCTGCTGGGCGACGACGCCGACCACCCGGGCGCGGAACCAGCGGCCGCGCAGCCGCACCGTGTTGCCGCTCTCGACCTGCGGGGCGCCGAACTCGATCTCGGTCCCCAGCACCGTCTGGGGCCGGTCGACGTCGAGGCCGAGGCGGTCGAGGTAGCCGGCGGTGACCGCCACCTCGGTGAGCGAGTGGAGCCCCGGCAGCCGCCCGGCGAGGACGGTCAGGGGGAGGTCACGGGGCCGGCTGAGGTCGGCGCCGACCAGGTTGTCCTCGAACGGGCCCGGCGCCTCGCCGGCGCGGACCCCGGCACGCGCCCGCCGGGACGGGGTGAGCGCGATGACCTCGACCGGGGTCTGGAGCACGCCCTCGACCGAGGCCACCTCGGGGGCACGGCGGATGCGCCGCACCGCCGACTCGTCGAGATCGCGGGGACGTCCGGTGCGGAGCACGTCGCTGTCCGGCGCGCTGGGGTCGGGCTCGGCGGCGACCACCTTGATCGCCGAGGCCGGGCCGCCCCGGCCGAGCTCGTTGATGATCCGGCTGTCGGCGGTGCCCGCGATCGCGGTGAGCGCCACCAGCAGGCCGCTGCCGAGGGCGACCGCGGCGACGGTGAGCGCGCTGCGCAGCGGCCGCCGCAGCAGGCTGCGCAGCGAGAGCGTCAGCGCGTCGCGCCAGCTCACGAGGCGCGCACCAGCCCCTGGTCGAGGCGGACGTGGCGGGGGGCGCGGGCGGCGACCGCGGGGTTGTGGGTGACCACCACCAGGGTGCAGCCGCTCTCCGCGCGGAGCCGGTCGAGCAGGCCGAGGACCATCGCCGAGCTGTCCTCGTCGAGGTTGCCGGTCGGCTCGTCGGCGAGGACCAGCCGCGGCCGGTGGGCGATGGCGCGGGCGATGGCGACGCGCTGCTGCTCGCCGCCGCTCAGCTGGGCGGGACGGTGGTCGGCGCGGTCGCCGAGGCCCACCGCGCGGAGCAGCTCGTCGGCGCGGGCCGTCCGCCGCGTCCGGGGCAGCCCGGAGAGGGCGAGGGCGAGCTCGAGGTTCTCACGGGCAGTCAGCACCTGGACCAGCCCGAAGTGCTGGAAGACGAAGCCGACGGTACGCCGCCGGTAGCCGCTCAGCGCGTCGCCGCGGAGGGTGGCGAGGTCCTCGCCGTCGACGCTGAGCCGGCCTCGCTGGGGGCGCTCCAGGCCGCCGACGAGGGCGAGGAGGGTGCTCTTCCCCGCTCCCGAGGGCCCGGTCAGGGCGAGATGGCCGCCCGGCTCGATGTCGAGGTCGATGCCCCGCAGCACCTGCAGGCGCCGGCTGCCGCGACCGTACTCGTGCTCGAGCCCGCGGATGCGCACCGAGGCGCCGGTGGACGTGCCGGACCCGCTCAATCGTGGCGACCGGAGCTCGCGTGCGGGCACGTCGGACAGGGGCGGTGCGGCATGCGGAAACGATAGGCGATTCCCGGCGAATGCCCCGCCCGCGAATCACGCCGAGGGGCGTGCCACCCTGGTTCGCCGCGACACCCGGCCCGCGAGCGGCACCACCTGGCCGGGCAGGGGGACGGGCGCGAGCCCGGTCAGCGGCGGCCCCTCGGGCTCGGGGAAGCCGAAGGAGAACCGGTACCGCTGCCCCCACCACCGCCGGGCGCCGTCGGGGTCGGTCCACATCACCGCCAGGGCCGCGCTCTCGGCGTCGCGGCTGCGGAAGGGCTCGTCGGGGAGCGGCAGGGTGTCGAGGAGAGGCCTCGAGCAGCTCGCCCCCGAGAAGGCGACCGAGCGGGTGAGAGGGCCGACCATCTCCAGGGTGGTGTGGAAGAAGTCGCGGTCGCGCCAGCGCACCAGCACCTGGACGTCGAGGGCGGGCTCGGAGCCGCCGACGTAGTCGACCGTCCCCACCGGCTGGTTGGGGGTGGCGCCGAACCTCCAGGTCGCGCGGAGCACCGGGAAGGTGGCGCGCCGGGCCCGAGCGACCTGGTGCCCGAGACGCTCGGCGTCGGCGCCGAAGCCGTCCAGCCGCCCGCCGTAGCTCTCCAGGCGACCGCCGAACGCCTCGAGCAGCTCGCGCTGCACCGCCAGCTCCTCGGCGATCACGGCGGTCTCGCGCCGCGCCCGGGCGGCGCGCCGCAGCGCGAGGACGGTGACCACCAGCGCCAGGATCGACAGCACGGCCGCCGCCACCACGACGGCAGCCACGACGCGCGTCTCCGTCACCCTCACCCGGCTGCTCCCCAGTCGCCGGCGGCGGGCCGGCTCGCCGGATGATACGAGCCCGCCCCGTCGCTCAGCAGGTCGAGCCGCCGTAGAAGGCGACCGGGCCCACCGAGGACGCCCCGTTGTCGAGGCTGGCCGTGGCGGTCGACGGGTTCCGCGCCGCCGGGCCGGCGGGGTCGGCGGAGACGGTGAGGCTGCCCGAGATGCTCGCGGTGTGGGGGCCCGGCTGCTCCTGGGGCACCGAGGTGGTCTCGGTGACGGTGAAGGACTTCGGGGTGGAGCAGCCGGTGGTCTGGCTGATCACGCTGCCGGTCAGCCGCCAGGCGATGCTCCCCCCGGTCCCGCCGGGGTCGTTCCAGTCGAAGGTGATGGTGAAGGGGCAGACGAAGCCGCCGGAGCCCGCCGTGCAGTGCTGGAAGGCGAGCCTGCGCACCCCGGTGGCGGCCATCGGCACCGCGCTGGGGGTGGCGGTCGCCGCCGCCGTCGGAGCTGCGGTGGGTCGCGCCGTCGGGCTGGGGAAGAGGGTGGGCAGCAGCGCCGCGGTGGGAGCCGGCGCGGAGGTCGCGGGCGCGGCGGTCGGGGTCGGCGCCGGGGTGGGGGCGGGCGTCGGCTCGGGCGTCGCCGTGGGCGAGGGTGTCGCCCCGGGCAGCTCCAGCGGAGGCACGTCGGAGGTGTGCCCGCCCAGGCCGGTGGTCGGGCCGGTCGGCGAGGAGACGCCGTGGCTGCGCACCGCCAGGGTTCCCCCGATCGCCAGGAGCGCCACCCCGGCGGCGAGGCCGAGCAGGGCGCGGCGGCGCCGGCCCGCCACCACCACCGGCGCGCCCGCGGCGCCGGCCGCGCCGAGCAGCCGCGGCGGCGGGAAGAGGAACTCCAGCGGTCGCACCGCGGCGGCGAGCTGCTCGCGGCCGCGCCGCTCCCACCCCGCGCCGAGCGCGCCGCCGGCGACCGCGGCGAGCTCGAGGAGCAGCAGCCGCGCCTCGGCACAGCGCTCGTGGGGGTCCTTGTCGAGCCCGTGCCGCACCAGCGTGCGCAGCGCCTCGGGCACCCGCTCGGCGGGGATCGGGGCCTGGACGTGGCGGGCGCGGAGCGCGGCGAGGTCGTCGCCGGCGCCGAAGGGCGGGCCGCCGCCGAGGCATTCGACGAGCAGGCAGGTCGCCGCATAGACGTCCGAGGCCGGCGTCGCCGGCCCGCCCTCCCACACCTCGGGGGCGAGGTAGGGAGGGGTGGCCACGGTGGTCAGTCCGACCTCGACGAGCCGCGCCTCGCCCCTGCGGGTGAGCATGATCGTCTCGGGGCGGTGGTCGCCGCGGGGCAGGCCGGCGTCGTTGGCGGCGGCGGTGGCGAGCAGGCTGTCGCGCAGCACCACCAGCGAGGCCTCGACGGGAAGCAGGCCGGTGCTGTCGAGCAGGGCGCGCAGCGGCACCCCGTCGACGAGCTCGGAAATGAGCAGCAGCCCGTCGGCGGTGTCCTGGTAGTCGACCAGGGCGGCGAGGTTGCGGTCGCGCAGGCCGCGCAGGCCGGCGAGGCGCCCGGGCAGGGAGGGCTCGAGGGGGTGGGGCAGGAGGGTGGTCGCCACCGGCGCGCCGCCCCGAGGGGGTCGCGCCACCGTGATCGGACCCGACGGCCCCTCCTCGATGACGCCCAGCACCGTGTATCCCGCCGGGAGCTGCACGAGCGAATCATCGCCGATGGCTCCGGGGGGTTGCGGGGGATCAGACTGGGTCCCCATGCCGCTCGAGCCGTCGCCGTCGAGGTGGTCATTCCCCGACCCAACCGAGCTCGACGAGGGCGAGGTCGTCGGCCTGGGCGGCGATCTCGAGCCCGGCACCATCCTCGCCGCCTACCGGCAGGGGATCTTCCCGATGCCACTGCGCAGGCGCCGGCTGGCCTGGTGGTCGCCGCAGCTGCGGGCGGTGCTCCCCCTCGACGGGATCCACGTCAGCCGCCGGCTGCGGCGCTCGACACAGCGCTTCGAGGTGCGCGTCGACACCGCCTTCGCAGCGGTGATCGAAGCCTGTGCGGACCCGCGGCGGCCCGGCGCGTGGATCGACCCGGAGATCCGCGCCGCCTACCTCCGCCTCCACGAGCTGGGCTGGGCGCACTCGGTCGAGACCTGGTCCGGGGGCGAGCTCGAGGGCGGTCTCTACGGGGTCGCGATCGGCGGGCTCTTCGCCGGCGAGTCGATGTTCCACCGTGCCACCGACGCCTCCAAGGTCGCGCTCGTCCACCTCGTCGACCTGCTCGCCGCCCCCGAGGGGGGCGTCGCGCCGGCGGTCGCGGCGGGCCGGCTGCTCGACGTCCAGTGGCGCACCGACCACCTCGCCAGCCTGGGGGCGGTGGAGGTGAGCCGCGAGCGCTACGCCGAGCTGCTCGGTCGCGCCCTCCGCCTCCCCCTGCCCGCGGCGTTCGAAGGCTCATCCTGATCGCGGGGTCAGAGGAGCAACCGCACCGCGACCGCCACCCCGAAGGCGATCACCAGGACGCGGAGCACCCGGTCGTCGAGCCTGCGGGCGAGGGTCACCCCGGCCCGGCCGCCCGCCAGGCTGGCCACCGCCATGACCAGCACCGCCCCCCAGGCGACTCGCGCGGCGAGGACGAAGCAGGCCGTCGCCGCCAGGTTGATCACCAGCGAGAGCAGTCCCTTGAGCGCGTTGAGCCGCTGCAGCGACTCGACCACGAAGATGCCGAGCAGGGCGAGCATCACCACGCCGAGGCCGGCGCCGAAGTAGGCGCCGTAGGCGGCGCCGACGAGCTGGGCGCCGAGCAGCGCCGGCGAGCCCTCGCGACCGGCCTCGCCACCGGGGCGGCCGCGCAGCCGGCGGGCGATCGACGGCTGGGCGGCGAGCAGGGCGCAGGAGAAGAGGATCAGCCAGGGCACCAGCCGCGAAAAGAGCGAGGCCGGGCCGGCGAGCAGCAGAAACGATCCCAGCACCGCCCCGGCGACGCTGATCGCGACCAGCCGCAGCGCCCGGGACCCCTGCCCGGCGAGCTCGGCGCGATAGCCGAAGGTCCCGCCCGCATAGCCGGGCAGGAGGGCGACCGCGTTGGTGACGTTGGCCACCACCGGCGGGTACCCGGCCCAGAGCAGGGCGGGGAAGGAGATCAACGAGCCGCCCCCGGCGATGGCGTTCACCGCCCCCGCGACGAACGCGGCGCCGGCGAGCACAGCGCCGGTGGCGGCGTCGAGGTGGGGCATCGGGTCATCATCCGCGCATGCCGTCGCCGCCGTCCCCCGGGCTCTGCGCACGCTGCCGCCACGCGCGGACGGTGCGGGGTGCGCGTTCGCTCTTCTGGCGCTGCGCCCGCGCCGACACCGAGCCCGAGTACCCGCGCTATCCCAGCCTGCCGGTGCTGCGCTGCGCCGGATTCGAGGAGGGCGAGACGCCCCCGTGAGGCTGCTCGTCGACACCTCCAGCCTCCTCTACCGCGCCTTCTTCGCCCTGCCCCGGACCATCCGCGACCCCCAGGGGCAGCCGGTGAACGCGGTGCGCGGCTACCTCGACATGACCAGCCGGATGATCGTCGAGCGCCACCCGGTCGCCGTGGTCCACGCCCTCGACGCCGACTGGCGCCCGGCGGAGCGGGTGGCCGCCTACCCCGCCTACAAGTCGGAGCGCGCCCCCGACCCGCCGGAGGTCGCCGGGCAGCTCACCCTGCTGCGCGAGGTGCTCGCCGCCGCCGGCGCCCAGACCGCCTGGGCGGAGGGCTGGGAGGCGGACGACGCCATCGCCACCCTGGCGGCGGAGGCGACCGACGCAGAGCCCGCCGAGGTGCTGACCGGCGACCGCGACCTCCTCCAGGTCGTCCGCGACCAGGCCGTGCGGGTGCTCTTCACCCAGCGCGGCGTCAGCGTGCTCGCCGTCTTCGACGACGCCGCGGTGCGCGCCGCCTACGGCGTCCCGGCGCGCCTCTATGCCGAGCTCGCCATGCTCCGCGGCGATCCCTCCGACGGCCTCCCCGGGGTCGCCGGGATCGGCGCCAAGGGGGCGGCGAGGCTGCTCACCGAGCACGGCTCGCTCAACGCCCTGCTCGCCGCCGCGCCCACGCTGACCCCGCGGCTGCGGGCGTCGCTCGAGGCCGCCACCGGGTACCTCGCGGCGATGCGCGAGGTGGTGCCGGTGCGCACCGACGTCGCCTGCGACCTCAGCCCGGCGGGGGTGCCCGACGTCGAGCGGCTCACCGCGCTCGCCGGCCGCCACGCCATCGAGGGCCCGGTGACCCGGATGCTCGCCGCGCTTCAGGGGGTCGCGGACACCGGATGAGCCTGTCTCCAGACCCGGGCGAGGTCGCCGAGGCGCTCGGCGTGCTCCTCCGGGGCGAGGCCGGTGCCCATCGTGGTCACCGAGACGTGGGTGGCGCCGAGCCGCTCCCACTCGCGCACCCGCTCGAGGACGCCGTCCATGTCGCCGCGGAGGGTGACCCGCCCGGAGATGCCGAAGGCGGCGGGATCGCGACCCTCGGCGGCGACCATGGTCCGGACCGTCTCGATCTGCTCGGCCGCCGTCGTCAGCGACACGTTGAGCATCAGGCCGTCGGCGAGGCGAGCGGCGCGGCGGAGCGCGGGCTCGGCGGAGCCGCCGATCCAGAGGGGGATGGGGCCCCGCGGCGGCCGCGGGTTGATGCCCGCCCCGGTGATGTGGTGGAAGCGGCCCTCGAAGGTGACCAGGTCCCGCGTCCAGAGCAGGCGCATCACCTCGATCTGCTCCTCGATGCGCCGGCCGCGGGTGCGGAAGTCCTCGTTCAGGGCCTCGAACTCCACCGAGTTCCAGCCGTTGCCGACGCCGAGGCGCAGCCGGCCGCCGGAGAGCAGGTCGACCTCGGCGGCCTGCTTCGCCACCAGCGCGGTCTGGCGCTGGGGGAGCACCAGCACCTCGGTGGCGAGCTCGATCCGCTCGGTGATCGCCGCCAGGTGGGCGAGGAGCACGAGCACCTCGTGGAAGGGGCTGCGGTAGGTGTACGGGCCGCCGAGCGCGGCGGCGCGCTCGGGCTCGGCGCCGAGGACGTGGTCGTAGACGGAGAGATGGTCGAACCCTGCGCTCTCGACCTCGGCGGCATAGCCGCGGATGACCTGCGGATCGTTGCCGATCTCGTTCTGCGGAAAGATGACCCCGAGGTGCATGTCAGATCGCTCCCAGCTGGCGGTCGGTCGGCTCGGCGCAGCAGAACCACGGCTCGCTGAGCCGCGGCCGCCCCCGTGG
This sequence comes from Candidatus Dormiibacterota bacterium, assembly GCA_036269455.1. GTDB lineage: Bacteria > Chloroflexota > Dormibacteria > Aeolococcales > Aeolococcaceae > CF-96. Next base: position 45,791 of record DATARS010000205.1, on the reverse strand, counting down.
CGGTGACGGGGCGGCGTCCGCCTCCCAGCCCAGCCCCGCCGCCGCCGCCGCGCCGCCGGCGAGCTCGCGCACCCGGGCGTGGGTGCCCGCGGGGTCCGCCCCGGAGTCGGCGTCGGTCGCGACCAGCGTCGCGACCTCGCGCTGCAGCGCGTCCATGGTGGCCTCCGGATGCTGCCAGACGTGGCTGAAACTTGCGGGTTCCCAGCCGCGCAGGTGGGGGCGCATCTCGGGACGGTCGAGCAGCAGCGAGCCCTGGGGCAGCAGCAGCCGGATGCTGAGCTGCACCGGGTCGACGTTCTCGACCAGGTCGCAGGCGCTGACGAAGTCGAGCAGCTCGAGGTAGTCGGGCAGCGTGCTCCAGGGAGTGAACGGGAGCAGCGACGGGCGCATCTCGATGCCGTGGGCGCGCAGCAGCGCCACCGCCCGGCGGGCGCCGGCGGCGGAGTGTCCCTTGTCGAGCACCTCGAGCACCCGCGGGCTCAGCGATTCGACCGCGGAGACCACGAAGAGCAGGCCGAGCGAGGCGAGCTCGTCCCAGATCTCCGGGTTGTCGAGGATGTGCTCCACCTTCGCGGTGATGTCGAACGTGAGGTCGCCGAAGGCGGCGTGGACGGCGCGGGCGGTGGCGAGGGCATGGGGCACGGCGTTGAGGAAGTCGGGGTCGCCGAAGCTGAGGTGGCGCGCACCCATGCGGTGCAGCTGGGCGACGTCCTCGAGCAGCGGCTCGCGGCCGACGACGCGGATGCGCCCGTCGTAGACGACCGGCACCGGGCAGTGGCGGCACCTGTGGACGCAGCCGCGGGTGGCGTCGACGGCGGCGGCGAGCCGCTCCTCGCCGCCGATCAGCAGACGCGCGTACCGCTCCAGCGGGGGAAGCAGGTCGCGCGCCGGGGTGGGGAAGCGCAGCCGGTCGAGCACCACCGTGCGCCCGCTGGGCGCGCCGCCGGCGATTCCCACCAGCTCCTCCTCGTACTCGCCGCCGACGCGGTGGTCGACGTCGGCGGTGCAGTGGGGCGCGTAGAGCCCGTAGGCGGCGATGTCCACGGAGGCGCCGCGGCGCCGGCGCACCCGCTCGACCACCCCCTGGGCGAGGCGCATCGCGGTGTGCATCGGCACCGCCACGCCGATCAGCTCCGCCCAGTCGACCGCGGCCTCGTCCAGCGGCTCGGCGGCGAGGTCGCAGGCGCGCACCTCGTGCCCGGCGCCGCGGAGGAAGGCGGCGGGGGAGGCGACGTGGAGGGGTTGGTGGCCGAGCTCGTAACAGGAGACCAGCAGGACCCTCATGGTCTGGACCCGAGGCCGGCTACTTCTTCGACGCCTGGTAGTAGGGGTTGGCGCCCTGGGCGTGGTCGGTGGTGTCGCGGACGTCGGTGATGTCCGGGAACCGGTCGAGGATGGCCGTGCGCACCCCCTGGGCGAGGGTCACCGAGGCCATGCCGCACCCCTGGCAGCCGCCGCCCATGTGGACGTAGGCGACCCCGTCGCTGACGTCGAGGAGGTCGATGTGCCCGCCGTGCTGGGCGACCGCGGGATTGATCTCGAGGTCGATGAGCCGCTGCACGTCCTGGGCGAGCGGCTCGAGCCAGAGCGGGTTGGGGTTGCCGACGGTCAGCGCCCCGGTCTCGGGGTCGGCGTCGAGGTAGGCGCCGTCGAGGTAGGCGGCGGTGGTGAGGGGGACGTGGAAGACGACCCCGTTGGGCCCCTCGACGAGCAGGTCGCCGGGGTGCTCGGCGCCGGCCGGGACCAGCTGCATGTCGTAGACGAAGGCCCCGTCCGCGCGGCCAGTGATGGCCACGCGGATGCCGGCGTCGGGCTGCCGCCGGTTGGCCCGCACCTGCTCGATGCGGGTGAGCGCGAAGTCGGTCGCGCCGATGCGTGGCTGCTGCATGGTGTCCTCCTGGTCGGGGCGAGCGCCCCGCGATCCATTATCTGAGGGATGCCCACGCGCGTGCTGCTCCTGCTCCCCACCCGAACCTACCGCGCCGCCGCCTTCCTCGATGCGGCCGCCCGGCTCGGCGCCGAGGTGGTGGTCGGCTCCGACCAGGGCTCCTCGCTCGGCCACCTCATGGGCGGGCGCGAGCTGGTCGTCGACCTCGACCGCCCCGACGAGGCCGCCGGGCGGGCCGTGGAGCTCGCCGCGGAGCACCCCCTCGACGCCGTGGTCGGGGTGGACGAGGCGGCGGTGCGGGCCGCCGCGGTGGTGGCGGCGCGGCTGGGGCTGCGCCACAGCGGCCCCGAGGCGGTGGCGGCGACCCGGGACAAGCGCCTGCTCCGCGCCGCCCTCGACGCCGCCGGCGTCGGCCAACCAGCCTTCCGCGCCGTCGAGGCCACCCCCGCGGCCGCGCTCGATGCGGCCGGCGAGCTCGGCTACCCGGTGGTGGTCAAGCCGGTCGACCTCGCCGGCAGCCGGGGGGTGATCCGCGCCGACGGCCCCGCCGAGCTCGGCGCCGCCGTCGAGCGGGTGGCGCGGATGCTGGCGTCCGACCCCGCCTGCGCCGGGGAGGGGACGCCCCCGCTGCTCGTCGAGCGCTTCTGCGGCGGTCCCGAGGTGGCGGTCGAGGGGCTGCTCGACGGCGGTGGGCTGCGCATCCTCGCGGTCTTCGACAAGCCCGACCCGCTCGACGGGCCCTTCTTCGAGGAGACCCTCTACGTCACCCCCTCGCGGCTGGGCGCCGCCGACCTCGCGGCGGTCGAGCGCCGCACCGGCGAGGCGGTCGCGGCGCTGGGGCTGACCGAGGGCCCGATCCACGCCGAGCTGCGGCTGCCGGCGCCGGGCGCGCCGGTGGTGATCGAGGTCGCCGCCCGGTCGATCGGCGGCCGCTGCTCGTCGGCGCTGCGGTTCGCCGGCGGGGTGACGCTCGAGGAGCTGATCCTCCGCCAGGCGCTCGGCCTGCCGCTCGGCGACCCGGTGCTCGAGGGCGCGGCCGGGGTGCTCATGCTCCCCATCGAGCGCGGCGGCCGGCTGGTCGCGGTCGAGGGGTTGGAGCGCGCCCGGGCGGTGCCGGGGGTTGAGAGCCTGGCGCAGGCGGTGCCCGGCGGCGAGCGGCTGGTCCCGCTGCCCGAGGGCGACCGCTACCTCGGCTTCGCCGTCGCCCGGGCGGCCACCGCCGCCGCCGTGGAGGAGGCGCTGCGCCGCGCCTGGAAGGAGATTCACGTTGTGGTCGCGGAGGACGCCGCCACCGGGGTGGACAGTAGTCTTGCTCCATGAGTGCTTCGCCCACCGACATCCGAATCCCCGCCGACCTGCTGCCCGCCGACGGCCGTTTCGGCTGTGGCCCATCGAAGGTCCGTCCCGAGGCGGTCCGCGCCCTCGCCGACGCCGCCGGGGACTACCTGGGCACCAGCCACCGCCAGAAGGGCGTGCGCTCGGTGGTGGGACGGCTGCGCTCCGGGCTGACCGAGCTGCTCTCCCTCCCCGACGGCTACGAGGTGCTGCTGGGCAACGGCGGCACCACCTGCTTCTGGGACGCCGCGACCTTCGGCCTGGTCGAGCGGCACAGCCAGCACCTCTCGTTCGGCGAGTTCTCCTCGAAGTTCGCCTCCGCGGTCGCGGCCACGCCGCACCTCGACGCGCCGGAGGTGATCGAGTCGGCCCCCGGCACCCACCCCGAGGCGGTGGCGCGCGACGGCGTCGACCTCTACGCGCTGACCCACAACGAGACCTCCACCGGCGTCGCCATGCAGGTGCGCCGCCCCGCCGGCGCGACCGGGATCGTCGCCGTCGACGCCACCTCCGGCGCCGGCGGCCTGCGCGTCGACGCCGCCGAGTTCGACTGCTACTACTTCGCCCCGCAGAAGTGCTTCGCCTCGGACGGCGGGCTCTGGGTCGCCGCCTGCTCGCCGGCCGCGATCGAGCGCATCGAGCGCCTCCGCGCCTCGGGCCGGTGGGTCCCCGCGTTCCTCGACCTCGGCATCGCCCTGGAGAACTCGCGGCTCGACCAGACCTACAACACCCCGGCGCTGGCCACCCTCTTCCTGTTCGCCGAGCAGCTGGGCTGGATGCTCAACAACGGCGGGCTGGAGTGGGCGGCGTCGCGCAGCGACCGCTCCGCGGAGATCCTCTACGGCTGGGCCGAGCGCGCCGACTACGCGACCCCGTTCGTCGCCGACCCGGCGCAGCGCAGCCACGTCGTCGGCACCATCGACCTCGACGGCCGCATCGACGCGAAGACGGTGTCGGCGGTGCTCCGCGCCAACGGCGTGGTCGACACCGACTCGTACCGCAAGCTCGGCCGCAACCAGCTGCGCATCGCGATGTTCCCCGGCATCGATCCCGAGGACGTCGCCGCCCTGACCGCCTGCGTCGACCACGTCGCCGCCGCGCTCTAGAACCCGCAAGACTTCGAGCGCGCTCCCGTTCTCCCATGCGTTGCCCTGGGTCCGTTCCCGGGGTCAGGGAGGGAGACGAATGCGCGTACTGACCTTGGCCGCCCTCGGGGTGGCCGCAGTGCTCGGGGGCGCCGCGGTGTCGCAGACGGCCAACGCCGCATCCAGCCACGGCAGCCACGGCACCGCCGGCACCGCCGGCACCAGCCATGTGAGCCACGGCAGCCACAGCAGCCACGCCGGCAGCGGCGCCAGCGGCGGCGGCAGCGGCAGCAGCAGCAGCAGCAGCGGCGGCAACGGCTCGAACAGCGGCAGCCCGGGCATCGGCACCGGCAACGGCACCAACACCTGCAGCACGCTGAGCAGCATCCCGGTGGTCGGAAGCCTTCCGCTTCCCGGCCTGCCCGACATCGGCGGCCTCGCGGGTTCGCTGCCCGATCCGACCGGCCTGGTGGGCGCGCTCGGCGGCAGCGCCCTCAACTACCCGATCGCGAACATGTCCCCGCTGAGCATCCTCGGCATCGTCACCGGCTCCGCCTGCCCGTAGCGGGCGGCGATGGGCCGGCCGTCAGTTCCGACTGGCGGCCGGCCCCACCCGGCAGTCACGACGGCGCGGCGATCCGATCCGCCATCTGCTGGTAGGCGCGCTGCTCCTCGCCGAGGTAGAGCTGGCGCGGCCGGGCGATCTTCTGCTCCTTGTCGAGGAGCATCTCCTCCCACTGCGCCAGCCAGCCGACGGTGCGGGGGATGGCGAAGAGGATGGGAAACATCTCGCTCGGCAGGTTGAGCGCCTGGTAGATCAGCCCGCTGTAGAAGTCGACGGTGGGATGCAGCTTGCGGCTGACGAAGTAGTCGTCCTCGAGGGCGATGCGCTCGAGCTCCAGGGCGGTGTCGAGCAGCGGGTGCGACTCGGTGACCGAGAACACCTGGTAGGCCATGCGCTTCATCACCCGCGCGCGCGGGTCGTTGTTCTTGTAGACCGCGTGACCGAAGCCCTTCAGCTGCTCCTCGCCGGCCTTCACCCGGGCGATGAAGTCGGGGATGTTCGCGGTCGAGCCGATCCGCTCGAGCATGCGCAGCACCGCCTCGTCGGTGCCGCCGTGCTGCCCGTAGAGGGCGGCGATCGCCGCCGCCGCCGCGGAGTAGGGATCGGGGTGCGAGGACCCCACCGACCGCATCGCGTTGGTGGAGCAGTTCTGCTCGTGGTCGGCGTGGAGGATGAAGAGCACGTCGAGGGCGCGCTCGATCTCCGGCACCGGCTGGTACTTCTGCTCGACCATCTTGAAGAGCATGTTCAGGAAGTTGCCGGCGTAGCCCAGGTCGTTGTCCGGGCGCACGTAGTCGAAGCCCTTGGAGTGGCGGTAGGCGAGCGACGCGAGCGTCGGCATCTTGGCGATCAGCCGGTAGATCGAGACCCGGCGCTGCTCGGGGTCGTGGATGTCCGTCGCCTCGGGGTAGAAGGTCGCCAGCGCGCCGACGGTGGAGAGCAGCATCCCCATGGGGTGGGCGTCGTGGTGGAAGCCGTCCATGAAGCGCTTGATGTTCTCGTGCACCATCGTGTGCATCGTGATCTCGTGCGTCCAGTCGTTGTACTGCGCGCTGGTGGGCAGCTCGCCGTGGAGCAGGAGGTACGCGGTCTCGAGGAAGGAGCTCTTCTCGGCGAGCTCCTCGATGGGGTAGCCGCGGTACAGGAGGATGCCGCGGTCGCCGTCGATGTAGGTGATGCGGCTGATGCACGACGCGGTGTTGAGGAACGCGGGGTCGTACGAGACCACGCCGCCGAGGTCGTCGTCCGCCACCTTGATCTGCTGCAGATCGGTGGCGCGGATCGCCCCGTGGGTGATGGGGATCTCGTAGGTCCTGCCGGTGCGGTTGTCTCGGACCGTGAGCGTCTCGGGCATGCCTGCGAGTCTGCCACGTCGCGGACCTCGGCCATCGCCGCCCCCTCGCGCGTGTAGCTCTGTGGGGCGCGAGCGCCTCACGGTCAGGAAGGGAGAGACGAGATGGACGAAGATCTGCTGGGGTCCTGGCCCCTGCTGGAGGTGGCCGATCCGGGAGACGCCCCCGCTCCGCCGCCGGCGGTGCGCAACCGGCTGCGCCGCGGCGCCGCCATCGCCCTGGTGGCGGTGGTCGCCCTCGCCGCCGCGCTGATCCTCTGGAGGACGCTGGGACCCGACCGCTACACCGACTCCGGCTACACCCCGGTCCCGCCGACCTATGGCAGCGCCGACCCGGCGGTCCCGACCTCCGACGCCATGGCAGCGCTCCCGGCGCTGGTGCTGAGCTCGCCCAACCCCAGGAGACCCGACCCGGCCGTCCCGGTGGTCTCGCCGGCGGGCGGCCGGGGACGGTCGACCTCCTCGGCGCCGCAGCCGGCGAACACGCCCACCCCGGCGCCGACGCCGTGGCCGACGCCGCTGCTCCCGCCGCCGCCGACCGGTGATCCCACGCCGGCGCCGACACCGACGCCCACCCCGGCGCCAACGCCGACGCCGTCACCGACGCCGTCACCGACGCCCACCCCGAAGCCGACTCCGACACCGACCCCGAAGCCCACCCCGACCCCGACCCCGAAGCCCACCCCCTCTCCGGCCACCGGGGGTGGCGTGGGACCCCCCACGCCACCCCGGGCCTGATCTGCTAGACGGTCCAGGTGTTGAGCTGGAAGGCTCCCGCGCGCCACGCGGTCAGCGCCGAATCGAGGACGTCGAGCGGGCTGAAGGGCTTCACGCCCTCGATGAGATCGTCCTCGCGGTAGCCGTAGAGGGCGCCCATGGCGAAGCGGCAGGCGTAGATCGTCGCCCCCTCCTTGAGGAGGGTCTTGAGCTGGTTGTTGATGGCGAGGTGGCCGGGGAAGCCCTCGGAGCCCACCGCCGGCCAGCCGCGCGTCCCCGACGCCATCAGCACGCCGGGGCCGTACAGCACCACGGTGACGTCGAAGCCCTTGCGCACCAGGCGCGTGGCGGTGAGGAGGTTCACCAGGCCGACCGAGCCCTCGTAGGGGACGGTGTGCATGAAGATGAACGCCTTCTCCCCGGGCTTCGCCTTGATGTCCTCGAAGATCTTCTCGTCGACGTTGTACATCACCTCGCCGTCGGCGGGCCGGGCGACGTGCACGGTCTTGGCTGGCATGGGCTCACCTCCCTTGGAATCAGTTGCTGTCAGATTTGGCCGAAAATGGGATCGCGATGCCGGGGGTGTGCGAGCGCGGCGGCGGCGCGCTCCACTGACGCCGGTGGCTGCCGGGCATGGCCTCCATCGCCGACTGCCGCAGCCGCAGGGGCATGCGGTGGTAGACGGGGACGAAGACGCGGCGCCAGAGCAGGGGGACGATGCCGCGCTCGGGCTGCGGACCGGACCGGCCGAGGTAACGCCGGGCCATCTCCTCCTGGGCGCTCTCGAGCAGGTATCGCTCGGAGTTGGAGCGCAGCCAGCGCGCGAACCTGGACCTCATGCTCTGCTCACGCGCGCAGCGACGCCAGGGCCTTCTGGGCGGCGACGGAGATGGGCTCGTTGAGCGCGCCGATCGGCGGCGAGTAGACGTTCTCCATCGTGGCCAGGTCCTCGAGGGTCACCCCGGTGCGCACCGCGACGCCGAGGAAGTCGGCGCGCTCCTTGATGCCCTCGCCGCCGACCATCTGGGCGCCGATCAGCTTGTGACCGGCCGGCTCGGCGAGGACCTTCACCCGGACCTTCTTCACGCCGGGATAGTAGCGGGCCCGGGAGATGCCGTCGGCGACCCCCATGACGAAGGGGATGCCAAGCGCCGTCGCCAGGGTCTCGCCGAAGGCGGCGCCGCCGACCATCCACTTGCCGGCGACCATCCCCCAGGGGACGTAGACCGCCTGGTAGGCGCGGCTGCCGCCGCCGGCGTTGGTCCCCGCCACCTTTCCCTGCGCGTAGGCGTGGCTGCCGGTGAGACAGGCGATGGGGACGCGGTTGACGCCGTGGGGCAGCTCGGTGCAGTCGCCGGCGGCGTACACCCCCGGCGCCGAGGTGGCCATCCGCTCGTCGACGATCAGCGCGCCGGTCGAGCCCAGCTCGAGCCCCGCCGCGGCGGCGAGGCGGGTGTTCGGCCGCTTGTGGGTGCAGACCGCGACGAGGTCGCACTCGATCTCGCCCGCGGTGGTGCGCACCGCGCGCACCGAGCCCTCGCCGACGAAGGCGTCGACCCGGGTGTTGTAGTGGGTGGTGATGCCCATCTCCTGCCACGAATCCTCGACGGGCTGCATGATGTCGGGGTCGGCGAGCTCGGCGAGCGGCCAGGGATGGGGGTCGACCAGATGGGTGGCGATGCCCCGGTGGGCCAGGGCGGTGACCATCTCCAGCCCCAGCGGGGACGCCTCGACGACCACCGCGGTGCGCACGCTGTCGAGGACCTTGTCCCACTCCATGGCGCGGCGGATGTTCTTGACGTAGTACAGCCCGCCGAGGTCGCCGCCGGGGACTCCGGGATCCTCGTAGTCGAAGCCGGTGGCGAGCACCAGCCGGTCGTAGGGCACGGCGCCCCGGCCCTCGACCGTGACCTCCCGGCGCGCGGTGTCGATCGCGGTGACCCGGGTCTCGTAGCGCACGTCGATGCCCGCCTCGACGTAGGCCTCCTTCCCCTGCAGGAAGAGCTGCTCGAAGGTGGGGATCTCCTTGCCGTGCACGTAGGGGATCCCGCAGGGGCTGTAGGCGACGTCCTCGTACTCGGTGAAGACCGTGACCGTCGCGTCCGGGTCGGCCCCGCGGGCCGCTCCGGCGGCTCCGATGCCCGCCGCACCACCGCCCACCACGACGATCCTCGTCGGCACGGAAACTTCCACCTATGTGATCCGGCGATTTACGATAATGAACGGCGCGTCTCTTATATAACTCGGTCGTGCGGTGCGTCAAGGTGCCCCGTGCACCGCGCCGGCGAGCTCAGCGCAGGAGGCAGACGAGGCACATGAAGCAGCGGTCGAACCGTGCCGCCGCGGGTGCCGCGGTGCCCCTCTCCGAGGCCGGTGGAGCCGTGCCCGCCACCGCCGCGGACGAGCTCGGACGGATCATCAGCAGCCTCGGCCCGAAGATCCGCGAGCTGCGCCAGCAGAAGGGGCTCTCCCTGCAGCAGCTCGCCGAGCGCTCCGACGTCTCCGCGGCGGCGATCCACAAGCTCGAGCGCAGCGGCATGGTGCCGACGATCGCCACCCTGATGAAGCTCGCGACCGCGCTGAACCGCCCGGTCTCGTACTTCGTCGACGAGGAGTCGGTGGTCGAGCGCCCGGTGGTCTTCACCGCCGCCGACCAGCGCCGTCCCGTCTACACGTCCAAGGGCGGCCTGGAGCTGCGCAGCATCACCGGCGCCTACGGGCGGTTCTTCATGGCGGGCGCCGCGGCGACGGTGAACGCCGGTGCCGACAGCGGGCGCAAGGCGATGGAGCACCCCGGCGAGGAGCTCGTCTACGTGGTCAGCGGGACGCTCTCCTTCGAGGTCGACGGCGTCACCCACCAGCTCGGCCCCGGCGACGCGCTCCACTTCCGCACCGACCGTCCCCACCGCTGGTGCAACCCGGGCAGCGGGCCCGCGCAGGCGGTGTGGATGGCGCTGCGGCCGATGTAGGTGCAGATGGGGACGCACGACACGGACGCACCCTCGCCGGTCGTCGAGCTGCCCTCCGCGGTGGGGGTGGTCAACGTCGGCCTCGGCCTCCTCGCCGACGCCGTCCGCGACCAGGGCCGCCCGGTGGTGGAGGTCGACTGGCGCATCCCCGCCGGCGGTGACCCCGACGCGGTGGCGATGCTCCGCCGCCTCTACGGACCTCGCTCCGAGGTGGTGGACGCCGCCAACGCCGAGGTCGTTCGCCGTCTCGACGAGGGGGTGCCGGCGCTCACCGGGATCCTGCCCGCGGCGGATGCGCTCACCCGGCTCGGCGAGCGCACCGTGCTCCACTGCGGCCCGCCGATCGACTGGGCGGAGATGTGCGACCCGCTGCGGCGGTCGGTGCGGGCGGCGGTGGTGGTCGAGGGCTGGGCGGCCGAGCCCGCCGCCGTCGACCCCCTGATCGAGCGCGGCGAGGTGCGCCTCGAGCCCGCCAACCATCACCGCGTGGTGGTGCCGATGGCGACGGCGATCGGCCCCTCGGCGCCGCTCCAGGTCGTCGACAACGCCCAGGGCGGCACCCGCGCCTTCTCGCCCGTCAACCAGGGCCCGGGCGAGGCGCCGTGGTTCGGCATGGACACCCCGGGGGCGATCGAGCGGCTGCGGCTGGTGCGCGACGTGGTCGCGCCCGTCCTCGCCGAGGTGGTGGAGCGCTCCGGGCCGATCGACCTCGCCGCGCTCATCGGCCAGGGGCTGCAGATGGGCGACGACGTCCACATCCGCGTCCAGGCCACCACCAACCTGCTGATCCGCCAGCTGCTGCCCCACCTCAGCGCCGTCGAGGGCCCGGGACGGGTCGCCACCGCGCAGTTCCTCGCCCAGAACCACCTCTTCGTTCTCAACCTGGCGATGGCGGCGGCGCGCTCGCTCACCGAGTGGGCGGCCCAGGTGCCGGGCTCGAGCGTGGTCACCTCGATGGCGCGCAACGGCACCACCTTCGGCATCCGCATCGCCGGCTGCGACCGGTGGTTCACCGCGCCGGCACCGCAGATCGAGCACGCGCTCTACCACGCCGGTCACGGGCCCGAGGCCGGCGCCCCCGACATCGGCGACAGCGCGGTGCTCGAGCTGGTCGGGCTCGGCGGCGCGGCGGCGGCGGGGTCGCCGTCGGTCGCCGCCTTCCTCGGCGGCACGATGGCCGACGCGCTCGCCGCCACCGAGGCGATGGACCGCATCTGCGTGGGCCGCAGCAGCCGGTTCCGGATGCCGCCGGTCGGCTTCCGCGGCACCCCGATCGGCGTCGACGTCCGCGCCGTGATCGAATCCGGGGTGACCCCGCACATCACCACCGGCATCCTCCACGCCGCCGCCGGTGTGGGCCAGATCGGCGCCGGGGTGGCGGTGGCGCCGCTGGGCTGCTTCCGAGAGGCGCTGGAGGCGCTCGACGCGGGTTAGTGCGTGTGGTCGTGGCCGGCGGGGCGTTCACGATGGTGGACGGCGCGGTCGACAGTCTGCTCGCGGTCGACGATGCCGCGCTCGTCGAGGAGCCCTTCCAGCGCCTCCAGCCAGCAGCGGTAGTACGGGTAGGCCTCGCCCGGCGGATGGTCGCGCTCCCAGGCCGCGATCCTGGCGCCGAGCGTGGTCGAGAACTCCGTCCAGGTGAAGGCGCCGCCGGCGTGCAGCGCGAGGGCGAGCCCGAAGGCGCGCCCCTCCCACGGCTCGGCGAAGACCAGCTCGCCGTTGGCCCGCGGTGGCGCCAGGGTCCCCTGGAGCTCCGCCGCGGGGGCCTCCACGGTCACGACCCCGGCGCCGGGACGGTGGCGATCCCGACCATGGCGTCGCGGGTGACCAGGGCGGCGAGCTCCTCCTCGGACAGGCTCTCGGTGCCCGCGGGGCGCTGGGGGAGGACGAGGTACCGCACCTCGGCGGTGCTGTCCCAGACCTTCACCTCGACGCCCTCGCCGAGCTCCAGGCCGAACTCGGCGAGGACCCTCCGCGGCTCGCGGACGGCGCGGGCGCGGTAGGCGGGGTCCTTGTACCAGCTCGGCGGCAGGCCGAGGAGCGGCCACGGGTAGCAGGAGCAGAGCGTGCACACCACCACGTTGTGGACGGTGTCGGTGTTCTCCAGCGCGATGATCGCCTCGCCCTGGGCGCCCTTGAAGCCGAGCTCCTCGGCGGCGGCCCTGCCGTCGGCGAGCAGGCGGGCGCGGTACTCCGGGTCGACCCAGGCGTGCGCCACCACCTTCGCGCCGTTCATCGGCCCGACGTTCTCCTCGAAATTCCGGATCAGCCCGGCCAGGACCTTGGGATCGACGAGGCCGCGCTCGGTGAGGATGTCCTCGAGCGCCTCGGTGCGCTCCGCCGGGCTGAAGGTCTCCTCGGTGTGGGTCTCGGTCGCCATCAGACCGCCTCCAGGTAGCTCTCGTAGAGGTCGATGTACAGGCTGAACGGCTCCGCCTCGGGTCCCCACAGCTCGGTGGAGTCGAAGCGCACCGAATAGACGTGCTGCGGGTTCTCGGCGATGAAGTGGGCGTTGGTGTCGGGCAGCACCTGCGCCGGCTGGACCCGGCCGACGGTGCCCTCGCGGCGGCGCACGTAGCGGGGCAGCCGGGTGTGGCCCGAGGTGTGGAGGTCCACGGTCCTGACCCGCGAGCCGGGCGCGAACCGCGGCGGGTCGTCGACCGAGCGCAGCGACCCCGGCCCGGTCGCCTTGTAGTCGGGCCGGTTCGGCTCGGGTGCCGGGGGCTCCTCCACCGCCTCGCCCCGGCGCCGCCGCACCCGCGCGTCGATCGCTCCCGGCGCGAGCGTGCCGGTCTCGGTCAGCAGCGTCTCGGCCATCCGCAGCCAGCGGTTGAAGTAGGGGAGGGCCAGGTACTCCTCCGGGGGCGTGCGGTCGATGGCGAAGCGGAAGGCGTCGAGGTTCGCTCCGGTCAGGCGCGTCTGGCAGATGGCGCCGATGGCGAAGATCCTGCCCTCCCACGGCTCGTGGAACACGGGCTCGTCACGCTCGGGAAGCTCGACCGCGCCCAGGTTCTCCATCCCGCCCAGGTCGTGAACCCCGTCCATCGCTCTCCTCCCTCGAGTTGCCACAATCACTATCGTGGAGGTCACCGCGCACTGGAGTGGAGGCTACCGCTGTCGTGTCCCGATCCGCCAGCACCTGGTGCTCGGCGACGAGCCGCCGGAGGTGGCCGGGGGCACCGACACCGGTCCGACCCCGACCGAGCTGCTGCTGGCGGCGCTGGCGACGTGCTTCACCATGTCGCTCGCCCACGTGGCCCGGCGCCGCGGCGTCGAGCTGGCCGATGACCTCGCCGTGACCGCCGTCGGCGACTACTCCGGGCCCTCCTTCGGCGCGCTCCGGGTCGAGGTGCGCTGCTCGACCCCGCGCGAGGTGCTCGAGCCGCTGTTCGGGCCGGCGGCGGGGCTCTGCTACGTCTCCAACACCCTGAAGCGGGGCCCGACGGTCGAGTACGTCATCGCGCCTCGCTGACCTGCTGCCCGGCGGTGCCGGCGGCGAGCAGGGGGTGGGTGCAGGCGCTCACGAAGCCGAAGCCGCGGCGGCGGGGGTTGCGCTGGGCACGCAGGTGGCGGCAGGACACGCCGGTGCCGACGATCAGGTCGGCCCCGACATGGACCGTCTCCGGGGCGAACCCGGGACAGCCGCGCATCGCCGGGGAGTCCAGCCCCCGCACGGCATAGGGGCAGCATGGAAGGCCCGAGCTGTGCGCCACCTGCGCAGTGTGCCGCAGCAAGCGTAAGAATTCAGCAACAGCATTCCAGGGCTGTTGCGCTCTGTGTCCTGCTGACAAAGTTGTTGGGATTGTTGGGGTTTGGCGTGTGCAGGGCTGGCGGTGCGGTCTGACCAGGACCGCCAGGTTCTGATAGGCTCTCGAGCGGCGGACAGAGCATCTCGAGGAGACCTCATGCCCCGGCTCGCGCCGGCCCGCGCGCTGATCATCGAGGCCAACGGCGAGTACCGCGCGGTGATCGCGACCTGCGCCGACCTCGCCGGGGTCGAGGTCGAGAGCGTGGCCACCGTCTCCGCCGGGGTGCGCCGCCTCGCCGACGCGGAGTTCGACCTGGTCATCTGGGGCGTGCCCCCCGGCGACCCCCGTCGCGAGCCGGTGATCGCCCAGATCCACGAGGAGTGCACCGCCCCCCTGGTGCTCCTCGACGAGGCCCACGAGCAGAGCCGGGCCTCCTACGAGGCGGGTGCCGACCAGATCCTCCCCAAGCCCTTCGTCCCCGGCCAGCTGGTGGGGGCGATCAAGTCGGCGCTGCGCGGTCCGGGGCCCACCTCGCTCGTCCCCCTGGCGACCCGCATCGAGCTCGCCGGCGGGGTCATCGACTCCGGGTCGCGGAGCATCACCCACGGAGACACCGTGGTGACCTTCAGCAAGCGCGACTGGGAGCTGCTCACCTTCCTGCTCGGCAACCCGGGGCAGTGGTTCACCGCCGAGCAGCTGGTCCGCCTCGCCTGGCGGAGCAGCCGCTTCTCGGCCGAGCAGCTGCGCAGCTATGTGCTCCGGGTGCGCCGGAAGCTGGCGCCGCTCGACCTGCCCTTCGCGATCAGCAGCCAGCAGGGCCGGGGATATCGGTTCGACCTGAACGGCTCGGACCCGGGCTAGTCGGGCGCACCGGCGATCTCGGCGGCGCGGCGGAGCAGGCCGTCCACCGCGTCGCGGTGCGCGGTGCGCAGGGCCACCGTGCGGGCCTGCAGGGTCCGCGCCGCGCCGGCACAGCCGGCGGCCATCCGGGTCACAACCTCGGGGGCGGCGCCGCCGGGGGCGCTGCGGGTCTCGACGATCGCGCGGGGGTCGAGCACCGCGGAGAGGTCGGTGCCGCTCAGCCCGAGGCTGCGGCCGATCTGCTCCTCGGCGGCGCGGTCGAGCATCTCGCCGGTGAGGTCGACGCCGCGCAGCCCCTCGCGTCCGGCGCGGCTCACCGCCCGGCCGACCACGAGGTAGGCGGTGCGGTAGTCGACGCCGCAGGCCTGCATCACGTGCTCGGCGAGGTCGGTCGCCTGGGAGAAGCCGCCGAGCAGGGCCTGCTCCATGCGCTCGGGGTGCACCTGCAGCGTCGCCACCACCTCGGCCATCAGCCGCACCACCCGGCGGGCGAGCTCGAGCGAGCGCGGCACCTCGCCCTGGGCGTAGATGAGGTTGTCGCTGCGCGCCGAGGGCGTCTTGACCACGGCGAGGTAGCCGCTCACCCGGCCGATCAGCACCCCGGCGGCGCCGCGAACGATGGCGAGCGCGTAGGGGTTGCGCTTCTGGGGCATGAGCACGCTCGCCCGGGTGTAGGGGCCGGCGAGCTCGACGAAGTCGAACTCCTGACTGTCCCAGATCTCCAGGTCCTCGGCGAGCTTTGCGAGGTTGGTCACCAGGCTCGCCGCGGTGGCGAGCAGGTCGACCAGCCCGTCGATCTGCCACATGGCGTCGCGGGTGTGCTCGATGACGCCATCGAAGCCGAGCAGCGCGGCGATGTGCTCGCGGTCGCTCACCAGCCGGCTGCCGTTGACGCAGCCGGCGCCGCCGGGGCTGAGGTTGACCCAGTCGAGGCAGGCGAGCAGCCGGTCGGCGTCGCGCAGCGCCGGATAGGCGAAGGTGAGCAGGTAGTGGCCGAAGGTCGAGGGCTGGGCCTGCTGCAGGTAGGTCTGGTCGGGCATCAGCGTCCCCGCCTGCGCCGCGGAGACCTCGGCGACGCTGGCGGCGAAGTTCGCGGCCTGCTCGACGAGGTCGACGATCATCGAGCGCAGCAGCAGCCGCAGCGCCACCCGCGCCGCCTCGCGGCGGGGACGGCCGGCGTGGAGCCAGCCGGCGTCGTCGCCGATGCGCTCGACGAAGAGCCGCTCGCGGCTGTTGTACGGGTCGCCGTGGGCCGCCTCGTAGGGGAAGTCCTCGGCGGCCACGCCGTGGGTCTCGAGCAGCAGCGCGAGCAGCCGCCGCGCGGCCGGCTCGGGGACGATGCCCCGGGCGCGCAGGTCGAGGACGTGGGCGATGTCGGCGAGGGTCAGTCCCTCGTGGAGCAGCGGCGCGTCGGCGATCTCCAGGGCGAAACCGGCCTCGACGAGCGCCGCCGCCGGGGCCTCGCCCGAGGGGCCGTGGCCACCGCGGCTCACAGCGCCGCCCCCCCGGCGGCGAGGGCCAGCGCGGTCCCGCCGGTGTGCCAGAAGAGCACCGGCCCGTCGACGCCGCCGGCGGCGAGCAGCCGCGGCAGCAGGCCGAGTGCCTTGGCGGTGAAGACGGGGTCGAGGATCAGCCCCTCCTGGCGGGCGGCGATCGCGGCGGCGCGCTCGCCATCGGGCGAGGGCAGGCCGTAGCCGGGGCCGCGGGCGTCGTGGACCTCGACCGCGGCCGGCGGCGGCGCAGCGCCGCCGAGCAGCCGGGCGCCGGCGCGGGCGAGGTCGAGCACCCGCGCGGCCGACTCCTCGACCGGCCGGCTCACCGCGGCTCCGGCGACGCGCACCGGCCGTCCCGCGGCGGCGAGCCCCGCGAGCAGCCCGGCGTGGGTCACCCCCGAGCCGGTGGCGAGGAGCATCAGCGCCGGCGCGACCCCGGCGGCGTCGAGCTGGTCGAGCGCCTCGGCGGCGGCGTGGGCGTAGCCGAGGGTGGCGACCGGCCGGGCTCCACCCCGCGGGATCGGGTAGGGACGGCGGCCGGCGGCGCGCAGCCTGTCCGCGGCCGCGGCGACGCCCTCGTCGACGGACTCGCGGCGGGGGTCGCCGGTGAAGAGCACCGCGGCGCCGAAACTGCGTGCCAGCGTCAGGTTCGGGTGCGGCGGGCGCGGCTCGTCGCCGTAGAGGACGAGCATGCAGTCGAGCCCAGCGACGCCGGCGGCGGCCGCGGCGCCCTGGCAGTAGCTCGAGGCCGGCCCGCCCCCGGTGACGAGCACGTCGCAGCCCTCGGCGAGCGCCTCCCCGGTGAGGAACTCCAGGGCGCGGGTCTTGTTGCCGGCGAGCGCGAGGCCGCAGAGGTCGTCGCGCTTGCACCAGAGCGGCGGGGCCCCGAGCGCGCGCTCCAGCCGCTCGAGGCGGACCAGCGGGGTGGGCAGCAGCGCCAGGCGCAGACGCGGGGCGGCGATCAGCGCCACGGATCGGGTTCCCGGGCGAGCGCCGCCCGGCCGCGGCGGACCACGGCGTCGACCATCGCCGCGGCGTGGCCGGGGTCCGAGGTGGGCACGTGGGCGAGGTTGGCGAGCATCCGCCCGGTGTCGACCTCGAGGCCGTCGAGCATCGGCCGCGCCAGCGCCGTCGCGGTGCCGGTGAGCAGGCAGGCCTCGGGGAGGGCGATCCACTCCGCCTTCCAGCTGCGGCCGTCGCGCTCGTGCTCGCCGCCCATTCCCTCGAGCAGGATCGCCGCCTGGGCGCGGACCAGCCGGGCGAGGGTGACGAGGTGCTCGGATCCCTCGGGGTTGCGCTTGTGGCTCATGGTGATGCTGCCGACCACCCCGTCCGCGGTGGGCTCGCGCAGCTCGCCGATCTCGGGGCGCTGGAGCGCGTACACCTCGCCGCCGATCCGGGCGAGCGTCCCGGTGATCATGGCGAGGAGGCCGCCGAACTCGGCGATGCGGTCGCGCGCGGTCAGCCAGGGGACCACCGGGTCGCGCAGCCCCAGGCGGGCGCAGAAGCGGGCGCGGAGCTCGAGGCCGCGGTCGCCGTAGGCGGCGAGGGTGCCGACCGCGCCGCCGAGCTGACCGGTGCACCAGCGGGGCGCGCCCTCGGCGAGCCGCTCGCGGTGGCGGCGCAGCTCGTCGGCCCAGGACGCGGCCTTCAGCCCCAGGGTGATCGGCGCGCCGGGCTGGCCGTGGGTGCGGCCCGCCTCCGGGGTATCGCGGTGGCGCTCGGCGAGGTCGA
Source organism: Candidatus Dormiibacterota bacterium (assembly GCA_036269455.1). Lineage (GTDB taxonomy): Bacteria > Chloroflexota > Dormibacteria > Aeolococcales > Aeolococcaceae > CF-96. The sequence continues at coordinate 28,044 of DATARS010000205.1, read as the reverse complement.
GCGCGGCGACCTCGAGGGCGCCGAGGTCGCGCCAGACCACCTCGCCGGTGCGCCGCATCGCCAGCGCCGCCCAGGTGTCGGTGACGTCCTGCACGGTCGCGCCGCAGTGGAGGTGGGGTCCCGCCTCGGCGGGGAGCACCCGCCGCATCGCGGCGATCAGCCCCAGGGTCGAGTGCGAGGTGCGCCGCGTCTCGGCGGCGGCGAGGTCGAGGTCGAGGTCCTCCACCCGGACGGTGGCGATCGCCTCCGCCGAGCTCACCGGGATGAGCCCCAGCTCGGCCTGGGCGGCCGCGAGGGTCGCGAGGATGTCGAGCCAGCTCTGCAGGCGCGCGGTCTCGTCGAACACCGCCCGGAGCTCGTCGGTGCCCCAGAGGTGCGCGTAGAGGCGCGAGTCGCTCAGGCGGGCGCCCACGAGGGCTCCACGAGGCGGGCGGCATCGCGCAGCCCGGCGTGGACGAGTTCGAGGGTGGCGCCCCAGGGCACGGTCACCCGTCCGGCGGCGACCTCGACGTGCTCCTCGAGCAGGCAGCACTTGGTGAGCGCGGGCGCCGGCGCCGCCACCCGCCGCGGGCAGATGTCCCGCGACTCGGCGTCGGCGCCGTAGAACCAGCGGTGGATCTCGCGGGAGCGCTCGCAGCCGAGCAGCACCCAGTCGCGGTGCTCGGGGTGCTGGTCGAGGTAGGCGACCTCGCGGCCGGCGAGGGTGATCCCCGAGCCGCGGCAGGGGAGGAGGCGGTCGCGCCCGTCCCCCTCGGCTCCGAGCTCGCGGAGGTCGAGCAGCTGGGGCACCAGCTCGATCGGAGGCAGGTCGTCGGCGACCTCGAGCACCCGCCGGCACTGGTCGAGCAGCTTGGGCGGCTCGGGCGGCACCACCTCGACGACGGTGATCCGCAGCGGCCGGGGGTCGAGGATGAAGCTCAGGTGCTCGTAGCGCCCGTGCACGACGACGCAGCGGACCCCCGGAGCGTGGCGCACCGCGGCGGCGGCGAGCTGGCTCGGCACGGCGGTGTCGACCTCGGGGAGGTGGAGCAGCGCGCACTCGTGGGGGAGGGCGAGCACCTCGACGCCCGTGATCGGCGCGAACAGCGGCTCCTCGGTCGCCCGGGTCACCCGCACCACCGCGGTCTCCCCGCCGTGCCGGGCGATGATGTAGCGGGTCCGCCGGTAGGAGTCGCGGCCGGTCAGGTGGTCGCGGAGCGAGGCGGGGTCGAGGGGGCGGTCGAGCTCGGCGACGGAGACGTCGCGGTAGCGCCGGGGAACCAGGTTGGTCATGTGCCGGCCGCGGCGGAGACCTCGCCGTCGCCACAGCTGAGCTCGACGGTGTCGGCGCGCAGGCCCAGCCGCAGCGCCTCGAGACCGAGCACCTCGGCGGGGACGACGTTGCCGATGCCCGCGTCGGACCCGAGCCGGCGGATGAACCATGCCTGCTGGTCCCTGCGCGGCGCCTCGAAGATCACCCGGTGGTGGGTGGCGCGGAGCAGTGCGTCGACGAGCTCGGCGCGCACCGTGCCGTCCGGCGAGTAGAGGCCGACGGTGCCGCTCTCGCGTCCCTCGGCGACCACCCAGGTGGCGCCCGCCTCGAGGTCGCCTGCGGCCTCCTCGGCCCAGGTGTAGGCGTGGACCGGGGCGTCGGGCTCCTTGGCGCCGACCTCGGCGAGCACGGTGAAGCGCGCCGCGGCGCGCTCGATGAGCCGCCGCTTCTCGAGGAGAGGCAGGCGCTGGGTCCCGTTGGACACCTCGACGCAGGGAAAGCCGGCCTCCGCCGCCCAGTCGAGCAGCCGCTCGGCGGCGCCCTGTACCCAGGCGACCTCGAGCAGGGTGCCGCCGACGCACGCCGCGACGCCGTGCTCGTCGAGAATGGCGACCCTGTCCGCCACCTGTGGATCGAGGTACGCGGTGCCCCAGCCCAGCTTCCAGATGTCGACGTGCTCGGCGCAGATGCCGAGCAGGCCGCGCACCTCGGCCAGCGGGAGGCCGCGGTCGAGCACATGGGTGACGCCGGTGCGCCGGGGCTTGGCGGCGCGCGCCGGAAGCTCGAGGAAGTCGGGCCGCGACATGTGTCCGATAGTAGATGCGCATGTCGTCACGTGCAAGCGGCGACGGGGGTGAGCGCGGCCGCCGAGCTCGACGCGGTGGTGCGGGCGGTCCGCGAGGGCGCGGGCCTGCGCGCCAAGGCGGCGCTCGCGCTGGTCACCGAGGTGCTCGGCGCCAGCGACTGGGTCGCCGGCCCCGGGGACGACGGCGCGGTGATCGACGCGGGCGCCGCCCGGGTGGTCGCCGGCGGCGAGGCGCTCTGGCCGCCCTTCGTCGAGAGCGACCCGCGCGGCGCCGGCATCGCCGCCGTGCTCGCCAACGTCAACGACGTCTGCGCGATGGGGGCCCGGCCGCTCGCAATCCTCGACACCGTGGTCGCCCCCGAGCCGGTGGCGCGGCTCGCGCTCGAGGGGATGCGCCACGCCTCCGCCCTCTACCGGGTGCCGGTCGTGGGCGGCCATCTCACCGTCCGCGACGGCCCCCCGTCGATCTCCGCCTTCGGGCTCGGCGAGCTGTGCGGACCGGCGCTGAGCTCGCGGCACGTCGCCCCCGGCCAGGCGCTGCTGCTCGCCTGCTGCCTGGAGGGGACGATGCGCCCCGACTTCCCCTACTTCTCCTCGCTCGGCGAGCGCGGCGAGCGCATCGGCGACGACGTCCGGCTCCTCCCGGCGCTGGCGGAGGACGGGCTCTGCGTCGCCGCCCGCGACGTCAGCATGGCCGGGGTGCTGGGCTCGCTCGCGATGCTCCTCGAGCCGACCGCCGCCGGCGCCTGCGTCGACCTCGACGCCCTGCCCCGGCCGCCGGGGATCCCGCTCGCGGCCTGGGTGACGGCCTTCCCCGCCTACGGGTTCCTGCTCTGCGCCGATCCCGGCGCGGTGGCGCAGGTCGAGGCGCGATTCGCCGAGCGCGGGCTGGTCTGCGCCCAGATCGCCCACCTCGACGGGAGCGGCGAGCTGCGGGTCCGTGACTCGGAGGAGGAGCGGCTGGTCCTCGACCTCCGCCGCGAGCCGGTCACCGGGCTGCGGCTGCAGGGCGGATGAGGCGGATCGACGCCGCCGAGCGGCGGGCGCGGCTGGCACGCCGGCACCGCCTCGCCCCCACGGCGCGCGCTGCGGACCCCGTCGAGGCGGCCGCGTCGGTGGTCGTCCTCCACGCCACCGACCCGGCCACCGTCTTCCTCGCGGCGGCGGCGCGGATGCGGTCGCCCGAGGTCGCGGCGATCGAGCGGGCCCTCTACGAGGAGCGTTCGCTGGTGCGGATGCTCGGGATGCGCCGGACCATGTTCGTGGTGCCCCGCGAGCTCGCTCCGGTGGTGCAGTCGTCGAGCACCCGGGCGATCGCCGTGCTCGAGCGCCGCCGCACCCTGCAGCTCCTCGCGACCACCGGCGTCGCCGCCGACCCCGCCGCCTGGCTCGCCGGGGTCGAGGACGCGACCGTCGCGGCGCTCGCGGGCTTGGGCGAGGCGACCGGGGCCGAGCTCTCAGCCGCCGTCCCCGGGCTGCGCACCCAGGTGCTGATGGCCGAGGGCAAGGCGTACGAGGCCGTCCAGAACATCACCACGCGGGTGCTCACCCTGCTCTCCGTCGACGGGCGGATCATCCGCGGCCGCCCCCGGGGAAGCTGGATCTCCAGCCAGTACCGCTGGTCGCCCGCCGCCGCCTGGCTGGCCGGGGGCATCCCCGACCATCCCGAGCCCGAGGCGCGCGCCGAGCTGGTGCGCCGCTGGCTCGCCGCCTTCGGTCCCGGCACCGAGGCGGACCTGCGCTGGTGGACGGGATGGACCCTCGGCCAGGTGCGCGCGGCGCTCGCCGCCACCGGCGCGGTCGCCGTCGACCTCGACGGCATCCCCGGGCTCGCCCTCGCCGGCGACCTCGAGCCGGAGCCGTCGACCGAGCCCTGGGTCGCGCTGCTCCCCGCGCTCGACCCCACGGTGATGGGCTGGGCGGGACGCGACTGGTATCTCGGCGAGCACGGGCCCGCGCTCTTCGACCGCTCCGGCAACGCCGGGCCGACGGTGTGGTGCGACGGGCGCGTGGTCGGCGGCTGGGGCCAGCCGCCCGGCGGCGGTGTCGCGCTGCGTCTGTTCGAGGACGTCGGCACCGAGGCGGCGGCCGCCGTCGAGGAGGTCGCCGCCGCGCTCGGTGACTGGCTCGGCCCGGTGCGGGTCACGCCGCGCTTTCGCACCCCGCTGGAGCGCGAGCTCAGCGGCTGACCGGCACCGGGGCGCTCACCGTTACGGGGTCGTTACTCGTGGCGGAGTATCAGTGTCCATATACTTGGTACCGGATATGAGCGAGCAACGACGCGACATCACCAATCCGCTGGCGCTTGCCGTCCTGGCGCTGCTCTTCGAGCGGCCCATGCACCCCTACGAGATCGCCTCGCTGATGCGCGAGCGCGCCATCCACGAGGCGATCAAGCTCAACTACGGCTCGCTCTACACCGTCGTCGACCTGCTGCTGCGCAGCGAGCTGATCGAGGCGCAGAGCACCGCCCGCGAGGGGCGGCGGCCGGAGCGCACCGTCTACCGGCTCACCGACGCCGGCCGCCTCAAGTTCGAGGGCTGGCTGCGCGAGCTGCTCCGCACCCCGGCGAAGGAGTACACCCAGTTCGCCGCCGGCCTGTCCTTCGCCGCCGCGGTCTCCCCCGCGGAGCTCGGCGAGCTGCTCGAGGAGCGCGCGGGTCGCATCGAGGACGAGCTCGCCCAGGCCCGGACGATCTTCGAGGCACTGAGCGCGAGGGGTCTGCCGCGGCTGTTCATGCTCGAGTCCGAGCACGCGGTGGCGCTCCGCGAGGCCGAGCTGGGCTTCGTGCGCGAGCTCGTCGCCGCGCTGCGCGACGGCAGCCTCGCCTTCCCGACCGCCGAGGAGCTCGCGCTCCTCCAGCAGAACTTCCCGGACGCGGCGCCGTCGCCCGCGGACGCCGACGCCTGATTCCCATCCGCACAGGAGACGCACACGTGATCGAGACCAGCGGGCTGCGCCGCAGCTTCACCACCCGCCGCGGCGTGGTCGAGGCCGTGGCCGGCATCGACCTCCGCGTCGACGCCGGCGAGATCGTCGGCTTCCTCGGCCCCAACGGGGCGGGCAAGACCACCACCCTGCGCATGCTCACCACCCTGCTCGAGCCGAGCGGCGGCGAGGCCACCGTGGCCGGCTGCGACCTGCTGACCGAGCCCCGCAGGGTGCGCGAGCGGATCGGCTACGTCGCCCAGGGCGGCGCCACCGACCCGACCGTGACCGGCCGCCGCGAGCTGATCCTCCAGGCGCGCCTCTACGGCATGGACCGGGCCACCGCCGAGGCGCGCGCCGCCGAGGTGCTCGCCGCACTCGACCTCGAGGCCTGCGCCGACCGCAGGGGCGGCACCTACTCGGGCGGCCAGCGCCGCCGCCTCGACCTCGGTCTGGGCCTGGTGCACAAGCCCCAGCTGCTCTTCCTCGACGAGCCCACCACCGGGCTCGACCCGCAGAGCCGCGCCCACCTCTGGGACGAGATCCGCGGCCTGCGCGAGCAGGGCACCACGGTGTTCATCACCACCCACTACCTCGACGAGGCCGACGCGCTCTGCGATCGCCTCGCCATCATCGACCACGGCCGCATCGTCGCCGAGGGCACAGCCGAGGAGCTGAAGCGCGATGTCGCCGGCGACGTCGTCACCGTCGGCGTCGGGCACGACACCGCCGAGGCGATGCGCCTGCTCCAGCACCAGCCCTTCGTCCGCGAGGCCTCGGTCGACGACGACGGCACGCTGCGCCTCTACGTCGAGCGCGGCGAGGTCGCCATGCCCCAGATCCTCCGGCTGCTCGACGGCGGCGGCCTGACCCTGCAGACGATCTCGCTGGCGCGGCCGTCGCTCGACGACGTGTTCCTCCGCCAGACCGGCCGGTCGCTTCGCGACGAAGCCGCCTGAAGGAGCCCCGATGAGAACCCTTCGCGACACCCTGCTGGTCTTCCAGCGGAGCATGGGCCAGACCCTGCGCAACCCGGTGTGGGTGGTGGTGGGGCTGATGCAGCCGATCTACTACCTGTTCCTCTTCGGCCCGGTGCTGAAGCCGGTGGCGCAGCTCCAGGGCTTCGGCGGCTCCGCGTACAACGTGTTCGTTCCCGCACTGCTCGTGCAGATGGCGCTCTTCGGCTGCGTCTTCGTCGGCTTCGGCCTCATCGCCGAGCTGCGCTACGGGGTCATCGAGCGCATGCGGGTGACGCCGATGAGCCGGCTCGCGATGCTCCTCGGCCGCGCCGGGCGCGACATCGCGGTGCTCTGCTTCCAGTCGACGATGCTGGTGGTGATGTCCATCCCCTTCGGGCTGCACATCACGCTGGGCTCCGTTCTCATCATCTTCGCCCTGCTCGTCCTCATCGGGCTCGGCATGGCGTGCCTCTCGTACGGCCTGGCGCTGCTGCTGCGCAGCGAGGACGCGCTGGCGCCGCTGCTCAACGCCGTCTTCCTGCCGATCATGCTGCTGAGCGGCATGCTGCTTCCGCTCAGCCTCGCCCCCGGCTGGCTGCGCGCCATCGGCCATGCCAACCCGTTCTACTACGCGGTCGAGGCGGCGCGTGAGGCCTTCAAGAGCCCGGTCGCCGGGGGGACGGTCGTCGCCGGAATCGCCGTCGCCGCGGCGCTCGCCGCCGTCACCATCACCTGGGCGGCGCGGAGTTTCGGCCGCTCGGTGGCCTGAACGGATGCCCCGCGGGGGGAGGGCAGGCCCTCCCCCCGGCTCACACCGCGACGGTGGCGGCCGCGTCCGGACGGAGGACGCGGCCGAGCTGGGTGCGCGAGCTGATCCCGAGCTTGGTGAACACCTTGCGGAGGTGGTACTCGGCGGTGCGCGGGCTGATGAAGAGCCGGGCGCCGATCTCGTGGTTGGAGAGCCCCTCGGCGGCGAGCCGCGCGACCTGCGCCTCCTGGGTGGTGAGGTCGGGAATGCCGGCGGAACGTCTGCCGACCCGCTCGCCGGTGGCGAGCAGCTCGCCCTCGGCGCGCTGCGCGAACGCCTCGAGGCCCATCGCGGTGAGCATCCCGAGAGCCGTGCGCAGCTGCTCGCGCGCATCCAGCCGCCGGCGCTCGCGGCGCAGCCACTCGCCGTAGCGGAGGCGGGCACGGGCGAGCTCAACGCGGACGCGGGTCCGTGAGAGGCGGTCGATCGCCTCGAGGTGGAGCCGCTCGGCGGTCTGGCCCTGACAGAGCAGCGCCCGCAGGCCCGCCTCGATCCCGAGCGCCCAGTCCGTGCCGCTGGCGCGGGTCATCGACGAGAGCCGCTCGAGCGCGTCCATCGCGACATCGGCCCGACCGCAGCGGGAGCCCGCCACGATCAGCTCGCCGAGGCTCCAGATGACGAACGCCTGCCCCTCGGGGCCCTCGCTCGCCCGGAGCGCCTCGGTGAGGGCGTCCTGGCAGCGACCCAGGCCGTTGAGGAGCACCGCGTTCGCCCAGTGGGTGACGGTGAGCCCGATGCCCTCTCCCCGCGCCACGACGTCGCAGGTGATCGACTCGGTCAACCTGGACACCTCCGCCTCGCGCCCTCTCCAGGCGGCGAGGACGAGGGCGCCGTAGTGGTCGGAGCCCTGGAGGCCGATCGCCTCGGCGGCGGCTCGTGTCTCCTCCACCATGCCCTCGGCCGCCGTGAGCTCGCCGGTGAAGGTGTGCACGGTGGTGCGCAGGCAGAGGGCGAGCGGCAGCTCACCGAGTGCACCGCTCTCGCAGACGAACATGAGGTGACGGGTGGCCAGGAGCTCCCAGGCCTCGTCGTCCCAGAGGCCGGCGGCCGCGAGCCCCGCGAACCACATCCAGCGGAGCATGTCCTCGGTGCAGGGCTCGGTGATGCACGCCCGCAGCGCTCGCTGGATGATCGGCGCCGCGGCGGCGTACCCCTCGGTGAAGCGTGTCGCCACACCGGCGAGGAGGAGATCGCGGGCGCCGGCATCGTGCGCCGGCGATGGCGGCGCCGCCAGGGCGGCCCGCGCCACCTCGACGACCCCGCCGTCGCGCGCCAGGCGGCCTGCGAACACCGCTGCGCAGAGCGCCTCGAGATAGGTCGCCCGCGCCAGCCCGGGGTCCAGCGGCTCCAGCCGTCTGGCGGCGTCGAGCAGCAGGGGCGGGGCGTCGCTGCCCCGGCTCGACGCGAACGCCATGTGGGCGCGCAGCTGCTCGGCCCGAGCACGCCCGAGCTCGTCGAGCGGTCCGGCCTGGGCGAGGGCGAGCCGTCGCATCGCCGCATCGGTCGCGCCCGCGAGATGCTCGGCCTGGGCCGCGAGCAGCAGGCGCTGCCCGCGGTGCGCCGGGTCGGGCGTCAGCTCGACCGCCCGTCCCAGAAAGGCGGCGGCCGCGGCGAGACCGCCGCGCTCCCGCGCCCGGCCGGCCGAGCGCACGAGCTCCGCGGCGACCTCCTCGTCCGGCTCCCCCGTGGCTCGCGCCCGGTGCCAGACGAGGCGATCCGGGTCGAGCTGCGGATCGGTCACCTCCGCGAGGGCCCGGTGCGCCCTCCTGCGGTCGTCGACCGCCGCCGCGCGATACACCACCGTGCGCACCAGGGGATGCCGGAACCGTGCCGTGGTGCCGATCTCGAGGAGCCCGGCCCTCTCGACCGCGGCCACCGCCTCCTCGGAGATCCCGAGCCGCCGGGCGGCGCGGCAGACGAGTGGCGGATCCCCCGTGGGGTCGGCCGCCGCGACGAGCAGCAGCAGGCGGGCCTCGGCGGGCAGACCCTCGACGCGGCGCGCGAAGCACTCGGTGAGCGATTGCGGCACCGGCAGCAGCGCCGGCAGGCCGAAACCGCCGGCCAGCTGCACCGTCGACAGACCCCAGGGGAGCTCCAGCAGCCCCAGCGGGTTCCCCCGGGTCTCCGCGATGATCCGCCGGCGCACCCGCTCGTCGAGCGGTCCGGCGACCAGCGAGCCCAACAGCTCGCGCGCGTCCGCATCGGGCAGACCCTCGACCACCAGCTCCGGCAACCCCCGGAACTCCGCCTTGCGCTCGCGGGTCGCGATCACCATCGCGACCGGCTCCGCCAGGAGCCGGCGGGCGACGAACCCCAGGGCCCGCGTCGTCGCTCCGTCGAGCCAGTGCGCGTCGTCGACCACGCAGAGCAGCGGGCGTTCCGACGCGGCCTCCGAGAGCAGGCTCAGCGCCGCCACACCGACGAGGAGAAGATCCGGGGTGGTCGATGCGCCCAGGCCGAAGAGGGTGGCGAGCGCCTCGCACTGCGGTGCCGGGAGGCGATCGCGCAGATCGAGCAGCGGCGCGCAGAGCTGGTGGAGGGCGGCGAACGAGAGCTCGATCTCCGACTCGACGCCGAGGGCGCGCACGATCCGCAGATCGGGCGATGCCTCGACGGCATACTCCAGGAGCGCGGACTTCCCGATCCCCGGCTCGCCACGCAGCACCAGCGTGGCGCTGCGCCCGCAGCGCACCGTCGCCAGCACGCCATCGAGGATCTCGCGCTCGCGTCGACGTCCGATCAGCATGGTGCGCCCTCGCAGGGGTGACAGGGCACTCCCGACTAACGACTCGATCATAGGCCCACACGGGAATGGCCACAACTGTCCGTATCCCTTGTGCCCCAACGGATGATCGCTGTTCGGGATCACCGTCATCGAATGCCGCGCGCTTGGTGGAATGTCACCGAGCGGAGGCCGTTCCGACTGCGGAACCGCCTACACGCCGAGCTCGATCACCATGTCCTGGTGCGGCCTGCCGAGGTAGTCGGCGGGCGCGCCGAGGGCGGTCCACCCCAGCCGCCGGAAGAAGCGAACGTTGGCCACCTGGACGTGGGCGCGCATCAGCCGGCCGCCGAGCTCGCCGGCGGTGCGCACCGCGAAGCGCACCAGCGGCTCGGCGACGTGGCGGGCGCGGTAGGCGGGCAGCACCGCGAGCCGGTCGCCCAGCCAGATCCGTGCCTCGTCAAGACGGTACAGCCGCACCGTTCCCGCCACCTCGCCGTCGCAGAAGCCGAGCACATGGATGGTCGCGGGGTCGCCGTCGCGATCGTCGCGGTCGGTGGTCGCGAAGATCCCCTGCTCATCGACGAAGACGCGCTCGCGCAGGCGCAGGTGCACCACGAGCTCCGCCGCCGACGCCACCGCCCGGCAGTGGACGGAGGACGGGCTAGCGGAGGGGGCGCAGGGGGATGCGCTCGAGCTCATCGCTGCCGCTCCGTTCGATGACGCCGATCGCCGAGCACGCCTGGCAGCGGGCACAGCCTGCCTTGACCGAGCCGGCGCCGATCCCGCTCGCCTGGAGGTGGGGGACGACCCGGCGGTAGATGGCGTCCATCTGTGCCGGCGACGGGGGCGAGCAGTCCTCCATCAGGCTGCCCGGCACCGGCCGCAGCGGCACCACGAAGGGGTAGACGCCGGCGTCGATCGCGCGCCTGCAGCCCGCGACGGTGACCTCCGGGTCCTCGCCCATGCCGACGATCACGTAGGTCGACACCTGTCCGCGGCCGAAGAGCTCGACGGCGCGCTCCCAGGCGGCGAAGTACCCCTCGATGCCGGTGCGCGCCTTGGCCGGGGCGATCCGGGCAAGCACCTCGGGGTCGAAGGACTCGACGTGGATGCCGACCGAGTCGACGCCGGCGTCGCGCACCCGGTCGAGCACGGCGAGATCGGCGGGCGGCTCGAACTGCGCCTCGATGGGCAGCCCGCTCGCCTGCTTGATCGCGGCCGCGCAGCGCGCCAGGTAGAGGGCGCCGCGGTCGGGGCCGTGGGTGCTGCCGGTGGTCAGGGTGACGTCGACGGCGCCGTCGAGGTCGCGGGCGGCCACCGCGACCTCGGCGAGGTGCTCGGGCCGCTTCACCCGGATCGTGCTCCCCGCCTGGAGGGTGAGCTCGATCCCGCAGAAGCGGCACTGGTCGTCGGTGCCCCAGTAGGAGCAGGTCTGGATCACCGTGCTCGCCAGCGAGTCGAGGTGGAGCAGGGCGATCTTCCAGTAGGGGATGCCGTCGGCGGTGCTCAGGTCGTAGTAGCGGGGACGCTGCGGCGCCGCCGCCGAGGCGAGGCGCACCCCCTCGCGATAGATGCCCCAGCCGTCCTCCTCGCGTCGCATGGTGTACGGCGACCCGGAGACGTAGGCCGCGGTCACCGGGACCGTCACCGGCACGCCCTCGACGTGGATCATCCCCGCGTCGGACGGCCCCGCACCCCCCCGGCGGGCCTCGACCGGCCCCTCCAGCCGCACCCCGCGGCTCTGCAGCTCGGTGAGCAGCCGCCCCAGGTCGGGCGTCACCGGAACGGTGGCCATGAGCGCCTCCTCGCGACCGGACAATTCCACAACTTTGGAAGACAGCCGTTCACCAAAGGAAAAGTGAATCTTGCTCATGGCCTCCCGCGGTGTCAAGGGTCTCAGCGCACCACCGTCAGCCGGTCTCGATGTACCTCCGCAGGCCCGCGACCGCCGTCTCCCACGCCTGCCGGTCGGGAAGGATCTGCGCGTCCGGTATCGGCGAGCGGGGGTCGGGGTCGCCGGTCCCGGGGTCGAGTTTCAGCCGCTGCAGACCGTATTCCGGCCGTCCCGTGGCGGGGTCGGGGTCGATGAAGGTGTGGACCGCCTCGCCGCTCGCCAGGTGCATCTCGAGCCGGCGGAAGCCGGTGCGCTCGGGATTGCCGGTCTCGTGCAGCGTGACCCAGACGTCGCCGCGATCGCGGGCCGTGGCGATCAGCACCAGGCCGCGGCGGCGCTCCTGGGCGGCGAGGATCTCGCGGTGGCGCATCCCGAAGGCGGCGCCGGTGACCAGGCCGAGGTCGAGGTCCTCGGTGGCCATCCCGGTGCGCACCAGCAGTCCGTGGAGGGTCTGTGCGGCGTCCGGGAAGGCGGCCACCAGGGCCTCGGTGGTGGTGTGCGCGCGGAGCTCGTCGGCGAGCGCGCGGACCATCAGCCCGGCCCGCTCGTAGAGGTCCGGACGGATCATCACCACCGGGTAGAGGCGGGCCTCGTCCTCCCGCCAGCGCCGCAGCAGGGCCGCGGTCTCCGGGTCATTCATCCCAGTGCCTGGCGTGTACTATGTTCAACGCCTTGTCCTCTATCATGCACATCACCGAAAGCCCGGCGCAATCAGCGGCACCCGCGGGGGGAGCATGAACCAGACCGCGGTGCTGGCGCTGGGGGGCAACGCGCTGACTCCGCCGCACCAGGCCGGCGCGTGGGAGGAGCAGCGGGCGAACGCGGTGCCCCTCGCCCGCGCCGCGGCCGCGCTCCTCGACGCCGGCTGGCGGGTCGCCATCACCCATGGCAACGGTCCCCAGGTCGGCGCGCTCGCGCTGCAGCAGGAGGAGGCCGGCTCGGGGGTGCCGGCGCAGCCGCTCTTCGCGGTGGGGGCGATGACCCAGGGACAGCTCGGCAGCCTGCTGGCGATGGCCCTCGACGAGGTCTGCGGCGGCGCCGTCCCGGTGGTCTCGGTGGTGACCCACGTGATCGTCGACCCCGACCCCGCGGCCGCCGCCACCAAGCCGATCGGCCCCTTCTACGGGCGGGACCGGGCGCGGGCGTTCGCCGACCTCCGGGGATGGGAGGTCGTCGACGACGCCGGCCGGGGCTGGCGGCGGGTGGTCGCCTCGCCCGAGCCCGGGGCGATCGTCGAGGCCGGCGCCGTCCGGGCGCTCGTCGAGAGCGGTCACCTGGTGATCGCGTGCGGCGGCGGCGGCATCCCGGTCATCCGGCGCGGCGGCCGCCTCGAGGGGGTCGAGGCGGTGATCGACAAGGACCTCGCCGCCTGGCGGCTCGCGGTCGACCTCGAGGCCGGGGTGCTCTGCCTGGTCACCGGCGTCGACTGCGTCTGCCTCGACCACGGCACCCCGCGCGAGCGCCCCATCGTCGAGATGTCGCTCGGCGAGGCGATCGAGCTCGACCGCGCCGGCCAGTTCCCGCCGGGGAGCATGGGCCCGAAGGTCGCCGCCGCCGGCCGCTTCGTCCGCGATGGCGGCGACCTCGCGGTGATCACCTCGGCGGAGCACGTCCTCGACGCCGTCGAGGGCCGCCACGGCACCAGGATCGTGGCCGCATGACCGCGCCGGCGGTGGCGCTGATCACCTACTCGACCAAGCCGCGTGGGGGGGTGGTGCACACCGTCGAGCTCGCCGAGGCGCTCTGCGCCGCCGGCCGCCCGGCGCACGTCGTCACCCTCGGCGACCCCGACCAGGGTTTCTACCGGCCGGTGCGCGCGCCGCACACCATCCTCCCGGCGCCGTCGTCGGCGGGCACCCTGGAGGAGCGCGTGGCCGCCGCCGTCGACACCCTCGCCGCGGGGCTGGCGCCGCTCGCCGGTCGCTTCCGCATCCTCCACGCCCAGGACTGCATCGCCGCCCGGGCGGCGGCGCGGGTGCGCGACCGGGGGAGCCGGACGCCGGTGCTCCGCACCGTGCACCACATCGACGACTTCACCACCCCGGCGCTGGTCGACTGCCAGCGGCGGGCGATCCTCGAGCCCGACCACATCCTGGTGGTGAGCGACTACTGGCGCCGGCTGCTCCGCGAGGACCCCGGGGTCGAGGCCGAGGTGGTCGCCAACGGCGTCGACCTCGAGCGCTTCTCACGCCCCTGCGGGGTCGACCCCGCGGCGCTGCGCGCCCGCGCCGGGGCCGAGGGCCGCTTCCTCTTCCTCACCGTCGGCGGGATCGAGCCGCGCAAGGGCAGCGCCGAGCTGCTCGAGGCCTTCGCCGCGCTCTGCGCCGGGCCCGGGCCCTCGCCGGTGCTCGCCGTGCTCGGCGGCCACTCCTTCCAGGACCACTCCGCCTACCGAGAGGCGGCGCTGCGGCGCGGCCAGGAGCTCGGCCTGCGGCTCGGGACCGACGTGGTGGTGCTCGGCACCGTCCCCGACGCCGAGCTGGTCGCCTGGTACCGCGCCGCCGACGCCTTCGTGCTGCCGTCCACCCGCGAGGGGTGGGGGCTGGCGGTGCTCGAGGCGCTCGCCGCCGCGCGGCCGGTCGTCGCCAGCGACATCGAGGTGTTCCGCAGCTACCTCACCGACCGCGAGAGCGCGCTGCTCGCGCCGGTCGGTGACGCCGCCGCGCTGGCCGCCGCGATGCGCCGGGTGATGTCGGACCCGGAGCTGCGCGGCCGTCTGGCGGCCGCCGGCCCGGCGGTGGCGGGGCAATTCGGCTGGGCGGCGAGTGCGCGGCGTCACGGCGAGATCTACGACCGGCTGGCTCCCATGGCGCCGCACGGCGAGGGCGGTCATCGCGGAGCGACGATGGCCTGGGGGACTCCCCCCTCCAGGGCAGCGCGGTAGCGCGGCGAGCCGGCCGGTGGATCAGCCGGAGCCACGCCGGCGGGGCCCTGCGCTGCGCCGGGTCGCCGGTCCGTCGCCGGCGCGCGACGCCGGCCGGGGGGGGCGGCTGAGCCGGACCTCGGGCCGGCCGCGCAGATGCCAGACCGCCGCGAGGCCGGTGGCGATCGCCACCAGCACGAAGGCGCCGGTGAAGAGCAGCGCCACCATCCAGTGGGTGGGGACCGCGATGGCGATCACCACGGTGGTGAGGCCGACGACGGCGAAGGCTCCGGCGGCGGCGAGGGCGGCCACGGCGAAGAGCTTCGCCTGGGCGGTGGCCTCGCGGGCGGGCGCCTCCGGGTCGGGTGACCCGACCGGCTCCCCGTCCTCGCCGATCACCGTGAGGGGAGGATGCCTGTCACGTCGCGACCCGGCAAAGATGTCAAACATGCTATCAGGCATCGTGATGAGGACCTTAGCACCAAACCGCTTTGAATACCAGCCCCTTCAGGAATCCCGGTGCAGCAGCGGCGCCACCACGACGGGGAGGGTGACCAGGTCGGGGATGACCGCGCTCGCCAGCGCCGGGTCCTCGGAGCCGCGGTCGCGATCGACCCAGATGACCGGGATGCCAAGGCGGTGGGCGGGGGCGACGTCGTGGTACCAGCTGCACGCGGCGTGGACCCAGTCGCCCGGTCCCGCTCCGGTGAGCTCGCGGAAGCGCGCGAAGTGGGCCGCGCCGGGCTTGTAGCTCCCGACGTCGGCGGCGGTCACCACCAGGTCGATCTCCACCGGGAGGCGGATCCGGGTGCCGGCGAAGAGGTCGTTGTCGACGTTGGAGAGGACGGCGAGCCGGTGCCCGGCGTCGCGCAGCGCCGCGAGCGCCGGCCCGACGTCGTCGAACACCGGCCAGTCCGGCAGGGTCTGGGCGAGCACCTCGTCCTCTCCCTCGCCGAGCTCCACGCCGGCGAGGTCGGCGCTCCGGCGCAGACCCTCGGCGAGCACCTCGCGGTAGCGGAGGAATGGCCGTTCGGCCTGGACCGTGGGCTCGACGCGCTCGTAGAGGGCGCGCAGCTCGGCGCCGCGTCCCGGCGCCACCGACTCCATCGCCGCGGTGATGCCGCGGTTCCAATCGACGAGGGTGCCGTAGCAGTCGAAGCTGATCCAGCCGGATGCGCCCATCGAGGTGTCCTCCCTCAACCCAGGTCGGGACGGCAGCCGTGCTCGAGCGCCATCGCCTCGAGGCCGCGCTGGGGCACCACCTGCACCCCGTATCCGGCGGCCGCCCGGCGCACCACCGCCTCCGACGCCCAGACGTTGCGCGAGGCGCGCTCGAGGGCCCAGTCGGCGTAGGGCTCGACCCGGGCGAGGTAGCTGCCGAGCATCTCGCCGCAGCGGGTGCGGTCGGGAGCGGAGAGGGCGACGATCCGGGCGCGGCCGGCGCGCCAGCCCTCGCGATGGAGCACGACCCGGTCGCCCCAGCCGACCACGGCGCCGAGCACCGCGCCGAGCGCGTGCAGGCCGAGTGCGGTGGCCACGGCGTCGGCGGCCTGGCCGACGGCGGTGTCGTCGAGCTCCCACCAGGCATAGAGACCGCACTCGCAGCGCTCGTCGGGCGCCAGGTGGGGGAGCCGGCCGAGCCCGCAGGCGGCGGTCTCGGTCGACGCGCGCCAGGCGGAGTGGGGGAGGACCTGGCTGCGCAGCAGGACCGCTCCCGACGGCTCCTCGACGGCGATCCAGGCGCGCACCCCGGCCACCGGGCTGGTCAGCGGCGGTGCCGGACGGGGCTCGTCGCGGCGGGCGGCCGCGCGGAAGAGGCGCACCCGCGGCTACGCCGGGACCGGCCGGCCTCGCTCCTGGTGCCGCGGTGCCGGTTCGGCCTCCCGCTCACGCCGGGGGGCGGGGAGCGCGTCGGGCAGGGGCTCACGGGACGGCTCGGGCACCTCGACGGTCCTCACCGGCTTGCTGACGAAGCCCATCGCGCCCGCCCTCCGATCTGCCCAGACCTGACCGGCTCAGGATAGCGGCGCTCCCCCGTCCACGACGATCCCGGCTTCGACCCCGCTGGCGTCGGTCTGGCCCGCCAGGGCCATGGCGTTCGCGGTCTCGGCACCGAGCCGGCGCAGCAGCGCCAGCACCCCCGCCTCGCCCCCGATGGTGAGCGCCCACAGATACGGCCGCCCGATCAGCACCGCTCGCGCGCCGAGGGCGAGGGCGCGGAGCACGTCGGAGCCGCAGCGCACGCCCCCGTCGACGTAGACCTCGAGCTGGCCGGCCGCGGCCGCCACCACCCCGGGCAGGGCGAGCGCCGGCGGGATCGCCCCGTCGAGCTGCCGCCCGCCGTGATTCGACACCACCACCGCGGCGGCTCCGGCCCGCGCCGCGCGCCGCGCGTCCTCGGGGTGGAGGATGCCCTTGAGCACCACCGGCAGCGCCGTCGAGGCGGCGATGCGCTCGATCTCGCCCCAGTCGAGGGCGAGGAAGGTCGACGCCCCCGAGCTCACCGCGCTCGAGCCGACCAGCTCGGCGAAGGCGACGCCGTCGGCCAGCCCGCGGTACCGCACCCCCCACACCGGCGCGTCGACGGTGATCACCAGCGCGCCACATCCCGCCTCCTCGGCACCCCGCACCCGCCGCTCGGTGACGGCCGGGTCCGGGTCGGCGTAGAGCTGGAACCACGCGCCCGCGGTCGCCTGCGGCGCGATCCGCTCGAGCGGGAGCGAGCTGTGCGTCGAGACAATCATCACCGTGCCCGCCGCCGCCGCGGCCCGCGCCGTCGCCGCCTCGGCCTCGGGATGGGCGAGCCGGTGGAAGGCGCACGGCGCGATCAGCACCGGCAGCCGCACCGGGGTGCCCAGCACCTCCGTCGCCGTGCTCACCGCGGACACGTCGACGAGCACCCGCGGCCGGAGCCACCAGCGGGCCCAGGCCCGGGGGTTGGCGGCGACGCTGCTCTCCAGCCCCGCCCCCGACGCGTAGTACGCGTGGGCGATCTCCGGCAGCAGCCGCCGCGCCGCCTCCTCGAGCTCCACCGGGTCCCAGGGAATCTCGACGTCCACGACCCCGATCGTGCCAGTCACCGGCCATCCCCCGCATTCGGTGCGGACGCACCCCTTTCCCGACTCCTATGCTCGGTCGGGTTGGGGGGAGGTGGGTGAGTGGGAGGAGGGATTGCCATGCCGGCGCTGTTCCGTCAGGTGCTGGACCCCGCGCACAGCCTGGGAGTGTCCTCGCTGCTGGCGCTGATCCCGGTGGTCGCGCTGCTGGTGATGCTCGCCGTGCTCCGCGTCACCGCCTGGCTGGCCACGGTGATCGGCTCGGCGATCACAGTGCTGCTCGCCGTCACGGTCTGGCAGGCGCCGGCCGGCTCGACCCTGCGCGCCTACCTCTACGGGAGCGCGACCGGGGTGCTCGCCGTCGACTGGATCACGTTCTGGGGAGTGGTGATCTTCAACACCCTGGTCGTCACCGGCGTCTTCACCACCTTCCAGCGCTGGCTGATCTCCCAGGCCACGGCCGACGTCCGCGTCCAGGCGATGCTCCTCGCCTGGGCCTTCGGCGCCCTTCTCGAGGGACTGGTCGGCTTCGGCTACCCCTGGGCGGTGGTGGCTCCCATCCTCGTCGCGCTGGGCATCGCCGAGCTCGACGCCATCCGCGTCGCCGCCATCGCCAACAACGCGCCGGTCTCCTTCGGCGCCCTGGGCGCCCCGATCATCGGGCTCGCCGCCGTGACCGGACTGCAGACCTCGGTCCTCGCCGCCTCCGTCGGCCGCGTGGTCGCAGTCCTCGCCCTGCTGCCCCCCTGGGTGCTGATCTATCTGGTCAGCGGCCGCCGCGGGCTGCGCGACGGCTGGCCCCTCGCGGTGGTCGGATCGCTCGGCTACATCGCCGGCCAGCTCCCCGTCTCCCAGTTCTTCGGCCCCTACCTTCCCGACGTGGTGGGGTCGCTCACCTGCTTCGCCGCCCTGCTGCTGCTGCTCCGTTTCTGGCGCCCCCGCGAGGTCCTCGGCTACCGCGGCGTGCCGCTGACCGGCGCCGCCGCCGCCGCCGAAGCCGCCGGGCTGCCGCCCCGACGCGTCGCCTGGGCGGTCATGCCCTTCCTGCTGCTGATCGCGGTGGTGGTGGCGTGGACCGGACCCTGGTCCGCCCGCTTCGCCGGCTACGTCATCCATCGCTACACGGTCACCGCCGGCTCCTCCATTCCCGGATCCACCAAACCCGTCGCGGTGGCCTTCGCCGTCCAGCCCTTCATCGCCGGGACCGCGATCCTCGCCTCCTGGTTGCTGATCGTGCTGGTGCTGCGCCCCCGCGGCGCCGACATCGCCGCGGCCTTCCGGCGCACCGGCCGCCAGATGTGGGGCGCCCTGCTCGTCGGCGTCTTCATCTTCGGCCTGGCGTTCGTCTTCAACTACGCCGGCATGGGCAACTCGCTCGCCTACGGCTTCAGCCGCATCGGCAAGCCCTTCCTGCTCCTCGCCCCCGTGCTCGGCTGGATCGGCGTCGCGCTGTCGGGGAGCAACACGTCCACCAACGCACTCTTCGGCGGCTTCCAGCTCACCATCGGCAAGCTCCTCCACCTGCCGATCCTCCTGCTCCCGACCCTGAACTCGGTCGGCGCCGAGGTCGGCAAACCGGTCGCACCACAGACCGCGAGCGTCGGCGTCTCGACGAGCACCTACGTCCGCAACGAGGGCGCGGTGATCCGCCACAACATGCCCTGGACGCTGTTCCTGCTCGCCTACCTGGTGGTCATCGGCCTGGTCTTCTACTGGGTGGCGCCGGGCGCGTTCAACGGCTGACTCCGAACATCACCCACAACTCCCGCAACCCGAACAGCCACCTTCACCCCCACCAAGACCCGCCAAGCGGCGGGCCAGCTCCCGACGCCCCTCCACGTCATATTGGCGCACCGCCGACGCCCGCAACGCCTCCGGCGACCCACCTCCATGCAGCGAGATCAACGCATACCACCCCCCCTCATCCGACGCCGTCAGATCCGCCATCAGCCGCGCAACGTTGACCCGATGCTCCGCCCCGCCCACCACGGCCCCGTCCAGATACCGCCGCACCAGCTCGCCACCCGCCTCCACATCCTCCGGAGTCGGCACCGTCGCCACCACCCCGCCCGCCATCTCCTGGGCCACCCGGAACATCACCGGCACCTGCTCCGCCAGCATCAGCTTCCCGATATTCGAATACACCCCATCCGGCACAAAGCACCCGCCTGCCGTCCTCCGCCCCCGCACCGACGCCGCGATCCCGCACGCGTAGAACCCCTCCACGATCGAGATCAGCTGCGCCAGGCACCCCCGCAGATGCCCCCGCTCGACGCTCAACCCGTTCGCCACCGCCATCTCCACCGCGGCCCCGATCACGATGTCCCCCAGCGCCGCCCGGCACCCGATGCAGCTGTGCCGGTGGTGATTCGCATACGCCTCCGCCAGCCTCCCGGCGAGAGCGAACTCCCCACAGAGCAGCACCCGGTCCCACGGCACCACGACGTCGTCGAACACCAGCATCGCCGTCGCCTGCCCGTACTGCGCCGAGAACGGGGCCGCCCGAACCCCGGCACGCCCGGCCGGCCGGCTGATCACCCGCAACCCCGGCGCATCGATCGGCACAACACACGCCACCGCATAGTCAGCGTCCTCGGCCGTCATCGCCCGGGTCGGCAGCACGATCACCTCATGGCAGTACGGCGCGCCGGTGATGTTCACCTTCGCTCCGCGCAGCACCGCACCGTCCGGGCGCCGCTCCACCACCCGCAGGTACTGATCCGGATCCGCCTGCTGATGCGGCCGTCGCGACCGATCCCCCCGCGCATCGGTCATCGCCACCGCACACGCCAGATCCTTCTCCGCCGCCCGCTCCGCGAACACCGCCAACCGGCCCGCGTACTCCGTTCCAAACGACGCATCGGCGAGGGAGGTGATCTCCGCCAGAGCCCCCACCGCATCGTGGGTCAGATACCGCTGCGCACACCCCGTCGCGCGGCAGAGCAGCCGGCACGCCTCGAGCTTGCGCAGCAGATCGTCCGCGGACGTGTCCAGCGCGTTCATCCGGTTCACCAGCCCGCCCCCCGGCAGCTCGACGAGCATGGTGTCCGCGAGCTCCGGCCGCAGCGCCATCTCGTAGGTGAGCGCCAGCGCATTCACCCCCGGCGCCAGCAGCGGCTCGTCCGCGACGGACGGCACCCGCCGCCCGCGCACCCACACGTCCGGATGCAGCTCGCGCAGGCTCGCCCGATACCCCTCCGCGGTCATCAACGTCACGACGCGCCACCCAACCACCGCAGCAGCAGCGCGTTGAGCTCCGCCGGGGTCTCCATCGGCAGCATGTGCCCGGCCCCCTCGATCACCACCGGCGGGCGCCCGCCCGCCCCGGGGATGGTCTCCGCCAGCCACCCCGCCGTCGCCACGAACTCCGACAGGTCGAGGTCACCGACCACCACCAGGGTCGGCACCTCGATCCCCGAGGCGTCGCTGACCACTCGCCGGCCCAACCCCCCCGGCGACGGCCCGGTGAACGTGCTGAGGTCGTTGCCGCCGACCATCTCCTCCACCCGCGCGCGCACCGCCGGGATCGCCCGCGCCGCGGCGAACAGCGGGTCGTCGAGCCACGCCCGCCGCGCCACCTCGACCCCCTGATCCCGGGCCAGCGCGAAGGGCGCCGACCAGGTCCCCATCGCCTCGATCGGCATCCACGCGTCCACGAGCACCAGGCTGCGCAGTCGCTCCGGCACCCGCCCCGCCGCCGCCACCGCGTCGAGGCCGCCGAGGGACATCCCGATCAGATGGCAGCGCGCGACCCCGGCGTCGTCGAGCACCCCGCAGAGGTCGGCGATCGGATCCCAGCCCTCGACGAGGGGGGCCGACAGCCCATGCCCGCGCCGGTCCACGGCGATGCAGCGGTACGACCCGGCCAGCCCCGCGACCTGCCCCTCCCACATCCGCCGGTCGAGGGTGACCCCGTGGAGCATCACCACGGCCTCGGCGCCGTCGCGGCTGTCGTCGTAGTGGATTCCGGCGGATGTGACCGGCATGGCCACGCAGGCTATCAGCCCGAGAGCATCGCGGCCGCCAGTCCGGCGACCGCCCCGGCGAGCACCGCCACCGGCTGTGCGGTGGGCCGGACCAGCAGCAACCCCAGCGCCGCCGCGGCTCCCGCCGCCTCGCCCACGCCGGTCAGCGACCCGCGCCCCAGCGTCACCGCCGCCGCCGCGATCAGCCCCACCGCCGCGGCGAGGACGCCCTGCAGCGCCGCCCGGGCCGCCGGCCGGGTGCGCACCGCCTCCGCGACCGCCCCGGCGACGTTGACGTAGACCCCCGACGGCGCGAACACCGCGAGCGCCGCCACCAGCCCCCCGGGGATCCCCGCGACCTGCACGCCGAGGAACGCCGCGGTGGCGAACACCGGCCCGGGCGTCGCCTGCGCCACCCCGAAGGCGTCGGCGACCTGGTGGTCGGTCAGCCCGAACCTCCCCCCGACCACCAGCTCCGAGTGCAGCAGCGGGAGCAGGACGTAGCCGCTCCCGACCGCCAGCGCCCCGATCTTCAGGAACGCGAGTCCCAGCGCGCCGAGCATCCCGCCGCCGGCACCGCTCCCGCCGACCGCCGCCACCGCAAGGGCGCGCAGCCGCGGTCCGTCGCCGGGTGGCCGGTCCGCCACCACCGCCAGCGCCCCGGCGGCGACCAGCACCGGGATCGGCGAGACCCCGGCCACGCCGCACCCGCAGGCGGCGCAGGCCAGCAGCGCCGGCAGCGGCCGGCGCAGCCCCAGCCGGGAGAGGTCGACGAGCGCGCGAACCAGGATCGCCACCACCGCGGCGTCCACCCCGCGCAGCGCGGCGTGGACCAGGCGCCGGTCGGCCAGGTGCACGTAGAGCTCCCCGAGCAGGAGCATGCAGAGCACCGCCGGCCCGATGAAGAGCAGCGCGGCGAGCGCCATCCCCGCCCACCCCGCCCGTCGCCGTCCGAGCAGGAGGGCGAGCTGGGTCGAGGCCGGGCCCGGCACCAGGTTGCAGGCGGCGAAGAGCGCCGCGAACTCCCCGGCGTCGACCCACCGGCGGCGCCGCACCACCTCCCGCTCCATCAGCGCGACGTGGGACGCGGGGCCCCCGAGCGCCACCCATCCCAGCCGCCCGAACACCGCGCCCACCTCGGCGAGGCGCGCGCGCCTGGTCTGCTGCACGGCGAACCATGATGCCCCGTGCAGGGTCGCGACCGCGCCGGTCGTTCGGAACTGCAGATGCCCCCCGCACCACTCCGCGCACGCACCGCCGTCCTGCTCGCGGTCGCGGCCGTCCTCGGCGGCTGCGGCTCGGCGTCGTTCCGCCCCGCGGCGGCGCACGACACCGACCTCGCCGCCGCGGTGCACACCCTGCTCGCCGCCGGGGGCTTCCACCTCGTCTACGTCGACGGCGACCGTTCGCGCACGCTCGTCGCCGACGTCAGCGCGACCGGCGACGCCGCCGGGACCCTCCTCGTCGGGTCCGAGCGGTTCCCCTTCCGCAGTGTCGCCGGGCGGGTCTTCCTGCAGCCCACGAGCGGCGCCTCATGGGCGGAGCTGAGCGGCGGGGACGCCGCCCCCTACCGCGCCGTCCCGCAGCTCCTCGCCGCCCTCCCGGCATGCCTCGCCGGTACGGCGACGCCGCCGGCCGACGCGGGCACCGCCACCCTCGACGGCGAGCGCGCCCGGCTGCTGACCTATCCCACGGCGGGCGTCGAGACCGACCTCTCCGACCGGCCGCACCCCTACCTGGTGCGCTTCACCCGGCACCGCCCCGGCCCGGTCCCGGCCGGCTGCCCGGGGGCGGACATCACCGCCGACATCAGCGGGGTCGGCTCCGCCCCGCAGGTGCGGCTGCCCGAGGGGGTGCGATGACGAGTCTTCACGGACTCGCAACCGGAAACGCGACGGCTCCGGCCCACGCTGCGGAGATGCAGGATCACGCCCGGCACTCCGCCGCGACCGCGGCTCCCGGAGCCCGCATTCGCGCCCGCGCCGAGGGCTGGGGGCTGCTGCGGCCCTACCTCGATGCCGTCGGCGCCATCGCCGCCGTGCTCGCGCTGATGTCCTCCGCCGACCTGGACTCGCCGATCCCGTATCTCTGCGCGGCGGCGGTCGTGGTCGCCACCGTCGGCTCCGAGCTGGCTCGCTAGGACGGAGGCCAGGGGGGAGGCAGGGGGGAGTCCCCCCGCGAGGGGGCGCGTCAGCGCCCCGAGTCCTCAGGACCCGCGCCGGCGGGGATCCCCGGTCACGGGCCGCACCGCGCGGCCGGTGAGCTCTCGCCCGGGGGCGGCGCCCTGACCGCCCATCGACGCCTCGGGGTCGACGGTGACGCCCGGAGGCGCCTCGATCCCCGCGGTCCGCCGCACCGCATAGGGCGGGCGCTGACCCACCTCGTGGTAGATGCGGATCAGCAGCTCACCGAGCAGCCCCATGGAGATGAACTGCGCCCCGAGGATGATCAGCAGCACGCTGAGCACGAGCAGCGGACGGTCGGCGATCCCCGCCCCGGCGATCACCTTGTAGAGGACCAGCCCGGTCAGCGCCGCGCCGCCGAGCAGCAGCGACACCAGGCCGAGGAGCCCGAAGAGCTGCATCGGGCGGGCGATGTAGCGCAGCAGGAAGCGCACCGTCAGCAGGTCGAGCACCACCCGCAGGGTGCGGGCGAACCCGTACTTCGACGTCCCCCGGGTGCGCGGCCGGTGGTTGACCGGCACCTCGGTGACCCGCGCCCCGACCAGCCCGGCGAGCGCGGGGATGAAGCGGTGCAGCTCCCCGTAGAGATGGAGCTGGCGCACCACCTCGGCGTCGTACGCCTTGAGGGTGCAGGCGTGGTCGTGGAGCGGGGTGCGGGTGATCCCTGAGATGACCCGGTTGGCGGCCCGCGAGGGCAGCCGGCGGGTCAGCAGCGCATCCTGACGGTCGCGCCGCCAGCCGCTGACGACGTCGTAGCCCTCGTCCATCCTCGCCAGCAGCGCGGCGAGGTCGCGCGGGTCGTTCTGCTGGTCGCCGTCCATGGGCACCACCGCCCGGCCCCGGGCGAAGCGGAAGCCGGCGCTGATCGCCGCGGTCTGGCCGAAGTTGCGGCGGAACTGCACCACCCGGACCCGGCGGTCGCGGCGGTGCCAGGCGAGCGCGCGGTCGCCGGTCCCGTCGGTGCTGCCGTCGTCGACGAGGATCACCTCTGCCGAGCGGGGCAGGGTGTCGAGCACTCCGAGCAGCTCCTCGACGGCGGGGTCGATGTTCTCGACCTCGTTGTAGAGGGGCACGACCACGGTGAGGTCCAGGTCGGTGGGCATCCTGCGCTGATCATGCCCTCCGGACCGGTCCCGCGGGGCCCCGAAACGAGAAGCGCGGCGACACCGCGCTGGTGTCGCCGCGCTCGTCCCGGCCGTGACCCGGACGGTCACCCCCGGGTCACACGACCCGCGGAGGGCCAGGCGATGTCAGCCTCGCCCGGCCCTCCAGTTGGGACGTCGCTCAGTCGCTGATCTTGCTCTTGGCGCTGCCGCCGGTGGCCTTGGACGAGCCGCCCTTGCCGCCGGAGCCGCCGGTCGCCGAGCCGCCCTTGCCGCCGGAGCCGCCGTCGCCGGCGCCGCCACAGGCCGCGTTGCCCGTGCTGCCGCTGGTCGACGCGCCGCGGTTGTTGTTCATCGAGGAACCACCCGCGTTGCTGTTCTGGTTCGGGTTGCTGCCCGGGCTCAGAACCGGCACGAACAGGTTGTTCAGCAGGTTGGCGCCGTTGAGCAGCTGGTTCTGGCCGCCCAGGATGTTGTTGAGGTCGTTGCTGGCGATGCCGCTCAGCACGCCGCAGAGGATCCCGTTGCCGCCGGTGCTGCTGCCGCCGGTGCCGCCGCTGGACTTGGCCGTGCCGCCCGCGCCGCCGGACGACTTCGAGGATGCGCTCCCGCCGTGCGCCTTCGACGCGTGGCTGGTCAGCGAGACCGCGGTGCTGCCGAGGACCGCCGCGGTGGCGATGGCAGCGATGCCCATGATACGCATGTGAACGTCTCCCTCCCTGGTGGTTGCCTGCCGGACCTGCTTGTCCGGGGCTGTGACCGTTGCGTCCCTGCATACGCTCCAGCCACCCAGGACCCTGCACTTCTCGTCAAACCGGGTTGACGCACACCTCTATCGCCCTCCGCCTCCCCCGTGCGCGCCCCGTCCACTTCACCCGGCGGCTCCCCCGGCGGGGTGATTGACCCCTCCCCGACTCCTCAGGGGACACTGGTGCATGGCTGAGCTGGGGCGGCGCGTTCGCGTCGGTGGACCCCACTTCGAGGAGCTCGAGCCCGGCCGCGTCGTCGCAGACGCGCCCGCGGTGACCCTCACCGACGGCCACGCGGCGGTCTGCCAGGCGATCCTCGGCGACCGGCTGCGCCTGCCGCTCGACGCCACCCTCAGCGCCGAGGTCACCGGGGCCGGCGGGCTCGCCCACCCGATGCTGGTGTGCAACACCGTGATCGGGCAGAGCACCGGCCCCTCCCAGCGGGTGCGCGGCAACCTCTTCTACCGCGGCCTGGTGATGCTCCGGCCGGTCCACATCGGCGACACCCTGCACACCTCGACCGAGGTGGTGGGGATGCGCCAGAACGCCATCCGCGAGGGGCGCCCGGCGACCGGGGTGGTGGCCCTGCGGGTGCGCGCCGAGAACCAGCGCGGGGAGGCGGTGCTCGACTTCTGGCGCTGCCCGATGCTCCCCCTCGCCGACGGGTCGCTGCGCACCGGGCACGCCGACCGCTTCGAGAACATCCCCGAGGAGCTCGATGCCGCCCGCGTCGCCGCGGCGGTGCCGGCGGACTGGCGGCTCGACGTCTTTCGCGACCGCTGTCCCGGCGAGCACTTCGACGTCCTCGTCGAGGGCACCCTCTACGAGGTCGAGGGCCGGGACACGGTCACCTCCGCCCCGGAGCTCGCCCGGCTCACTCTCAACCTCGCCCAGACCCACACCGACGCGGGGGCGAGCGCCTACGGCCGCCGCCTGGTGTACGGCGGCCACACCATCGGGATCGCCTCCGCCCAGCTGGTCCGGGCCCTGCCCAACCTGGTGACGATCGTCGGCTGGCGCGGCTGCGACCACCTGGCCCCGGTGTTCGAGGAGGACGTGCTCCGCTCCGAGGTCGAGCTGTGCGGCCTGCACCCGCTGGAGCGCGGCGGCGGCCTCGTCGACCTGCGGGTGATGGTGCACGCCGCCCGCGGCGCCGGCGGCGGAGCGGAGGAGACGCCGGTGCTCGACTGGCGGCTCTGGGGGCTGATGGCATGAGCGGGAGGGCGGCCGGATGACGACGCAGCGGACCGGGATCCTCGCGGGGATGCGGGTGATCGAGGGCTCGGCGTTCGTCGCCGCCCCGCTCGGAGGCATGACCCTCGCCCAGCTCGGCGCCGACGTGATCCGCTTCGACCAGATCGGCGGCGGGCTCGACGCCGAGCGCTGGCCGATCACCCGCGACGGCCGCAGCCTCTTCTGGGCGGGGATGAACAAGGGCAAGCGCTCGATCGCGCTCGACCTGCGCTCGCCCCGGGGCCGCGAGCTGGTCACCGAGCTGATCGCCGCCCCCGGGCCCGACGCCGGCCTCTTCCTCACCAACTTCCCGGTGACCGGCTGGCTCGGCTACGAGCGGCTCAGCGCCCGCCGCCCCGACCTGGTGATGGTGGCGATCACCGGCAACCACGACGGCTCCTCGGCGGTGGACTACACCGTCAACCCCGCCACCGGCTTCCCCTGGGCGACCGGGCCCGCCAACCTCTCCGTCCCCTTCAACCACCTGCTCCCCGCCTGGGACGCGATCACCGGCAACCTCGCCGCCACCGGTCTTCTCGCCGGCGAGCGCCACCGCGGCCGCAGCGGCGAGGGCCAGCTGGTCAAGCTGGCCCTCAGTGACGTCGCCATCGCCATGGTCGGCCACCTCGGCAAGATCGCCGAGGTGCAGATCAACCGCCACGAGCGGCCCAAGTACGGGAACTACCTCTACGGCGCCTTCGGCCGTGACTTCCTCACCCGCGACCACCGCCGGGTGATGGTGGTGGCGCTGACCGCCCGGCAGTGGCGCAGCCTCTGCGAGGCCACCGGGCTGCACGAGAGCTTCGCCATGGTCGAGCACCAGATGGGCGTCGACCTCACCCGTGAGGGCGACCGCTTCACGGCGCGCGAGGTGCTCGGCGCCATCCTCAAGGCCTGGACGACGCGGCGGACCCTGGCGGAGATCCGGGCCTGCTTCGACGAGCACGGGGTGTGCTGGGGCCCGTACCAGACCTTCACCGAGCTGGTCGACCAGGACCCGCGCTGCTCGACCGAGAACCCGATGTTCGCCGAGGTCGACCAGCCGGGGATCGGCACCTACCTCATGCCCGGATCGCCGCTCGACTTCGGCGCCGTCCCCCGGGTCGCGGTGCGCCGGGCCCCGCAGCTCGGCGAGCACACCGACGAGATCCTGGCCTGCTGCCTGGGGCTCGGCGACGGCGAGATCGGCCGGCTCCACGACGCCGGGGTGGTGGTGGGGCCGGAGGTGAGGCTGACCGGGCACGACGCCGGCGGCCGGGTGGCGGTGTAGGAGCCCATCGGCGCGAACCGCGCAGGAGTCTCGAAGATCTCCCGTTGTGCCTCCGTAGGGTCAGGGAGTTCGGGTTTCTGCATGGACTCCGGCCCGCAACCAGGGAGGGATTTGATCCATGCGAATGCTCGGATTCGCCGCCCTCGCCGCAGCCGCGGTGATGGGCGGGTCGGCGGTCACGCTGACCACGTACGCAAGCCAGTCGAGCCCGTCCAGCCCCTCGAGCCCCTCGAGCTCCTCGGGCGGCTCCG
>DATARS010000204.1:0-4960 GCA_036269455.1 Candidatus Dormiibacterota bacterium | reverse complement strand
ACCAGGCCGTTGCCGATGCTCGCCCGGGTGCCGGTGCCGATGCCGACGGTGACGATCAGGGCGCTCACCCCGATGAGGATGCCGAGCGAGGTGAGGAGCGAGCGGAACCGGTTGCCGAAAACGGCGCGCAGGCCGCTGATCACCGTCTGCGACATGGTCATGGTCGCCGCCACCTCGGATGCCGCGGGCGCCCCGCAGCCAGGACAACCTCCCCCATGAGCTCCAGTGATATCACGAAACCCGCCGGTCAGGCGGAGGCCGAGCTTCGCTCCTCCGCCTCGTCGGCGTCCGTCCGCAGCGCTGCCAGCGCCTGGCAGTAGCCGAGGCAGACGTCGACGTAGGCGGCGTGGCTCAGGGTCAGCGGCGCGACCGAGACCGGGGCGCCGGTGAAGGGGTTCACCTGCTCGGGGAGGATCCCGGCCGGGGAGGCGTGACGCTCGACCCACTCGAGCAGCGGGAGCACGTTCTCGTCGAGCTCGGTGACGCTGCCGGCGGTGCGCACGTGCCAGTCGGCGAGCCAGAGGGTGCAGATCACCCAGGGGTTGCCGGGCACGTCGTCGGAGAGTTCGACGCAGTGGTAGTAGTCGCGCTGGTAGCGGGCGACCCCGCCCTCACCGGCGCGCAGCCAGAGCCGTTCCTCGACGGCGCGCATCGTCGCCGCCACCCGGGGGTCGGTGGCGGGGTACATCCCGAAGGCGAAGAGGCCCCAGAGGCTGGCGTCGAGGGTGAGGTCACGGTCGTAGCCGGAGCGGTCCGGGCGGGGGGCGAGCTGGCGGGCGAAGCGGCCCGCGGCGCCGTCCCAGAGGTGCTCGTCCGCGCCCCGGCGCACCTCGGCGGCGGCTCCCGCGTAGAGCGTGCTCTTGGCGTCGTCGCCCATCTCGGTGGCCATCCGCGCGGCGGCGTCGAGCGCCCCCCAGACCGCGGCGACGGTGAACGCGTGCACCCCGCGGCGCTCCTCCCAGAGGTCCCAGCCGGGCAGCGGCAGGCCGGTGCGCCAGTCGCGGAAGGAGGCCATGAAATCGGCGGCGGGCTCGACCACCCTGCGGTACATGTCGCGGAGCAGCTCGCGGTCGGCGGTGCGGCGGTGGTGCTCGCCGAGCGCCCAGACCACCAGCGCGGTCTCGTCCTCCTGGATCGGCAGCTGGGCCTCGCCGTCGCTGTACCAGGGGTGCCAGGAGGAGCCGATCGCCCCGTTGGCCAGGTACTTGTGGAGGAGGTAGCCGCGGGCGCCGTCGAGCCGCTCGGCGCAGAAGCCGAGCAGGCCGCGCAGCGGCTGCGGGTAGCCCGCGGCGGCGAGCGCGGCGGTGGTGAGCGCGGCGTCGCGCGGCCAGACGTAGCAGTACGTGTCCCGGGCGTGCTCGAGGATGTCGCGATCGGTGGAGGCGATCACCCCGCCGTCGTCGTCGCAGAGGGCGCGAGCGGTGAGCAGGCTGCGGATGAAGAGCCGGCGCAGCCGCACCGGCAGCGCGCTCGCCGCGGGGGCCGCGGTGGACGACCAGCTCCGCCAGTAGCGGCGGGTGCGCTCGAGCAGGCGCTCGGGCCCGGTGGCGCGGACCATCGCGTCGAGGGCGACCACCTCCTCGTGGTCGATCCCGGCGCAGAGCCAGGCGTGGAGCGTCGCCGACCGGCCCGCGGGGAGGCTGAGGGTGAAGCCGGCGCAGCTGTCCACCGCGCCCTGCTCGATCGGCTGGCCGCCGAGCTCGCCGTCCTCGGCGTCGGCCCAGGTGCCGGCGAAGCCGTGGAAGCCGGCGCGGCCGCAGGTGAACATGTGCACGCCGCTGCGCCCGTCGACGCGGCCGTCGATGAGGAACCAGCGGTTGCCCCGGTACTGGACGATGCAGTGCAGCTCGGGGTCGTAGTAGACGGTGTCACCCCCCTCGCCGCCGCCGACGGTGAGGTCGTGGTGGAGGAAGACCCGGACCTCGCGGCTGCGCCCCGCCAGGTCGTTGATCTCGATGTGGCGGACCAGGACATCGCTCTCCAGGTCGACGGCGTCGCGGATGCGGACCTCGATCCCCAGCCCGCCGTGGTGGCCGGTGGTGTCGCCGACCAGGGTCTCGTCCTCGTACCCGACGCGGCGCTCGAACGCGTCGAACCAGGCGAAGGTGCCGTCGACCCAGAAGCCGATGAAGCTGGGCATGCCCGCGTGGGACTCGTGGCCGACCCACGGGTAGTAGAGGTCGCGGAGCCGGCAGCCCTCGTCGAGGTTGACGCTCAGGCTGCCGTTGCCGAGGACGAGGGCGCGAGGCACGCCGCGGAGTATAGGAGGGAGGACGCTCTGCGACCCCGTCGTTGCAGGAGTGTCCGGCCGTCCGAAGCCGGCCGGGACGTAGCCTGAACCCCGGGTGCTGCTGGGGAGGTCGCAGGTTGCTGGTTGCCTTCAGGACGGCCGAGGGAGGCTCGCCCGCGAGCGTGCTCCGGGCCATGCCCCTCGAGCTCCGCTCGGCGGTGGAGCGCGACCGCCGCGCCGCGGTCGAGCGGGTCATCGAGCTCGGCCGCTGGCTGGTGCTCATCCTCACCGCGGCGAGCGCCAACTTCCCCGCGCCGTCGCGCGACGCGGGCGCGGTCAACCTCATCCTCGGCGCCTGGGCTCTCTTCAACCTCGCCCTGACCGTCAGCCTGGTGGCCCGCCACCTCCCCGGCCGCCGCACCCAGTACGCCATGACCGCGGTCGACATGACCGTCGCCACCGCGCTCGTCTACCTCGACGGCGGCGCCAGTTCGAGCTTCGGGCTGACCTTCTACGCGGTGGTGATCGCCGGCAGCCTGCGCTTCGGGCTCTGGGGCTCGCTGCTCTGCGCCGCGGTGGTGAGCAGCCTCTTCCTCGGCGCCGGGGTCGCCGCCGCCGGCGCGGTCACCCCCGCCACCGTCGACCTCTTCCTCTCCCACCTGCTGCTCTGCCTGCTCATCGCCATCACCAGCACCATGGTGAGCCGCGAGCTGGTGAGCGCCCGCGCCCGGCAGCTCACCCACACCCTGCAGCTGGAGCACGCCGCCCTGCTCGAGCTGCGCGAGGTCGACCGGGTCAAGACCGAGTTCATCATGCTCGCCTCCCACGAGCTGCGCACCCCGCTCGCCAAGGTCAAGGGCTGGCTCGCGCTGATGCAGGACGCCGGCGACCGGCTCAGCGCCGAGGCGCAGCGCGAGGGCATCGAGGTGCTCCGCAGCGAGACCGAGCACCTCGCCCGGCTCACCGACAACCTGCTCTGCATCGCCCAGCTCGAGGCCGGCGAGATCCGGCTGAAGACCGCGCCGGTGCAGCTCCCCGGAGTCTTCGATCAGGTGGCGGCGCTCTTCGGCGATCCACGCGAGCGCGGCCGGCTCACCTGCCTCCCCGACACCCTCGCAGAGCCGGTGCTCGCCGACCGCGACCGGCTCGTCCTGGTTCTGGCCTGCCTCGTCGACAACGCGCTGAAGTTCTCGCCGGAGGGGACGCCGGTGCGCCTCGACGCCCACCGGGAGGGGGCGCTGATGCGCATCGAGTGCCACGACCAGGGACGCGCCATCGCCCCCGACCAGGCGGAGCGGATCTTCGCCTCCTTCTATCAGGTCGAGGCGCCGCTGCAGCGCCAGCGCGGCGGCTGCGGCGTCGGCCTCTACCTCGCCCGGCAGCTCGTCGAGCGCATGGGCGGGCGGGTCTGGCTGGTGCAGGAGGCGGGCGGCCGCGGCAACACCTTCGCCCTGACCCTGCCCCTGGATCCCGTCGTCTGAGCACGCCGGTCGCCTAGGCTGGGCCCATGCCGGGCTGGGACGTCGCCGTGGTGGGCGCGGGGATCGCCGGCGCCGCGGTGGCCTGGGGATGCGCGCGGCGCGGCGCCCGGGTGGTGGTGGTCGACCGCGGCTCACCCGCCTGCGGCGCCTCGGGAGCGGCGGCGGGGATGCTCGCCCCCTGCAGCGAGGCGCCCGAGCCGGGACCGTTCGCCGACCTCTGCCGCTGGTCGCTGGGACTCTGGCCGGCGCTCGCCGCGGAGCTGCTCGAGGAGGGCGGCGCCGACTGCGAGCTCGACACCGGCGGGCTGCTGCGGGTGGCTCTGGGCGAGGCGGAGGTGGCGCCGCTGCGCTCGCGGGCCGAGGCGCAGAGCGCTGCGGGGGTGGCGGTGGAGTGGCTCGAGCCGGCTGCGGTCGCCGCCGACGAGCCCGGGCTCGGCGACGTCGCGGGGGCGGCGCTGTACGCCGGTGAGGGGCACGTCCACAGCGTGCGCGCGGTGAACGCACTGCTGTCCGCCGCCCGCCGCCGCGGCGCGGAGGTGGTGAGCGGGGTCGAGGTGACCGGGCTCGACGGCGGCGGCGCCCTGCGCCTGGACGACGGGCGCGTGCTCACCGCCGGCGACGTGGTCGTCTGTGCCGGGGCCTGGAGTGACGCGGTGGCGTCCTGTCTCGGCGGCCCTCCGCTGCCGGTGGAGCCGGTGCGCGGTCAGATCCTCGGGGTGCGCGGCGTGCGCCCCGGGCTCCGCCGCGTGGTCTACGCCGGCGCTGAGGGCTATGCCGTGGCCAAGCGTGACGGGCTGACCCTGGTCGGCGCCACCGAGGAGCGGGCCGGCTTCGACGCCCGGCCCACCGAGGCGGCCGACCGGGGGCTTCGCGAGACCGGCACCCGGCTGCTGCGCGGGTTTGCTGGCGCCACCGTCGCCCACACCTGGGTGGGGCTGCGCCCCCGCGCCCCGGACGGCCTGCCGCTGCTCGGCCGCATCGGCGACGGACTCTTCGCCGCCACGGGTCACCACCGCAACGGGGTGCTGCTCGCCCCCGCCACCGCCGGGGTGATGGCGACCGCCGTGCTGGACGGCCTCGCCCCCGCGGGGTGGGAGGCGTTCGACCCGCTGCGAGTGCCCCGGTAGCCCGTCACGCCACCTCCGCTCGGGCGCCCCGGTCATGCCACCGGAGCACACGCAGGGCTCGCAGGGTGTTCCACCGGCTCGGTCGCCACTCGCCCTCGTCGATCTCGAAGTGGAGCCGGCCG
>DATARS010000203.1:0-5427 GCA_036269455.1 Candidatus Dormiibacterota bacterium | reverse complement strand
CGAGCAGGGCGCGCGCGACATTGCTGCCGACGAAGCCCGTGCCTCCGGTGATGGCGATGCGCACCTGGTCGATCCTCCACTGCTGACCCGCGGCGGAGGGTACGAAAACGCCACCCGGCGATGATCAGCTCGGCCGGTGCTCTCCCGCTTCGCGCTCGGCCCGTCGCGCCGCCGCCTCGTCCTCGCGGGCCTCGTACTCGCCTGAGAAGGTGCGGTCCAGCTCGCGGCCCACTCGCTTGACGGAGTCGGCGACGTCGTCGCCCGCCGCGGCTTCCGTGGCGCTCTTCTCGAGGGTCTCGCGGGCGCTGCCGGGAACGCGCTTGTCGGCCTCGAGCCCGCGTCGGCGAGACGCCTCCGACACAGTGGTCGCCTCCGCGTCGTGGCGCTCAGGCCGGTCGCGGTCGTGTTGCTCAGTCATAAGGGCATCTCCGGAGGTGGACGTCATGCGTCCCACTATGCCCCGCGTGTACCGCCCGGATAGCCCGCTTCGCCGGCGCTTTCCTGCACCTCGTGCTGGGCGAGGGCCTGCTCGATGGCGGTGGGCAGCCGGTCGAGGCTGCGCTCCAGGGTGCGGCGGACGCGGCCGCGGAAAACGCCGCCGACGATGCGCGCCATGCCGAGCAGGCGAAGCTGCGCGTCGACATCCAGCTGGGTACCGCCATCCGGGTCAGCACGCAGGGTGTTGCGCACCACCAGGTGGATCATGCTGTCGCGCTGGCGCACCTCCACCACGTCGCCGTCAACGGTCACGTCGTCGTCGCTGGTCCCGGCGAGGAGGAACGACCGCACCCATTCGACGGGTGCGTCGACGCGGCACTGACTGGTGACCTGCACACAGTGCAGTGTGCCCCACGGCCGTCGCGATGCGACCTGTCGAGGGGGAGTGTGGCGCGCCCAGCTGGGAAGGGCTGGCGGCTTGCCCAGCGAACATACGTTCGCTATCATCGACGTCCCGACCGCGATCCAGCGTTCGTCCCCGATGAGGCGGTTCGGCGAGCGACGACCAGGAGCGGTGGATGCACGCCAAGACCAGGGGACGGGTGGTGGCCGACACAGTGGCGGGGCTGCAGCGCCGCTACGGCAGTGCGGCTGTGCACCGCGGCGACGAGCCCGACGGGGGTGAGAGAGCCTCCTGGGGCACCGGCATCCCCGCGCTCGACGTCCGCCTCGCTCCCGGTGGCCTCCCCCGCGGCCGGCTCACCCTCATCCAGGCGGTGCAACCGGGGGTGAGCGGCCGGCTCACCCTGCTCCAGGCGCTGGCAGCGCGGGCCAGCCGCGAGGGTGACGTCGTGTATGTCGACGTCGCCGCCAGTCTCGACCCCGGCTTCCTTGCCGACCTCGGCGCCGATCTCGACACCTGCCTCGCCGTCCTGCCCGGAAAAGGGCGCTGGCGCGAGGGGCTGGCGATGGCCCGCGCCCTGGTGGTGGCCGGGTCGCCCTGGGTGGGGGTGGCGCTCGGCCGCGGGCGCTGTCCCGACGCAGGCTTCGAGGCTGCCCTCAATGGCCTGGTCGAGGCAGTCCACCGGCGACGTGCGGTCTGCGTCCTCGCCGCCCCATCGCCACCGGCGGCTCCCCTGGCATACGCCTCATCGCTGACCCTGTCCTGCACGCCGGTGGGGTGGCAGGAGGTGCATGGTGACATCACCGGCCTGCGCCTGGCGCTCGAGGTGACCAAGAGCCGCCTGCATGCTCCCGGCGCCACCGCCACGCTGCTGCTCCGCTATCCACGCCCCTACGCGACCGCCGAGGTGGTGGCGTACCCAGCGGTGTGGGATTCGTCGCGCAGCGACGGCGCCGCACAAGCCGCGGCGAGGAGTGGGTATGCACGGTCGAATTCACTTCGACCGGGCGAGGGCGAGGATCTGCCTCGCCCTGTGAGAACAAGTGCCTGACCCACCGCGGCGGCTCCTCTGCGCTCGCCATCCGCACCTCGCCCTGGTGGCGGCACAGCAACGCCATCCCGAGCTGCGTGGGGAGGCGGTGGTCATCGGTGGTGACGCCGCGCTGCGCCTGCCCGTGCTCGCCGCCTCGCCACCGGCCGCGGCGGCCGGTGTGTGCCCCGGTCAGCCGCTCCGCCAGGCTCAGCAGCTCTGTCCGCAGGCAGCCTTCATCAGCGTCGAGAGGGGAGACGTCGAACGGGTCCGTGCCGACGTCGTCGCCGCGCTCGGACGGCTCAGCCCTGCGGTGGAGGTGGGTGGCGCGGAGAGCTGCTGCGACCTCAGCGGCACCCATGCCGTCTTCAAGGACGAGGGGCACTGGGCGGCGGCGATCGCCCGCGTCCTGGTGGAAACGCTCGACGGCGGGCTTCCCTCAATCGGGGTGGGCAGCACCCGCTTCGTGGCCCGGATGGCTGCGCTGGTCAGCCAACCACACCACGTCCGTCGCGTCCCGACCGGAGACGAGGCCGCCTTTCTCGCCCCGCTGCCGCTCGGCATGCTCCCCGTCGACCCGGCGATCGGCGCCCGCCTGGCCGCGCTCGGACTCGACTGCCTCGGCGCCGTCGCCAACCTCTCCCCGGTGGAGCTGCAGCGCCAGTTCGGCGCCGAGGGGCTGGTGCTGCACCGCTACTGCCGTGGCGAGGACGCCGGTGGCCTGGTCGTCGACACCGGCCCTCGCCGTGCGGTGGAGCGGGTGGTGCTCGACGGCGCCGTCGCCGATCTCGAGATGCTCCGTTTCGCGGCCCACCGCTGCGCCACCGACCTCGGTGACCAGCTCCGCAACCGCGCCCTGGTCGCGGTGGCGGTGACCCTCGTGCTCGAGCTCGAGTCTGCGCCGGCCCTGGGCGTCACGGCGCCACCGCCTCTGCCGGCCGGCAACTCGGCGGAGCTCTGGGCGGCTGTGCTCGCCCTGCTCGGCGAGGTGCATCCGTCGGCCCCGGTGACGGCGATCCGCCTCGAGGTGGAGTTGCGCGGCGCCGCCGGGCGCCAGGCCGACCTCTGGAGGGGGGGCGACGCCCAGCGCGAGGCGGTGCTGGCGGCGGCGGGGCGCCTGCAACGGCGCTACGGCGAGACCATGCTGCGCCGCCCCCGCCTCGCCGTCGACCCCGGTGACCTCCCGGAAAGACGATTTGCGTGGGGGGCACCCGTTCCTGGACCAGGGGATGCTGCCGAGCAGGCGCCACAGGGCGGCAGAGCCGCCGCCGCTGATGGGGAGGGGCTTCACGCGCGCCCGTCGACCCAGCCTGCGCAGAAGGGCAAGGTGCCCTGGTCGCGCCCGAGGGTGCACGTGTGACCGAGCTGCTCAACGGCACCATCGAGGTGCGCGGCGACGACCCCGCCACCCCGACGGCGCTGCGCACCGAGACGGGCTGGCGTCGCGTCGAGCGCGTGGTCACCCGCTGGGTGGTCGAGACCGACTGGTGGAGGCGTCCGATCCATCGTGAATACCTCCGCTGCCTGCTCGCCGGCGGCGAGTGCTGCGAGCTGTACCGAGACCTCGACGAGGGGGGATGGTCGTGGTCGCGCCGCTATGACTGAGCACCGGCCGTACCTCCGCTCGGTAGGGGCGGGCGGAGGCCGGTCCGGCTGGGTGTGGCGGCTGCCAGGATTGACCACCACACCGCCGTATAGTTACACAAATAAGTAGTAGCCGTCAATGGCCTTCGCGGAGCTCGCGGCTCGGTCCCACTACTCCTTCCTCGAGGGCTCGGCCTCGCCGCGCGCCCTGGTCGCCCGTGCCGCGGCGCTCGGCATCGAGGCGCTCGGGCTCTGCGATCGCAACGGCCTCTACGGTGCGGTCGGCTTCATGGAGGCGGCGCGCACCGCCGGAATCCACGCTGTCATCGGGGTCGACCTCGACCTCGAGGGCGGCGATCGCCTGCGCCTGCTCGCCCGCAATCGCGACGGCTACCGCCAGATCTCCCGGGCGATCAGCGCAGCACAGCTCGCCGGCGTCAAGGGGCAGCCGTTGCTGCGGCTGGGCGGCCTCGATCGGCCGGCCGATGGCGACCCCGGTCAAGGTCCCGCGGTGGGCCGCCGTCGCCGCCCCACGCTGCCACCCCCGGAGCGGGCTGTGGCTATCCGCCCCACCGCCGGTCCCTTCCCCCATGGGTGGCCGGGGCTGCCCTCCACCACCAGCCTCGCCCAGGGTGAGCCGGCCACCGTCGATGCCGCCGACCTCGACGGCTGCACCGTCCTCGCCGGCGGTGCCGAGAGCGCCATCGCCACCGCCCTGGTGCGCGGCGACCGGCACTCTGCCACCCGGCGAGCCGAGCAGCTGCGCGACCTCTTCGGCCGCGACCGTGTCGCCCTGCTCCTCAGCCATCACCGCCATCCCGGCGACGCCTGGTTGGCGGCTGAGACAGCCCAGCTCGGCCGGCGCACCGGCCTGCCGCTCGTCGCCAGCGGGCTGCCAGTTCATGCCAATCGTGACGACAAGCGGCTGCTCGATGTGCTCACCGCCATCCGCCACCGGACCACCCTCGATGCGGCTGCCGCGCACGGACTGCTGCTGCCCAACGCCGAGCATCACCTTCGTTCCGAGGCGGAGCTGCGTGCCCTGCTGCCGGACCATCCCGAGGCCTTCGCCCTGGCCGTCCACATCGCCTCACAGTGCGAGGTCGACCTTGACTTCAGCCAGTCGCGCTTTCCCGGTTTTCCCGTAGCGGATGGGGAAACCCCGTTCTCCGTCCTCTATCGCCTCTGCCAGGAGTCGGTGCAGCGCAGGTACAGGCCGATGACTCGCACGGTGGCCGCCCGGCTGCAGCGTGAGCTCGAGGTGATCGAGAAGACCAACCTCGCGGAGTTCTTCCTGATCACCTGGGACATCATGCGATTCGCGCGCGAGCACCAGATCCCGGGACAGGGAAGAGGCAGCGCGGCGGACAGCATCGTCGCCTACCTGCTCGACATCACCCGCGTCGACCCGGTGGCTCACGACCTCCTCTTCGAGCGCTTCCTGCACGAGGACCACCAGGGCACGCCCGACATCGACATCGACTTCTCCACCGACCACCGCGAGGAGGTGCTCCAGTACGTCTACGAGAAGTACGGCGCCGAACGCACCGGGATGGTGGCCAACGTGGTCACCTTCCGGCAGCGCATGGCGATTCGCCAGGTGGGCGCGGCGATGGGATTTTCCGAGCCGCTCATCGACCGGCTCGCCAAGCAGGTCGATGGTTGGTACATGGTGGACGTTGCGTCAGCCTTGGAGAGCGCGGGCGTGAACGCCGATGATCCCGATGCGGCTTTGCCGTGGCGGCAATTCGTCGAGATGCTGCAGAAGATCGAGGGCACTCCGCGGCATCTCGGCATCCACGTCGGCGGCATGCTGGTCACCGGCGAGCCGCTCGTCGACGTCGCCCCGGTGGAGCACGCCACCATGCCCGGTCGCGTGGTGGTGCAGTTCAACAAGGATGACGTCGAGGATCTCGGCCTCATCAAGATGGACCTGCTCGGGTTGCGCACCCTCTCGGCCATCGCCGAATGC
>DATARS010000202.1:0-11452 GCA_036269455.1 Candidatus Dormiibacterota bacterium | reverse complement strand
CGGCCCTCCAGCTCGCCGGCATCCTTCCCTCGAACGGCCCGACCTGGTACGCGCTCCTCCAGGGGGCCATCGGGATCGTGCAGTTCGTGATCGGCCTGGCGATGCTGGCCGGCCTGAGGAGGGGATGGCCCTGGGGACCGTTCTAACTCGCCATCGCGTCGTCGCGAAGGGAGAGGGCCCAGCTGCCCCGGAACTGGCCGGGCTAATGACAGTGACACCCGCCGTTCGCCGCCGTCTTCGGAGCCGCCACCTGCTCGCGCACCGTCCGCTGCTGCTCCTCGCGCTCGGTGATCACCTCGGCGAGTGCGAGCACGGCGATCTCCGCCTGGCTCCCGGCCCTGCGCCCGCCGGCGGGCGCCCGCACCCGATCGATGGTTGCCTCGCCCACCCCACGCGCACGCAGCCTGTCCAGCACCGCCGCGGCACGCCGGGCGCTCGCCACCAGGGCCACCCGTGCGTCGGGGAACCCGAGCGCGGCCTCCAGCGCCTCCTCGTCGTAGTGGCCCATCGTCGCCACGACCACCCAGCAGTCCCGCCCAGGAGCGGCCGCGGACAGGTCCAGCGTGCCGAGCACCATCCCGGCGTCGGGGAAATCCTCGCGCCGGGCGCCGGGATGGACGGCGGCGGTGCGGTAGCCGGCGACCCCCGCCAGCCGCACCAGCGCCCTCGCCACCGGGCTGGCACCGATCACGGCGAGCAGCGGACGGGGAAGTTGTGGCTCCACGAAGATCTCCAGGGCGCCCCCGCTGGGGCAGGAGGTGCCGAACGCCACCTCGCCGGCGCGCACACCGGAGCGCCGGGCCCCGGGCCAGATGCTCACCAGCCGGGGCAGGCCGTCCTCGAGGGCGCGCAGCGCCTCGCTGCGCACCAGCGGTTCGGAGCAGCTGCCGCCGACCCACCCGCGCATCCGGCCGTCGGCGGTGATCACCGCCTTGTCGCCGGGATGCGCCGAGGTGGGGGGCTCGCAGCGCACCACCGTCGCGACCACGCAGGGGGTGCCGGCGGTGGCGTGCTCCGCGATCAGCGCTACGAGCTCGTGGTCGATTCCGTCACCCCCGCGGCGCGCAGCGCCGCCCACACCTTGTCCGACGTGACCGGCATGTCGATGTTGCGCACGCCGAGGTGGGCCAGCGCGTCGATGACCGCGTTGACGTACGCGGCGGGCGAGCCGACCGTCGCCGACTCGCCGACGCCCTTGGCGCCGATCGGGTGATGCGGCGAGGGCGTCACGGTCTCGCCGAGCTCGAACCTCGGCGTCTCCCACGCGGTGGGGATCAGGTAGTCCATGAAGCTCGAGCCGATGCAGCCACCGTCCTCGTCGAAGGTGATCAGCTCCATGAAGGCGATGCCGTAGCCCTCGGTCAACCCTCCGTGGATCTGGCCCTCGACGATCATGGGGTTGATCCGCACCCCGCAGTCGTCGACCGCGACCATGCGCCGCACCCTCACCTCGCCGGTGCCCCTGTCGATGTCGACGACCACCAGGTAGGTCCCGTACGGGTAGGTCATGTTCGGCGGGTCGTAGTACACCACGCCCTCGAGCCCCGCCTCCATGCCCTCGGGGAGGTTGGTGTAGGCGGCGAAGGCGCAGTCCTGGATGGTCTTGGCGCGGTCGGGCGACCCCTTCACGAAGAAGCGCCCGGTGTCGTACTCGATGTCCTCCTCGGCCGCCTCGAGCAGGTGCGCCGCGAGCTGCCGCGCCTTGGCCCGCAGCTTGCGCGACACCATCGCAGTGGCCGCGCCGCCGGTCGGCGTCGAGCGCGAGGCGTAGGTGCCGAGCCCGTACGGGGTGTTGTCGGTGTCGCCCTCCTGCACCTCGACGTCTGCGGCGGGGATGCCCAGCTCGCCGGCCACGATCTGCGCGAAGGTCGTCATGTGCCCCTGGCCCTGGGTCTGCACCCCGAGCTTGAGCACCGCCTTGCCCGTCGGATGCACGCGCAGCTCGGCGGAATCGAACATGCGCAGCCCCGCGATGTCGAACTCGGCGCCCTTGCCCGCGCCCACCACCTCGGTGAAGCTGGCGACGCCGATGCCCATCAGCTCGCCGCGCGCCCGCCGCTCGGCCTGCTCCCGGCGCAGCTCGTCGTAGCCGAGCATCTCGAGCGCGAGCCGCATCGCTCTGGGGTAGTCGCCGCTGTCGTAGATGAACCCGGTCGCCGACCTGTAGGGGAAGGCCTCCGGCGGAATGAAGTTCCGCATCCGGATCTGGGCGGGGTCCTGCCCGGTCTCGATCGCGGCACTCTCCACCAGGCGCTCGATCATGTAGGACGCCTCGGTGACCCGGAACGAGCAGCGGTAGGCGACCCCGCCGGGCGCCTTGTTGGTGTAGTAGCCGTCGGCGGTGATGTGCGCCGCGGGGATGTCGTACGAGCCGGTGACGATGTGGAAGAGGCCGGCGCGGAACTTGCTCGGCTGGGCGTCGGCGAAGAAGGCGCCGTTGTCGCTCAGCAGGTTGACGCGCAGCCCGATCATCCTCCCGGTCTCGTCGAGGGCCATCTGCCCGGTCATGTGATAGTCGCGGGCGAAGCCGGTGGAGATGAGGTTCTCGTAGCGGTCCTCGACCCACTTCACCGGCCGGCCGATGAGCAGCGACGCCGCCGTCGCCACCACGTAGCCCGGATAGATCGGCACCTTGTTGCCGAAGCCGCCGCCGATGTCGCGGGTGATGATCCGGATCTTGTGCTCGGGCAGCCCGGCCACGATGGCGAAGAGGGTGCGGTGGGCGTGCGGCGCCTGGCTGGTCATGTGCAGGGTCGCCTGCCCGGTGACCGAGTCGACGTCGGCGACGATGCCGCAGGTCTCGAGCGGCGCCGGGTGGCAGCGCGGATAGTGGGTCGAGAGCTCGACCACCCTGGCGGCGCGGGCGAACGCGGCGTCGGTCGCCGCCGCGTCACCGCTCTCCCAGTGGTAGCAGCGGTTGTCGGTCTGCCCCTCCTTCTCGTCGCGGATCAGCGGCGCCCCGGCCTCGCGCGCCTGCTGCGGGCTGATGACCGCGGTGAGCGGCTCGTACTCGACGTCGACGAGCGCGCAGGCGTCCTCGGCGATGTAGCGGCTCTCGGCGATGACGCAGGCCACCTCCTGGCCCTGGAACCGCACCTTGTCGGTGACGAGCACCGCCTCGGTGTCGCCGCTCAGCGTCGGCATCCAGGCGAGGTTGTGCTGCGCGAGCAGCTCGCCGGTGACCACCGCCACCACCCCGGGCACCGCCGCCGCCGCGCTGGTGTCGATCCTCCCCAGTCGCGCGTGTGCGTAGGGGCTGCGCAGGATCGCCATGTGCAGCATCCCCGGCAGCACCAGGTCGTCGACGTAGCTGCCGCGACCCTGGAGGAACTTCGCGTCCTCCTTGCGCTTGATGCTTTCGCCGATGCCGCCGATGCCCGGTCCGACCGCCATCGCGCTCATGCCGAGGCTCCCGCGGCGACCTGCTCAGGCTCCGGTACCACGGCCGTGGCCCGCTGCGCCGCCGCCGCGTGCTGGATCGCCTTGACGATGTTCATGTAGCCGGTGCAGCGGCAGATGTTGCCGCTGATCGCCCAGCGGATGTCGTCCTCGCTGGGGTCGGGATTCCGCTCGAGCAGTGCGGTGGCGACGAGCATCATCCCCGGGGTGCAGAAGCCGCACTGCAGGCCGTGCTCCTGGTGGAAGCCGTCCTGCACCGGGCTGAGCGCGCCGCCCTTGGCGAGGCCCTCGACGGTGGTGAGCGCGTGCCCGTCGGCCATCGGCGCGAGCAGGGTGCACGACTTCACCGGGCGGCCGTCGAGCAGCACGGTGCAGGCGCCGCAGCTGGTGGTGTCGCAGCCGATGTGGGTCCCGGTCAGCCCCAGCCGGGTGCGGATGAAGTCGACCAGCAGGGTGCGCGGCTCGCACTCGGCGCTGCGCTCGGCGCCGTTGATCGTGACCGTGACCTTCACGCCGAGACCTCCCGTGCCTGCCGGAGCGCGGCCCGCAGCCCGCGCTGGACGTAGACGCGCACCACGTCGCGCTTGTACTCCGCGCTGCCGCGGATGTCGCCGCGCGGCTCGCCCGCCTGCGCCGCGAGCTGCGCCGCCTCGGCGATGAGCGCGTCGCTCGGCGCCTGGCCGGTGAGCGCCCGCTCGGCGGCGGTGGCGCGGATGTTGGTCGGCGCCACCGCGGTCAGGCCGATGCCCGCGCGGCCGATGACGCCGTCGCGCAGCTCGATCGCCACGGCGACGCCGACGGTGGCGAAGTCGCCGATCTTTCTCTCCAGCTTGTGATAGCTGCCCCCCGACCCCGGCGGCGGTGCCGGGATCCGGATCTCGGTCATCACCTCGTCGGCGCGCATCACCGTGGAGAACGGCCCGGTGAAGAAGGCGGCGGAGTCGACGATGCGCTCCCCGGCGGTCGAGCGCAGCACGAAGCTCGCCCCCAGCGCCAGCATCACCGAACCCCAGTCGCCCTGCGGGTCGGCGTGGCAGATCGAGCCCGCCGCGGTGCCCATGTTGCGGACCAGCGGGTCGGAGATGAGCCGCACCGCGTCGTGGAGCAGCGCGCACGCCCGGCGCAGCTCCGCGGAGCTCTCGATGTCGGCGTGGCGCGCGCGCGCCCCGATGCGCAGGGTGCCGCCATCGGCCGACATGAACTGGAGCTCGTCGAGCCGGCCGAGGTCGACGACGACCGACGGGGCGGCAAGCCGCAGCTTCATCAGCGGGATGAGGCTCTGGCCACCGGCCATCACCTTGGCCTCGTCGCCACGCTCGGCGAGGATGCCGAGCGTCTCGTCGAGGCTGGCGGGGGCCACGTAGTCGAACGCCGCTGGATACATGGTGGCCTCCTCACTGCCGGGTCGTGGCGGGGAGCCTCCCCCACGTCCCGACAAGGGTCGGCGGCGCGTTCCGCGAAGTCACCACTCGTCCGGGTGAAACTCCCGCGCGCCGCGTGTGAAAGCCCCCTCACCCGGTCGGGGCCCTAGTCACCCGTTCGGGTGAACCTACACCGAACTGTGGTGGACACCGCGCGGGCCCCTGCTACACTCGTGCGCCATGGAGATGGGGCTGATTCTCCGCGAGCAGCTCGAATCGCTGCACGCGATCTCCATCGAGGTCGCCTCGCTGCGCGAGCTCTCCGAGGTCCAGGACCGCGCCCTCGGCTACTGCCTCGAGCTGACCAGTTCCGAGTTCGGCTTTGTCGGGTTGCTCGACGACACCCGCAGCCAGCTCGACGTGGCCGCGATCAAGGGGTTCCTCCCCTCCGATCCCCGGTTCTACGAGCGCTTCCGCCTCATCCCGGTGCGCCCCAGCGTGTTCGGCGTCGTCATCACCGAGGAGCGTTCGAACATCTCCAACGACGTCGCCGGCGATCCGGCGCACATCGGCCAGCCGCACGGCCATCCACCGGTGCGCACCTTTCTCGGTGTGCCGCTGCG
This sequence comes from Candidatus Dormiibacterota bacterium, assembly GCA_036269455.1. Classification (GTDB taxonomy): domain Bacteria; phylum Chloroflexota; class Dormibacteria; order Aeolococcales; family Aeolococcaceae; genus CF-96. The sequence goes on along the minus strand of DATARS010000202.1, from coordinate 6,069 downwards.
GGTGGGGACCACGGTGATCGGCATGCTCGGCGTGGCCAACAAGGACGGTGGCTATGCCGCCGATGACGAGCGCCTGCTCTCAACCTTCGCCAATCAGGTGGCGGTCGCCATCGACAACGCGCGCCTCTACCAGCGGCAGCGGGAGATGATCGACGGGCTCGAGAACCTCCACCGCCGCCTCGACGAGGCGGATCGGGAGCAGATGCTCGCCGAGGAGCGCCACCGCATCGCCGCCGGGCTGCACGACCACATCGAGCAGGGCATCTTCACCATCGGCCTGCAGGTGCACTCGCTGCTCGAGGCCGGGGTTCCGCCCGATGTGGCCGACCGGCTGCGCGACGTGTCCCACCGTGCAAGCCGCACCGCCGAGGCGGTGCGCGACGTCATCTTCGCTCTCTCGGCGCCGAGCCCCGACAACGGAGAGCTCTCCGGGTCGGTGCGCCTGCTGCTCCGGGACATCGCGCGCACCCACGGGCTCGAGACCGACCTGGTGGTGAGCGGCGAGCCCCTTCCGGCGCCGCCGGCCGTCCAGCTCACGCTGCGCGCCGTCGTCAGGGAGGCGCTCGCCAACGTCGTGCGCCACGCCCGCGCCCGGATGATCCTGGTGAGCATCCGGTACGTCCCCGACCGCGTCGACGTGGTCATCCAGGACGACGGCGTCGGGGCGCCAGAGCTGGTCCTGCGCAGCTACCAGGACAGCCACCTGCATTTCGGGATGAAGCACATGCGGCAGCAGGTTCTCGCCCTCGACGGCCGCTTCCGCGTCGCCAACGGAGAGGAGCGCGGGCTCACCGTCCACGTGAGCGTGCCCCTTGCCGGCCGCGCACCGTGATCCGCATCGCCATCGTCGACGACCACGAGATGGTCCGCGAGGGCCTGCGCACCATCCTCCACGCCGAGCCGGACTTCGACGTCGTCGCCGAGACCGGCCTCGGCGGCGCGCTGCCCGAGCTCGTGGAGCAGGCCGAGCCCGACATCGTCCTGCTCGACGCCCACCTGCCCGATGTGAGCGGCCCGGAGGTGTGCCGGCGTCTCCGCGCCTCGCATCCGGGGGTCAAGGTCATCATCGTCACCACCTACTCGGACGACGACCTCGTCGACGAGTGCATCGACGCCGGGGCACGGGGCTTCGTGGTGAAGGACGTCGAGCGCTTCAGCCTCAAGCAGAGCATCCGTGCCGTCCACCGCGGCGAGGGCGCCATCGCACCCGCGATCGCCGGGCGGATCCTCGAGCGCATCCGGGCTCAGAAGACCTCGCCGCAGACACCGCCGCGGACGGTGCTCACCGCGGTCCAGACGGAGATCCTCCGTCGCATCAGCGAGGGCTTCTCGAACCGCGAGATCGCCCACCAGGTGCATCTCAGCGAGAACACGGTGAAGACCCACATCCAGGAGATCTTCCACCGGCTCGAGGTGCACAACCGCGTCGAGGCCGCGATTCGGGCGACCAAGGAGGGGCTGATCTGATCCGCGAGATCGCCGGCTACGACCCCGGCGAGGCGTAGATCTCGCAGCGGTCCGGCACCTCGCTGATGATCACCGGCTCCTGGATCGGCTTGGGGAGCGTGGTCACGGTCTCGGCCGAGGTGTCGCCGCCGACGATGCGGTTGCCGGCGTAGCAGACCCCCGTGAGGGTGAGGCTGCTGACCGATACCCCGACGGCGGCGCTCAGCGTCCCCGCGGCGGTGCCGTAGCCGGGACCGGGACGGCAGGTGCCGCAGGTGTAGGTGACCCCGCCGACCGACAGCGGATCGCCCGGAGAGGCGGCGGTCCACTGGGCGCCGATCACCGACGCCGAGGCGTGGAGGTTGCCCGACTGCTCGATACGTCCGGCGATGGCCATCGTCTGCCCGGGGGCGATGTAGGGGATGTTCACGTCGGTGCCGCCGACCGGCTGGTTCGCCGTGTTGAAGACGGCGAAGCGCACCTGCACCGAGGTGGCGGCGTGGCCGCCGGCGAGGTTGCGGACCACCGCCACCGGGATGGTGGTGAGCTGGTAGACCCCGACCCCGGCGGCGACCACCTGGACCTGCTGCACCTCCGGACCCGGCGGGATCGTCGGCCGCGGCGTCGGCGTCGGGGTCGGGACCGGCGTCGGTGAGGGCCGCGGCGTGGGCGACGGCGTCGACCCGCAGGCGCCGGCCGCGAGCGCCAGCACCACGAGGAGCAGAGCCGGGAGCCGGCGGGCCGTGAGCATCGGGCCACTGTACCGGCCGGGCCGTGCGGAGATGTCGGGGCGCCACCACCGGTGGCGCCCCGACGCCCGCCGTTTTTCCTGCGCTGCCGCGGCCGCTTCGGGCGGCCCGAGCGCCGCCGCCAGGTGAATGTCGAATCGTCTGAAGGATTCGGGCTGCTTCACCCGTATTGAACGACGCGGCGCGCGTTCATGCAAACCTCAAGTACCGGAAGGTTTTCCCGGCCCCCGCGGCCTGGCGCTCAGCTGGCGAGGCGGCGTTCCGCAAGGCCCACCGTGAGCAGGCTCCGGGCCATGGTCTCGGCCCTCGCGACCACCTCGTCGCCGGGCATCGAGCCGTCGGCGGCGGCGATGCGGTCGTAGGCGCGGAGCAGGCAGCGCACCACCACCTCCGCGGAGCGCACGCCCTCGAGCTCGCCGATGAGCCGGGCGGCGGCGGGGTGGAAGGATTCCGGAATCGAGTTGGCCATACCAGTCCTCCGGGGCCCACGCTGCCGGCTGCAGGGCAGCAGACCCGTCCACGCGGTAGAACGAGATCCGTGGGGGATGACTTGCGGCGCCGGTACGAAGAACGGGCGGGGCCAGCACCTGGCCCCGCCCGTCGGGCTCCCTCCCTCCCGGTTCTGGATCAGGCCACGACGGTGGCTCGGCGACGGCGGGAGGACACCACCAGCAGGCTGAGCCCGGCGGTCAGCAGCGCCAGGCCCGCGGCGCCGATGGAGATCCCGGTGAGGGGTACCCGGGGACCTGCGGAGTGGGTGGCGGCGGCCGCCGGCGGGTTCGCGGCGATGCCGGCGACGCCGGTGGTCGGGGTGGGGACGGTCGCCACCGGCGCGCCCGCGCCCGCGGCGGTGGAGGAGAGCACCGAGGCGACCTGGCCGGGGATGGTGAGGACGTCGTTCACGCTGCCGATCGCGGCGCCCGCCACACCGCCGTTGGCTCCGACGGTGAGCAGGTGGATGGTGATGACGCCGGGGATGGTGATCGGGATGTCTCCGTCCTGGCCGCTGCCGCCGATGGGGGTGCCGTTGAGCGAGGCGAGGTAGGCCGAGCGGCCGCCGTCGCTGTTCGCCTCGGAGTGGAGCAGCACCAGCACCAGCGCGCCGTTGCCCGCGGTGAGGTGGACGCCGTTGGTCGAGCCGCTGCCGTGGGAGGCGGTGCCGTCGAAGCCGGCGGCGCTCGCCGCCTCGAGGACGGCGACGGTGGCGACCTGGCCGTCGCCGAGGCCGAGGTCGACGAGCGAGGAGCGCGATCGCGACGCCGAGGAGTTGCCCGCCGCCTGGGCCGAGGTCATCCAGTCGGCGATCGCCAGCGCCATCAGGGGGTTGGCGGGCAGCGCGATCAGGTTGCCGCTCTGGCTGCCGTTGCTCGCCGCATCGCCGCCGCTCAGCGGCTGGCCGAGCACCCGCAGCGCCTGGGCGCCCGACTGCGAGGAGCCGCTCTGTGCGCCGGCGCTGGTGCAGCTGACGCAGGTGTCGAGGGGGTTGATGTGCGCGCCGTTCGCGGTGGCGTGGCCCGGCGGCGGCGGCGTGGTCGTCGTCGCGGTCGCGGGATGGGTGGTCGGGAGATGGACCAGTGGCGCCGCCGGGGCGGTCACACCCTGCACGGTGTTGACGACCGCCGGGGCGGCGCCGCTCACGACTCCGCCCACCGTGTTGGTGACCGGCTGGGTGATCGAGTCGACGGTCCCGCCGAGGATCGAGGCTGCCGGCGCGGCCGGGACCTGGGCGATGGGTCCGAGGCCGGTCGCGGATGCGGCTCCGACGCCGAGGGCGATTGCGCCGGCCAGGGAGAGCACGGGCGCCAGTCGAACAACCATCAGGATTTCCTCCGCCAGCCCCCACCGTCACGTGGAGCGCTGTTCCCAAGACGTCCTGACGTCGCGGAATCCTACGTCACGACTGTGTAACGCGCGCGCAATCGGCGCAAAGCCCTCAAGCGAAACGAACGTATGCTGCGATCAGGGCGTTTTTGGCGGATCCTTGCGGAGGATGTCCACGTTCATGTACGGCACCGACCGCCGCGGGCGCAGCGACACGAGCCGCAGCCTGGTGGGCGCGCGGTCCGCACCCGAGAGGGGACGCGCGCTCATGGTGGTGCGGTGCACGACGTACCAGATCACCACGATCGAGACCACCTCGAGGCTCAGCCCGAGGAAGAACGCGCGCTGGTCCTGGATGTTGCCGACCAGGAAGCCGAAGTTCTGCCCGAAGAAGCCGGTGAGGAAGGTCAGCGGCAGGAAGATCGTGGCCACCACCGAGAGCCGCTTGGTCTGCTCGCCGAGGCGGTTCGACACCGAGGTGAGGTAGACGTCGAGCGCGGTGGTGACGATGTCGCGGTAGCTGTCCACCTGCTCGACGATCCGCACCGCGTGGTCGTAGACGTCGCGGAGGTAGAGCTGCGCCTCGCCGCCGAGCAGCGGGCCGTGGGGCCCAGAGAGCCCCTGGAGCAGGTCGCTCTGGGGGCCGAGCACCCGGCGCATCGTGTTGAGCTCCCGCTTGATCTCGAAGATGTCCCGCACCGTCGACTGGTCGGCGCGCTCGACGATCGCCGTCTCCAGGTCGTCGAGGGCGACCTCGAGGTCGTCGATCACCGGGAAGAAGGAGTCGATCACCGCATCGCAGAGGCGGTAGAAGAGCTTGCCCGGGCTGCTGGCGAGGATCTCCGCGCGCTTGCCGCAGACGCGGCCCAGGTTGCTGATCACCGGGACGTCCCGGTCGGTGAAGGTGACGAGGTGGTGGGGCCCCACCAGGATGTGGACCTCGCTGAGCATCACCTCGTGCGTTCCCGGGAGCTTGGACACGGCGAAGAGCACCACGAACAGCTGGTCGCCGTACTCGTCGACCTTGGGCCGCTGGTTGCGGGTCTGGATGTCCTCGATCGCCAGCGGGTGGATGTCGAACTCCCGCTGCAGCGCCGCGAGCTCCTCGGGCGTCGGCGCCACGCACGACACCCACCGCATGGCGCCATCCGGCGGGGCGGGAGCGATCCCGTCGAACCGCTGATCCAGGATGCGCGTCTCGATCACGGCTTAATTGTCGCCTGAATGGATGGGGCCGTTCCGCTCAGGCGGTTCAAAACCCGAAACCTGCATCTGCAGGTAGACGGAGGTGAGTCGCGCTCCTAGCATCGGGAATGGAGCCATGGGCGTGGCAGGGTTCCTGCGCGCGGCCCGTGGGCGAGGACGGTTTGAGGCGATAGGAAAGTCCCGCGATGACTCGCACACACCTTCGGTGCGACGCGTGGGGGTGACCGATCGGAGTGCTGGGGCCGGTGGCGAGGTTCGTGCCCCCACACTGATCGGGTCCGTGCAGCGCGCCCTCCATCTCATGGAGGCGGTCTGCAATCACCCCAACGGCGCGCCCGCCAAGCTGCTCGCCCGCGAGGCGGGAGTCCAGCTCGGCACCGCCTACCACCTGCTCCGCACCCTCGTCCACGAGGGCTACGTGGTGCGCCTCGGTGACGGCTCGTACGTGCTCAGTGACCGGGTCTCGAGCCTCCTCGCCCACAGCCGCCACCAGGCCGTGCTCAACCGGGTGCGGCCGGCGCTCGCCATGCTCCGCGACGAGGTCCGGGCGGCCGCCTACCTCTGCCTCTACGAGGACGGTGAGATCGTCGTCCGGGAGATCGTCGACGGCCCCACCACCCCGCGGGTGGACGTCTGGGTCGGCTTCCACGAGGCCGGCCACGCGACCGCCCTGGGGAAGTGTGTCCTCTCCAGCCTCGATCCCGAGCTGCAGAGCGACTACCTCGCCCGCCACAGGCTCAACGACCTCACCCCCAACACGATCACCGACCCGGACCGGCTCCTCCGCGAGTTCGCCGCCCGCGAGGCCGACGGGCTGATCATGGACCGCGAGGAGTACGCGCTCGGC
>DATARS010000201.1:0-54478 GCA_036269455.1 Candidatus Dormiibacterota bacterium | reverse complement strand
ACCGACGCGGCGTCGGTCCAGGACGACGTCGGCCACGGCAGCATGACCACCGGGCTGATGGTTGCGAACACCAACAACGGCACCGGCATCGCCGCGGTCGCGCCCGACGCGAAGGCGCTGATCATCAAGGTGATCGACAAGTCGGGCAAGGGCTGCGACGAGGACGTCAGCGCGGCGATCAAGTACGCGGTCACCCGCGGCGCAAAGGTGATCAACATCAGCCTGGGGTCCGACATCCCGCTGGCGCCGCTGCTCTCGGGCAGCGGCATCCCCGATGCGGTGCGCGCCGCGGCGCAGGCCGGGGCGGCGATCGCGCTCGCCGCGGGCAACAGCTCGCTGCCCTTCAGCGACTACGACTCGGTGACCGACGTCGCCCTGGTCTCGGGCGCGCTCGGGCCCGACGCGTCGGTGGCGCCGTACTCCACCAGTGGCGGCGGCGTGAACATCTACGCGCCGGGCGGCGACAGCGGACAGCCGACGAGCGGTCCGCACGCCAAGGGCCAGGTGCTGTCCACCTCGACCGTCAGCGGCGGCTACAAGGCCGAGCAGGGCACCTCCTTCGCGGCGCCGCACGTCGCCGGGGTGCTCGCGCTGCTGCTCTCCTGCGGGCTCAACGCCCCCCAGGCGCGCCAGCGCATCCTCAGCACCGCGCACCAGAGCGGGGGCATCTCCCGTCTCGACGCCGCCGCGGCGGTGCACGGCGCCGGTCACTGCTGAGCGACGCGGCCGGGTCCGGCGCGGACCAGCTCTGCAGGTGGGAGGAGACCGGCCTCCTCGACGGCCTGGCCGACTCCGAGCGACAGGCGCGCGCCACCCTGCTCACCGAGCTCGCGGCACAGGGGGCGACCCTGGATGAGCTCCGCCGTGCGGTCGCCGAGCACCGTCTCGCGCTGCTCCCCGCCGAGCTCGCGCTCGGCGGCCAGGGGCGATTGACCCTCTGCGAGGTCGCCGAGCGCGCCGGCCTCGACGAGAACCTGCTCCTGTCCTACGTGCGCGCCGTCGGCCTGACCCTCCCGGCGGGCGACCTGCCGGTGGCGAACGAGGAGGACGTCGCCGCGGCGCAGGTGCTCGCCCGGCTCATCCAGGCCGGCCTCCCCGCCGACGGCCTGATCGAGGCGGCGCGGATCTCCGGCCAGTGGCTGCCGGTCCTGGCGCAGACCGTGGTGCGGATGGTGGGGGAGGCGTTCCTGCGGCCCGGCGACAGCGAGCTCGAGGTCGCGCGTCGCTACCGCGCCGTGGCCGAGGAGCTCCGGCCGCTGCTCGGCACGGTCCTCGAGCACCACCTCACCCAGCACCTGCGCCAGGCGATCCGCGCCGAGGTGCTGAGCCAGGACCAGATCGCCGCCGGCGGCGGATCCGGGGCGGAGCAGATGGCCGTCGCCTTCGCCGACCTCTCCGGCTTCACCCGCCTCGGCGCCCGTGTGCCCCCCGACCAGGTCGGCGAGATCGCGAGCCGGCTCGCGGCGCTGACCGCGGCCAGCCAGGTTCCTCCGGTCCGCGTCGTGAAGTACCTCGGCGACGCGGTCATGCTCGTCTCCCACGATCCCGGTGCCCTGCTCGACACGCTGCTGCGCCTCTGCGCCGCGGTCGACGCCGAGGGCGACGTGCTGCCCCCGCTGCACGCGGGCGCGGCCCACGGGCCCGCGGTGACGCGCGCGGGGGACTGGTTCGGCCACACCGTCAACCTCGCCAGCCGCATCGCCGAGATCGCGCACGCGGGCACCATCGTCGGCGACTCCGGGCTGCGCGAGGCGACCGCCGCCACGCACGTCTGGACCCGCCTGCCGCGGCGCCATCTCCGGGGCCTTCCCGGCCGCGTCGATCTGCACCGTCTGCGCGGCCGGCGCGTCGGGGAGGACCGGCCGGAGGCTCGACTATGATGGCGGCCGATGTCCGACTACGGGACGTTCCAGGAGATGACGGGGCAGGAGGGCCACGCCATGCGCGCTCGCGACGACGTGGTGCCCATGCTCGCGCAATCACCACTGTTCGCCGGCATCCCCAAGGGCGAGCTCGAGGACATCGTCGCGAACTTCGACGAGACGGTCTTCCTGCCCGAGCACGGCATCCTCCACGAGCACCGGAGCGGGCTGGAGTTCTTCTTCATCCTCGACGGGCAGGCGAGCGTCGAGGTCGACGGACGGCTCATCGCGACGCTCGGCCCCGGCGACTTCTTCGGCGAGGTCAGCGCGCTCGACGCCGGGCCGCGCACCGCGACGGTCCGGGCGAAGTCGATGCTCCGCACCCTGGAGCTCCCCAACGGGACCTTCCGCGAGTTCCTCCTCGCCCATCCGCGGGTGGCGGTCAACCTCATCCCCGAGCTGGTGCGGCGCTTCCGCTCCTACGCACAGAGCGAATAGGCCGCGGCCGGTCCCCCTCCCCGACATGGGCGAAGCCTTGACCCAAGATGATATTGATGGTATAAGTTGATCATCCAGTGTCACTAGGCGCTGAGGGGCAGGGCGGGGGAGAGCAACGGCCTCAGCCGCCGCTCGAGAGGAGACACCTCATGTCGATGACCGAATCGCCGCTCGTCGCCGAGGAGCGCGACGAGGCCCACCTCGACGGCCGGCCGGTGCTCGCCCGGCGCCGCACCGTGGTGGCCGCCGATCCCGCCTTCCGCGTGGTGCAGCTCGTCTGGTTCCTGCTCGCCCTGGTCGAGGGGATCATGGGGCTGCGCGTCGTCTTCCGGGCCGCCGCCGCCAATGCGGAGGTCGGCTTCGTGGCCTTCATCAACGCGATCTCGGCACCGCTGGTCGCACCCTTCCGCGGCATCACCCCGGACTACGTCACCCGGCACAGCGTCGTCGAGATCAGCACCCTGATCGGGATGCTCGTCTATCTCATCGCCGCCTACCTGGTGGTGAAGCTGGTCCGCATCACCACCGCGCCGCGCGCCACCACCCCGCGCGCGGGGGACCACATCTGACCCCCCAGATCCCTAGGCGGGCCCGGGGCGCAGCGTGCGTCCCGGGTCTCCTGGCGTGTGCGCCCGTCAGCGCTTGAGCTTCGGCGCCGGCGGCAGCGGGGTGGACTGGATCAGGCAGAGCTTGATCGGGGTGGGCAGGCAGTTCGGCGACGGCGCGGGCGGCTCCGCCGGGGGGTTCGCCCGGCAGGCGTAGTCGTGGTCGACGCTGTCGCTCCACTGCACCAGCCACACCGCTCCACCGGTGAACGCGTAGCCGGGATCGCAGTAGTGGGCGGCGCTGCCGCGGCCGGTCGCCGGGTTGGTCTCGGCGTACCAGACCGGCACACCGGGGCGGTAGTCGCGTCCCGGGATCCTCGCCCACATCTCGTTGATCGAGTACACACCGGCGCTGAGCTCACGAGAGCGCAGCATGTCGAGCGCCGCCTGGATGACCTGCGCGTTGAGCGCGAGGTTGGGGGAGTCGGCCCAGTAGTTGGCGGTCTCGACGTCGAGCCACCACATCGCCGGCTCGGTGCCGGCGTCGCGAGCGCGGGCGACCGCGTCGGCGGCGGCGTTCCAGCCGTAGTTGTAGGCGGTGCAGGGATTCTGTGCCGGCGCGCACGTCCCCGCCGGACCCTGGAGCGCGTGCGCGGAGAAGCTCTGGTACTCGGGCCGCGCGTAGTTGATGTTGAGGTACACCGAGGCGTGCTTCCCGGCGTCGCGCGCCCAGCCGAACTCCGAGCGGTAGCACGGATTGCCGGTGAAGGCGCGGCCCCCGGTGATCCCGACGATCCCGAAGGCGGGGTCGCCGGGATAGTCGTGGCCGCACTGCGGGAAGGAGATGTCGTTGCCCACCCCCTCGGTCGGATAGTGCGCGGTGGTGGCGGCGCGCGCGACCAAGCCGGTCGAGAGCCAGGCCCCGAGCACGATGCACAGGACCAGCGCCGCGGCGAGCGGACGCAGGAGGGAGCGGGATGGCGTCGCCGGAAGATGCATGGACGTGGAGAGGAGGGTCGGCGGGCGTCGTCTGGCCCTGGCGCCGCGAACCGTAGCGCATCCGGGCCGGATCCGCCAGTCCCGCGGCGTCAGTCCGGGGGGAGCGGGGTGGTCGGAGGGCGTGGCGTCCGCCGGACCGCACGGCGCTGCGCGGTCGTGGTGCGGAGCCGGTCGACGTCCCGGGGCTCGCGGTGGGGCGGCCGGTCGGGTGCCTGGGCGGTGGTGCGGCGCCGCCGCCGTGGCCCCGACCAGAACGCCGGCGGCGCATCGAGGCGGGCGGCGAGCTCGTAGGCGGCCTGCTCGTAGTTGACCCGCCAGCCGCGGAAGTGGATCCACGCCTCGTCGGTGGTGCGCTCCCGATTCCACCCCGCCTGTTCGAGGTGGGCGACGCCGGCATCGAACTCCTCCCGGGTGAGCATGATCGGGTCCTCGGGCAGGGGGTCGGGATTGAACGGCAGCCGCTGATCCCGCGCCAGCTCCTGCATCGCCACGTAGCCCATGCGCAGCAGCGGCCGCGCGTCGGCGGGGGCGCTCAGCGGGTTGAGCGAGAGGTGCAGCGCGGCGGCGTCGAGCACCGAGAGCAGCCCGATGACCCAGGACCGCATCGGCTGCGGGGAGCGGAAGTACACCAGGGTGCGGTAGGTCGTGTGGCTCTCGGAGACGTCCGCCGCCCACTCGGTCCACTGCTCGTAGAGCCAGCCGAGCTTGCTCACATTGTCGATGAGCTCGTGGCGGGCGAGGATCTCCGGCCCCCAGGCGGGCACCCCGCCGAGGAACTCGAGCATCGTCACCAGCCGCTCCCGGCGATTGAAGGCGCCGTAGAGCGTGGGCAGGTAGGAGATCTCCAGCGCCACCACCCCGAGCCCCGCGGCGGCGGCGCAGAAGACCAGGGCGGTCGGGCCGGCGCCGTCGGGAGCGACGAAGCCGAGGGTGAACATCGACGACCCGGCGAGGCGCATCCCGGCGGGGAACGAGCCCTGCGCCGGCCACATCATCAGGCCGAAACCCAGGACCAGCAGCCCGATCCAGGTGACCAGCAGGACCATGAGGAAGGTGGGCGCCCCCATCGCCAAGACGCGGTCGCGGTCCGTGTACTCGTCGAAGCGGCCGGCCACCACGGTGAAGCTGCCCCGCACCACCCGTGCCACCGCGCTGGTGATGACCGAGTTGGCCGAGCGCGGGATGACCATGGTGATCAGCACGCTGCTCAGCGTCACCAGGATCAGCCCCACGCCGGCGACCAGGCCAATCCAGGGCAGTGCGTCTCTCATGAGCCTCGATCAGGGCGGGTTGCCAGTCGCTTTGCCGGCTTGTGACAATACCGGCTCAATCCAGCACACGTCGCAGCACCGGAGGGGCTCCCTCATGTCCACGTCCTCGTGGCCCCACCATCCTCGCCGTCGCGTTCTGTGGCGGCGCCGCTCCCAGCTGGTCTCCGTCGCCATCGGGCTCTGTGTGGCCGCGGTCTCCGCGGTCTGGGTGACCGCGGTGGCCGCTCCGTCGCTCACCCCCACGCAGTCGACGCTGAAGTCCTCGCTCAACCCGTCGGTCCAGGGACAGACGGTCAGCCTGGTCGACACCGTCGGCGCCGCCGGCGGCGCGGCCACGGGGAGCGTCGACTTCAAGGACGGCGCCACCCTGCTCGCCACCCGGCCGGTGTCGGGCGGCCGCTCCAGCCTCAGCATCAGCACGCTGAGCAACGGCGACCACTCCATCACCGCCGTCTACAGCGGTGACCAGACCTATGCGGCCTCGACGTCGCCGGTGGTGACCCAGACGGTCGCGGCCCCCGGCACGACCGCATCGACCACCACCCTGAGCTCCTCGTCGAACCCCTCCGCGGTGGGACAGCCGGTGACCCTGGTGGCCACCGTCGGCGGCTCGGGCAAGCCGCCGACCGGCAGCGTCGGCTTCCGGGACGGGGACACCACCCTGTCGGTGCGTCCGCTCTCCGGCGGGCGCGCGAGCCTGGTGACCTCGTCGCTCGGCGCCGGCTCCCATCCCCTGACCGCGGTCTACAGCGGGGATCCCAACTTCGCCTCGTCGACCTCGACAGCGCTCACCCAGACCGTCAGCCAGCCCGGCAGCACCGCGACGAAGACGGCGCTGACCTCCTCGGCCAACCCGTCGAAGGCCGGCCAGCCGCTGACCCTGACCGCGACCGTGTCGGCGGCCGGCGGCACCCCCACCGGGAGCGTCACCTTCAAGGACGGCGACGCCGTGCTCTCGGTGCGTCCGCTCGCGGGCGGGCGCAGCACCGTCACCCTGCGCACGCTCACGGCCGGAACCCACACCCTGACAGCCGTGTACGGCGGCAGCCCCAGCAACGCCGCCTCGAGCTCGACTCCGCTGAGCCAGTCGGTCACACCCGGAGCCGCGGCGCCCCCGCCCGCGCCACCCGGCACCCACGGCACAATGACCGCCGGACGGCTCACCAGGAGGCAGGTGCGATGAGCGCGGAGACGATGCGTCAGGCGGCCGGCAGCTGATCGATCGAGCGGGGGCTCGATGAGCACCCTGCTCGCCGCCGGCGGCTCCAACCTCACCGCCGCCCGCTACCAGATGGCGCTGTCGCTCGGATGGCACATCGTCGTCGCCTGCCTCGGCGTCGGCTTCCCGATCGTGATCCTCGTCGCCGAGGGGCTGGGGCTGCGCCGTGGCGACAGGGTGCACCGCGCCCTCGCCCGCCGCTGGTCGAAGGCGGCCGCGGTGCTCTTCGCCGTTGGCGCGGTGTCGGGGACGATCCTCTCCTTCGAGATGGGGATCCTCTGGCCGGGGCTGATGGGCCGCTACGGCTCGGTGTTCGGGCTGCCCTTCGCGCTCGAGGGCTTCGCCTTCTTCATCGAGGCGATCTTCATGGGCATCTACCTCTACGGCTGGGACCGCCTCACCCCGTTCCGCCACCTGCTCACCGGGGTGCCGGTGATCGTCGCCGGGGTGTCGTCGGCATTCTTCGTCGTCTGCGCCAACGCCTGGATGAACGACCCCGCCGGGTTCCGGGTGGTCGACGGGAACGTCGTCGACCCCGATCCGATCGCCGCCATGTTCAACCCGGCGACCCCGGTGCAGGCGGGGCACATGATCCTCGCCGCGATCATGGTCACCGGCTACCTCGTCGCCGCGGTGCACGCGGTGGGGATGCTCCGCGGCAACCGCGGGCCGGTGCAGCGGTCCGCCTTCCTCATCCCCTTCGCTCTGGCGGCGATCTTCACCCCCGCACAGATCGTCGTCGGCGACGCGGCGGCGCGGTACGTCGCCGAGCGCCAGCCGGTCAAGCTCGCCGCCATGGAGGCGCAGCTGCACACCGAGGTCGGTCCCGGTGAGCACGTCGGCGGCGTGGTCGTCGACGGACAGCTCCGCGGCGCGGTGGTGATCCCGCACGGGCTCTCGCTGCTCATCAGCGGGCGCCCCGACACCCGCGTCGACGGGCTCGACTCCGTGCCCGCGGACCGGCGCCCGCCGGTGAACGTCGTCCACCTCGCCTTCGACCTGATGGTCGGCATCGGCACCGCGCTGCTCGTCCTCGGCGCCTGGCTCGGCCTGAGCTGGGGGCGGCGGCGGGATCTGCCGCGCTCACGCTGGTTCCTCCGCGCCGCGGTGCTCGCCGGACCGGCCGCGGTCGCGGCGCTCGAGGCGGGCTGGGTCACCACCGAGGTGGGACGGCAGCCCTGGATCGTCTACGAGGTGCTGCGCACCGCCGACGCGGTGAACACCGCGCCCGGCCTGGCCGTCGGCCTGGTCGTGCTGATCGTCGTGTATGCCGTCCTCACCTTCGCGACGGTCTCGGTGCTGCGCCGGCTCGGCCCCATCGCGGGCGGAACCTGACCGTGGCCCAGGTCGTGCTCGTCTTCCTCTGGTCCGGCCTCACCGCCTACGTGCTCTTCGGCGGCGCCGACTTCGGAGCCGGGTTCTGGGATCTGCTCGCCGGAGGAGCGCGGACAGGGGCGCGGCAGCGGGCGCGGATCGAGCATTCCATCGGCCCGGTCTGGGAGGCCAACCACGTCTGGCTGATCTTCGCGCTGGTGGTGATGTGGACGGCCTTCCCCACGGCGTTCGCCGCGGTCATGGCGACGCTCGCCATCCCGCTCACCGCCGCCGCCTTCGGGATCATCCTGCGCGGCTCCGCCTTCGTCTTCCGCAAGTCGGTCTCGGAGATCTCGCTGCAGCAGATCTTCGGCGCCGCCTTCGCCCTCTCCTCGGTGCTCACGCCGTTCTTCCTCGGCACCGTGGTCGGTGCCGTCGCCTCCGGCCGGGTGCCGGAGCGGCTCGGCGCCGGCGACGTGCTGCACAGCTGGGTGAACCCCAGCAGCCTGCTCGGCGGCGTGCTCGCCGTGGGGGTGTGCAGCTACCTCGCCGCGGTCTACCTCTGCGCCGACTCGCGCCGCGCCGGCGAGGACGACCTCGCCGAGGGCTTCCGCCGCCGCGCCCTGCTCATGGGCGTGCTCGTCGGGCTGGTGGCGCTCGGCGGCATCGCGGTGCTGCACGGGGACGCGCCACGACTCTTCGGCCGGCTCACCGGCCCCGCGCTGCCGCTCATCTTCGCCAGCGGCGCGCTCGGCCTCGCGTCGCTGGCGCTGCTCGCGGTGCGCCGCTACGTCGCGGTCCGCGTCACCGCGGCGCTCGCCGTGGTCGCGGTTCTCTGGGGGTGGGCGGTGGGCCAGTACCCGCTGCTGCTCGGCACCCACCTGAGCATCGACGCCGCGGCGGCGCCGGAGCCGGTGCTCCGCCCGCTCGTCGCCGTGCTCGCGGGGGGGACGGTCCTGCTCCTGCCCTCGCTCGCGCTGCTCTACGGCATCTTCCAGAGCGACTCGACCGAGGACGCACGCGTCTAGATCCGGCGTGCGTCCCCGTGCACCAGGGCGAGGAACTCGTCGCGGGTGCGCGGGTCGCGGAGGAAGACGCCGCGCATGCTCGAGGTGACGGTGCGGCTGTTCTGCTGCTGGACCCCGCGCATCATCATGCAGAGGTGGGCGGCCTCGATGATCACGCCCACACCGGCGGGGGCGAGCACCTCGTCGACCGCCTCGGCGATCTCCGTGGTCAGCCGCTCCTGCACCTGGAGCCGGCGCGCGAAAACGTCGACGAGGCGGGGCAGCTTGCTCAGCCCGATGACCCGGCCGTCCGGGACGTAGGCGACGTGGGCGCGGCCGAAGAAGGGCAGGAGATGGTGCTCGCAGAGGCTGTACACCTCGATGTCCTTCACCAGCACCATCTCCGAGTACGGCTCGGCGAAGACGGCGCCGTTGACGACCTCGTGGAGCTGCTGCCGGTATCCGCTGGTCAGGAACTCGAGGCTGCGCGCCACCCGATCCGGGGTGTGGTGCAGGCCCTCGCGGGTGAGGTCCTCACCGACCCTGCAGAGCAGCGCCGCAACCAGCGACTCGGTGTCGGCGGCGTCGAGGGGCACGTCGGGGAGGACGCACGGCTGCGCACCGCGAACGGTGCGCGGGGGGCGGGGTGCGGGCCGGCGCTCGACACTCATCGGCGGCGCATGCTAGCGCCCCGGCCCACTCCCACCGCCGCGGCCGCGTCAGAAGCGCGGCGTGCAGAGAAGGGGCCGCCCACCGAGGAGGAGGGGTGGGCGGCCCAGGAAGTGGTGTCAACCCAGCGCGGGAACCGTCACTACAACGCCGTTTGGCTCTGAACCTTGTGGCGCATTTGGAAGCTGCGTGGCGCCCGGGTTCAGCGGGGCGTTCGCTCGAGCAGGAGCTCGCGCAGCTCGCCCTTGCGCACCTTCCCCGAGGCGGTGCGGGGGAGGCTCTCGAGGAGGTGCCAGACGCGGGGTCGCTTGTACTGGGCGAGCTGCTCGCCGCACAGCCGCTCGAGCTCGGCGACCACGTCACCCGGGCTCCGCGGCCGGAGCACCAGCGCCGCGGCGACCTCCTCGCCGAGGTCGGGATCGGGCATCCCCAGCACGGCGGCCTCGGCGACCGCGGGGTGGGTCTCGAGGAGGCGCTCGACCTCGCGGGCGGCGACGTTGTTGCCGCCTCGGACGATCACCTCCTTCAGCCGCCCGGTGACCGTCACCCGGCCGCCGGCGCCGACCCGTCCGAGGTCGCCGGTGCGCATCAGCCCGCCGGAGAGCGCGGCGGCGGTGGCCGCGCGATCGCCGTCGTAGCGCAGGAACATCGAGGGCGCCGCCGCCTCCAGCTCACCCTCAGCGGCGCCGCCGGCGACGCGGACGACGACGCCGCGCATCGGCAGCCCGACGTCGCCGGCCTCGCCGCCGTCCTCGGGCACCTCGCGCACGGTGAGCGGCGACACCTCGGTCATCCCGTAGCGCTCCAGCAGCCGGCCGTCGAGGCAGCGGTGCAGCCGCGCCGCGAGCCCCTCGGGGAGCGGCGCGCCGCTGACCACGCAGACGCGCACCCCGGGCCAGGGCACGCTCGACGCCTCGGCGAGGCGGGTGAGCAGCGTCGGCACCGCCTGCACCACGGTCACCTCGCCGCCGCCGACGAGGCGCTGGAGGGTGGCGAGATCGGGCCGCCGGGCCAGCCGCACCGCCGCACCGGCGAGCAGCGAGGCGTTGAGCACCGCGCTCATGCCGAAGCTGTGGGCCAGCGGGAGGGCGCCGAGCTGGACGTCGGCGGGGGAGAGGGCGAGCATCTCGGTCGCCACCGCGCCGGCGTTGAGCAGCAGGCCCGCATGCGAGTGCAGCGCCCGCCGCGGCGACCCGGTGGTGCCCGAGGTGGCGAGGATCACCGCGGGCGCGCCCGGCGGCAGCGGCTCCGGGTCGGCCGGGGGATGCTCGACCAGGGTGGCGAGGTCGAGCGCGTCCCGGGCCCGGACGCCGTCTCCGTCCTCGTGGAGCACCAGCCGGGAGCAGCCGGTCGCGGTCAGCTCGAGGGCGGCGGCGGCGATGCCGGCGTTCTCCGCGTCGCAGGCGAGCACCCGGGCGCGGAGCGCGCGGAGCAGGCGGGCGACCTCCGCAGGAGGTGACGCGGTGGAGATCGGGGCGACGACGCAGCCGCGCCGCAGCGCGCCGTAGTAGAGAGGCGGGAAGGCGAGGCCGTTGCCACAGAGGACGGCGACCCGATGGCCGGCGCCCACCCCCCCATGCTCGAGCCGGGACGCGACCCCCGCCGCGGCACGGTCGAGCGCCGCGGCGGTCAGGCTCCGGCCGTCGAGCCGCAGCAGCTCGGCGTCGGGGTCGCGGTGGGCGGCCACCCAGGGGAGCGCCGCCAGGGTGAGCACGGCCCGGGGATCAGCGGAGGCGGTACTCGGCCGGCCGGCCGCCGGTGTTGACCACCTGCTCCGAGGCGCGCTCGAGCACACGGCGGACCTGCTGGCCGCTCACCGTGTCGGGGAGCCTCTTGCGGATCTCGGCGATCCCCATCGGCCGCGACGACTTGCGCATGATCCCGAGCACCTGGCGGGTGAGCGGGTCCACCGGCGCCTTCCCGTTGGTGGCGGGCGGGGCGGCGGGGGCCTCGTCGACCGGCTCGGCCGCGGCCGGCGCCTGCTCGGCGACCGGGGCGGCAGCGGAGGCCGCCGGGAGCGTGGGCGGGGGCGGCATCGAGGGGGTGGGCGTGCGCGCCGGCGCGGGCGCGGGAGCGGGCGCGGGCGGCATCGAGATCGACGCCGGCCGCGACGCCGGGGAGTCGGCGCGCAGCCGCCCCATCAGCGCGGGGAGGTCGTCGAGCAGCTGGCGCACGAAGCCGGGCGAGCCGCTCACCTCGATCTCGCGGTCGCCGTCGCGCAGCCGCACGGAGTGGGGCTGCTCGCTCGGCACCCGGGGTGCCACCGGGGCCACGGCGGGCCGCGGGGTGAAGGGGGCGGCGCCGGCGCCGCGGGGGGTGAACGTCGGCGCACCGCCGCCGGGGCGGGGTCGCTGAGGGTTGAACGGGCGGCGCGGGCGGTCGTCGGGCATGGGACGGCGAGTGTACGCGATCGGCGCGACCTCCCCGGTCGGGCCGCAATTGTTCACGTGACGCCGTCGTTACTCCCTCAGACCACCGGAGGCGGCGCCGCTCATCGCGGACGCCAGGGCCGGGATACGAGGAGCACCGAGATGGCCGCGCAGGAGAGGGTCGCCGCGCTGACGCTTCGCCTCACCGGTGGTGCCTCCCGCATCGGCACCCTCGCCGACCCGCTGGTGCGCATCCTCGCCGTCGCCTTCATGGTCGGCCAGCTGCTCGACGCGGTGACCACCCACGTGGCCCTGAGCAGCGGGAACTTCGCCGAGGCCAACCCGCTCTTCGCGGGCCCGCTCACCGCCCATCCGGCCCTCGCGTTCGCCGCGAAGCTGATGCTCGGCGGTGCGGTGCTGACCGCGGCGCTGACCCTGGTCGGGCCGCGCCGCCGTCGCGTGATCCTCGCGGTCCTCGCGATCATCAGCCTGCAGGCGCCGCTGACGAACGCGCTGCGGATGGCGGGCGTCCTCTAGGAGGAGGAGCGGCCGCCACCCGCACGGTGGGCCGCCGCTACGACTTCTTCGCGGCGGCCCGGGCGCGGCCGGTGATCACCCCGCCGCCGTTGGCGCCCGGCTCCTCCGCGGGCACGGTGCCGGCGACGGTCTCCGGGCTCTGGACGGTGTCGCCGGGGAGCACGATGCTCGGCGGCTCCGGCTCGGGCGCGTCGGCGGTGCCGAGACCGACCATCCGGCGCAGCGGCGCACCGATCGGCGAGACCACCACCGCGACGGCCACCCCGGCGACGGCGGTGACCGCGAGCACCATCCGCAGCCGGCGGCCGCGCTTCGGCCGGATCGCCCGGGCGAGCTCCTCGGTGGCGTCGGCGAGACGGTCGCGGGCCGCGAGCTGCAGCTCGTCGGCGGGCTGCGACAGCCGTCCTGCGGTCTCGGCGAGCACCTCGGCGGCGTGCTCGGCGGCGTCGCTCAGCGCCTCGGCGGCGGTGGCGGCGGCGCTGCGGACCACCGGGCTGGCCGACTTCTGCGCCCCGCGCGCCCGCTCGGCGGCGGTCGCCATGGCGCCGCGGAGGACCGGTGTGGCGGCCCGGCTCGCCTCGCGGGCGAGCTCTGCGGCCTTCTCGGCCAGGTCGCTCATCGTCTCCGCCGCCCGGCTGCCCGCCTCGGCGGCGGTCGTGCCGAGGCTGTCTGCGATATCGGAACCGCGCTCGCGCGCGTCGTCGGCGAGGGTGCTCGCCGATCTGCGGCCCCTGAGCATGTGCTGGACCTCCATGCCTCCGCCCGCCGCCATGGGCTCAGGCGATCGGCGGGAACGTGTTGCCCCCCTGTGTCGCGATCATAGCGACGCAGTACCCCGATTTCATGAGCGCCGAGGTGCGGTCAGGCCGCGGAGCGCCACCGTGGGCGCCGCGTCGAGGCGCTGGGGAGCGTGAGCGGCGCGTCGAGGAACCAGCGGATCCGTGCCGCGGCGACGCTGCCGACCAGCTCCTCGAGCCGGTCCTCGCTCGCCGCGTAGACGGCGCCGAGGGTGGGGAAGGCGGCGAGCAGCCGGGCCGCGGTCGCCTCGTCCATCCCGGGCAGCTCCATCAGGTGGTCGCGCCGGCGGGCGCGGACCTCATCGGCCGCCGGCACGGGGCCGGGGTCGAGGTCGAGGGGGAGGTCCATCTCGATCGGGGGCAGCGGGGGCAGCGGCATGTTCGCAGGGTACCGAACATCCGTTCGCGCGTCAAGTCCCAACGGGCGAAACGCGCCGAACGCCGGCTCAACCCTTCGGCTGGCGCTCCGGCCGGAAGTCGCGGAGCACCCGCCCCGCCTCCCAGAGCTCCTGCGAGGCCATGGTGCGGAGCTCGGCGTTGAGCCGGTCGCGGTAGCCCTCGTCGCTGTTGGCGCCGATGACGATGCGCGCCTCGTCGCCCCGGATGACGCTCTGGTAGCACTCCTCGATGATCGGCCGCAGCGCGCTCTCGAAACGCGGCGCCCAGTCGAGCGCGCCCCGCTGCGCGGTGGTCGAGCAGTTGGCGTACATCCAGTCCATGCCCTTCTCGCCGATCAGCGGATAGAGGCTCTGCAGCGCCTCCTCGACGGTCTCGTTGTACGCCTCGCTGGGGGAGTGCCCGTGCGAGCGAAGCACCTCGTACTGCGCCTTGAACGCCCCCTGGATGAGCCCCATGAGCACCGAGCGCTCGCCGGTGAGGTCGCTGTACACCTCGTGCTCGAAGGTGGTCTCGAAGGCGTGGCCACTGCCGATGCCGAAGGCGGTGGCGAGGGCGCGGTCGCGGGCCCGTCCGGTGGCGTCGCGCCACACCGCGAAGGAGGCGTTGATGCCGCGCCCCTCGAGGAAGTGATTGCGCACCGTCAGCCCGCTGCCCTTGGGCGCGACCATGACCACGTCGACGGTCTCGGACGGCACGATGCCGGTGTCCTCGTGGAACACGATGCCGAAGCCGTGTGAGAAGTAGAGGCAGTCGCCGGGACGCAGCCGCCTGCTGACCTCCGGCCACATCGCGATCTGCGCCGCGTCGCTGAGCAGGTACTGCACGATCGACCCCTGCTCGGCGGCGTCCTCGATGCTGAGAAGGTTCTCGCCCTCCTCCCAGCCGTCCTCGAGGGCGCGGTCCATGCTCCGGCCGGGGCGCACCCCGATGAGGACGTTGTAGCCCTGGTCGCGCAGGTTGAGGCTCTGCCCCCGACCCTGCGGCCCGTACCCGAGAACGGCGGTGACCTCGTCGCCGAGGATGGCGCGCTGCCGCTCGATCGGATAGTCGCTGCGCTCGATGATCTGCTCGGTGACGCCGTTGATCTCGATGGTCTTCATGCGGGCATTTCCCAGTGGACGGGGTGCGGTGCCCCCGGACGGTGCGCAGGGAGACTGTGGAGCATAGGCGATCACTACACTGGAGGCGATCACTGTCATCGAGGTTCGCTCCGTGCCGCTCTACGAGTACCGCTGCCACTCCTGCTCCGCGACGTTCGAGCTGCTCCGGCCCATCGCCGATCGCCAGCTGGAGGCGGTGTGCCCGCGCTGCGAGGGCCGCACCACCATGCCCCTGATCAGCCGGGTCGCCATGCACACCTCGGCGCCGGCGGCGGTCGCCGCACCGGCCCCGCGGGCGAGCGGCGGCGGCTGCGGCAGCTCCTGCGGCTGCCACTGATCCGTCCCCGGCGCTGATCCTCCGCCGCCGCCGTGGCGGCGTGGCGTTTGCAAGCTTCGCCGCCGCCCACGCGTATGCAAGGACGTGCGACGCGGGAGGGAGACGGACGGACGGCATGGGCGGGGCGGAGTCCGCATCGCGGCCGAGCTCGGGCTCGCCGCGGGGCTGGTCTCGGCCCTCGCGCTCGCGGCGACCGGCCATGCGTCGCGGTTGAGCATCTGGACCTCGGACGGCGGGGTGAGGCTCGCCGGGGTCGCCGGCGTCTCCGGCGTCGCCGCCGACCGGCAGCTCGACCCCGGCACCCTCTTCCCCGACCTGGCGCCGCCCTTCGGCTCCTCCACCGTGCCGCTGCCGAGCTCGGTTCCGCTGCCGACCTGGCCGACGGGTCCGTCGCCGGCCGCGACCCCGAGAGCGGTGCTCCCGCTGCCGGTCCGCATCCTGCCGCCGCCCCCGGCACCGACCGCGCCACCCGCCGCCCCCACGGCGCCGCCGCGGCAGCCACCGGTGGCGCTCGGGCCGGGAAGCTCGACGCGGGCGCCGCTGCCCGCGCCCACGCTTCCGCCGGTGCGTATCCCCGTCCCGGCGCCGGTGACCGCACCCCCGGTTCCGAGGCCGGCGCCGACCGCGCCGCCCCCCCAGCCGGTGCAGCTCGAGGGACCGGCCGCCGTCAGCCTCTCGGCGCTCAATGGGGCGCGCGGCCTCATGGGGCTGTCCCGGCTCCAGGCCGACGCGGCGCTGACCCGGGCCGCCGTCGAGCACGCCGCCCAGATCGCCGCCGCGGGACAGATGTCCCACTCCGGCTACGTCGAGGACGTCACCCAGCAGGGGGCGACCTGGCAGGGGCTCGGCGAGGTGCTCGGCGCCTACGCGCAGACCCCGGACCCCAGCGTGATCAACCAGCTCTGGCTGGCGAGCCCGGAGCACCGGCCGATCGTCCTCGACCCCCACTACACCGCCGTGGGGGTGGGCTGGGCGCAGGGGACCAACGGCTGGTGGTATGTCTCCGCGATCCTGAGCTACTGATACCGGACCGGCGGCGTTGTGGGCCCCGACCCGCAGGGAGAAGAATGGCGCCGTGAAGGCGAAGCGGGAGTGCCCGAGCTGCGGGCGGGTGCTCGGCGAGCAGGCCCGCTTCTGCGTCGGCTGCGGGGCCGAGCTGCCCGAGGCGCCGGAGGCCGCCGCGGCCGCCGGCGCCTCGGCGCCGTTCGTCCCACCGCCGCCGCCCGAGCCCGACCCCGTGCCCGTCCTCGCCGGCGCCGCCGAGGAGGCCGTCCCGCTCCCGGCTCCCGTCGCCTCCCCGGCTCCGCCTCCGCCGGCCACCCCCCTGGTCGCCGCCGTCGCCGAGGGGACGAGGCCCCAGTACGACCGCTACGCCGGGGAGGTCCCGCCGGCCGGCGACGAGTCGCCGCCCGCGATCGGCGCGTCCTCGCCCGCTCCCGAGCGTCCCGACGTCAGCCTGGTCGGCGCCGTCCGCCGCCTGGCGCGCCGCGGCCCGGCGAGCGCGGGGATCACCGCCGGGCTGATCGGGGTCGCCGGGGTGGGCCTGCAGGGGCTCGCGATCGGCGGGCTGGTGCGGGCCGCCCACGGCTCGCAGGGCTGCTCCGCCGGCGCGCTCTCCGGCACCCTCCAGGGCGGCTGCCTCCAGGTGGGCTCGACCAACGGGCTGCTCACCGACTGGAACGCGATGCTCTGGTCGATGCACGGGGTCGGGGTGTCCTTCAGCGCCGGCGTCGGCGGCCTGGTGGTGCGCGTCCCGCTCGGGCTCGGGATGCTGTTCTGCGGGATGATCCTCGCCGTCGCGGGGGCGATCAGCGTGCGCCTGGTGCCGCCGCGGCGGCTGCGCGACGTCGTCGTCCGCGCCGGGGTCATCGCGCTCAGCTACACGACGGGGATGCTCATCCTCGGCGTGATCATCACCGCCCGCGGCAACCTGCTCAACGTCGGGCCCGACAGCGGGCTGCTGCTCCTCTGGGCGCTGATCATCGGCTACCTCGGCTCGCTCGCGGGGATGTTCCGGCAGCTCTTCGGCGTGGCCATCCCGCGGCCGCCGCTGGCCGCGCTGCGCGGCCGGCTGGGGAGCTGGTCGGGGGTGGTCGAGGCCGGGCTCGTCGGCACCGCCGCGGCGGTGGTGCTCGGCGCGGTGCTGGGAGGCGTCGGCGCGGCGACCCATCTCGCCGACGCCGGCACGGTGCTGCGCACCGCGATCGGCGACGTCACCACCCGGCCACTGCCCTCGTCGCCGACGGGGACGGTCGCCACCGTCGTCTACCTCGTCCTCGGGCTGCCCACCATGGCCGCCTGGGTGCTCGCCTACGCGCTCATCATCCCCACCGTCACCGTGGGCACGCCGCTCGGCACGACCGACTACGGGCTGATGGCCGGCGACCACGACGCCTGGCTGTGGGCGGTGGTCGTGCTCCCCATCGCGGTGACCCTGCTCGCCGGCCACGTCGCCTCCCGCCGCCGCGGCTCGCCCTCGGTGGAGACGGCGCTCCTCGACGGCGCTCTGGGCGGCCTCGCCTTCGCGATCATCGCCTTCCTCCTGGTGGTGCTCCTCGATGGAGGCGGCACCCTGTCGGTCGCGGGCGTCGGCGGCATCCCCGGGGGCGTGCCCGGCGGCAACTTCCTCCTCGGCCCGGGGATGCAGTACACCCTCGGCGCCCTGCTCCTCTGGGGGGTGGTCGGCGGCGCCGCGGGCGGCTACCTGTCGATGCTGCTGCGCGTCCACGGCGTCCGCCTGCCCCTCCTCCAGCGCTACGAGCCGTCGCCCGGAGCGCCTCCGCCGGCGGCGGCCCCGGTCCCGGCCGATCCGGGCTGCGCGGTCTGCGGGCTTCCCATGACCCCCGGGGCGCGCTTCTGCAGCGCCTGCGGCGCGGAGACGCCCCAGGAGGGGTGAGTCAGGCCCCGCCGGTGAGCGCGGGCAGGCCGGCGACCGCCACGCCCTCGAGGTCGAGCACGCCCTGCTCGGCGCCGCACGACCGCGAGGGCGCGAAGCTGCGGCGGTGGTGCGGAGTGACCCCGAGGGTGCGCAGCGCCTCCAGGTGCTCGCGGGTGCTGTAGCCGGCGTTGCGCTCCCAGCCGTAGCCGGGGTGGCGCGCCGCGAGGCGGGCGAGCAGCCGGTCGCGGGTGACCTTGGCGACCACCGAGGCGCAGGCGATCGCGTAGCAGAGGGCGTCGCCGTCGATCACCGCGGTGTGGGGACCGACGTCGTCGAACCCGGCGATGCGGCGGCCGTCGACGAGGACGTGGTCGTACTCGCCGATGCGGCGCAGGGCGCGGCGCATCGCCAGGTGGCTGGCGTGATAGATGTTGATCCGGTCGATCTCCACGACCGACGCGGCGCCGACCGCGATGACGGTGCGCCGGCGGATCTCGGAGGCCAGCCTCTCGCGCTGCCGCGCCGAGAGCGTCTTGGAGTCGCGCACCCCGGCGATGCGGCGGCAGTTGACCGGGAGCAGGCAGGCGGCGGCGACCACCGCCGAGCAGAGGCTGCCCATGCCGCACTCGTCGACGCCGACGACCCGCAGCGCTCCCGATTGCCAGAGCGTCCGCTCCATGCGCAGCGTGGGAATGCTCGGCGCCATGCTCTCCTCTGGGTGGGGACGTCCGCGCCGGATTGTAGGAGGAGGGAGGGCCCGGAGTTTGGCTCTGAGGGTGAAGCCGACGCCTCCGGCCGCTCTGGTACGGTGGCCGCGCCTCCATGAGCTCTGTGATCCACTGGACCGACGTGGGGCCGCGCGACGGCCTGCAGAACCTCTCCGCCACCGTGCCCACCGAGGTGAAGGTACGCCTGGTTCGCGGGCTGCTCGACGCCGGCGCGCCGCGCGTCGAGGCGACCTCGTTCGTGAGCCCGCGCTGGGTGCCCCAGCTCGCCGACGCCGCGGACGTGCTCGTCGCGCTCGGCGACGGGGTGCGCGACCGCCTCCGCGTGCTCATCCCCAACCGGCGCGGCTTCGAGATGGCGGTCGACGCCGGGGTCGGCAACGTGCTCGTGACCATCGGCGCCACCGACTCCTTCAACCGCCGGAACATCAACCGCAGCGTCGCCGAGTCGCTCGAGGACATCTCGGCGATCACCGCCGCGGCGGCCGCGGTGGGCTGCGTCGTCGACGTCGCCCTGTCGGTCTGCTGGGGCTGCCCCTTCGAGGGCGATGTCGCCCCGAGCCGTGTGGTCGAGCTCTGCGCCGAGATCGCCGGGCGCGGCGCCGCCGAGGTCGGCATCGCCGACACCATCGGCGTGGCCGAGCCGGCGCGGGTCGCCGCGCTCTGCGCCGAGGTCGCCGCGGTCGTGCCCACCGAGCGGCTCTCTCTCCACGTCCACGACACCCGCGGCCAGGGCGTCGCCAACGTGCTCGCCGCCTTTGCGGCGGGGATGCGGCGCTTCGAGGGCTCGGCCGGTGGACTCGGCGGCTGCCCCTTCGCGCCCCGCGCCACCGGCAACGTCTGCAGCGAGGACGCGCTGCTCGCCCTCCACGCCGCCGGCGCGAGCAGCGGCGTCGACCTCGACGCCTACTGCGCCGTTGCCGAGCGTCTCGGTGAGGACCTCGGGATGGCGCTCCCCGGCAGGCTGCACCGCGCCGGCGTCTGGCACCCCGAGCGGGTGGGCGCCGCCGCGTCCACAGGAGTCGCCGATGGCTGAGGCACCGCCGCACCCGCTCACCCCCGCCGCCGGCGATCCGCCGGTGCCGCACGGCGCCCACACCGCCGCCGACGTCGAGGCGCGGCTGCAGCGGGCCCGCGCCGGGGGCTCCGAGCGCGCCCGGCAGAAACTCGCCGAGCAGGGCAAGCTGCCGGTGCGCGAGCGCATCGCCCGGCTCCTCGATCCCGAGACGGTGTTCGTCGAGGACGGGCTGCTCGCCAACTGCGAGGCCCCCGACCTGCCCGCCGACGGCGTGGTCACCGGCGTCGGCGTCCTCCACGGGCGCCACTGCGCGGTGATGGCCAACGACTCCTCGGTGAAGGCGGGGTCGTGGGGGGCGCGCACCGTCGAGAAGATCGTGCGCATCCAGGAGACCGCCGAACGTCTCCAGATCCCGCTCGTCTACCTCGTCGACAGCGCCGGCGCGCGGATCACCGACCAGGTGGCGATGTTCCCCGGACGTCGCCACGCCGGGCGCATCTTCCACAACGAGGTGCGGCTCAGCGGACAGGTGCCCCAGCTCTGTGTGCTCTTCGGTCCCAGCGCCGCCGGCGGTGCCTACATCCCGGCCTTCTGCGACGCGGTGATCATGGTCGAGGGCAACGCCTCGATGTACCTGGGCTCGCCGCGGATGGCCGAGGTGGTGGTCGGCGAGAAGGTCAGCCTCGAGGAGATGGGCGGCGCGCGGATGCACTGCTCGGTGAGCGGCTGCGGCGACGTGCTCGTCAAGGACGAGGAGTCGGCGCTGCACACCGCGCGCGAGTACCTCGCCTTCATGCCGTCGAACTGGCGCGAGCGTCCGGCGGCGGCGCCGCCGCGGCCGCCGGCGCCCGGCGCGAAGCCGATCGACGAGGTGATCCCGCTCGAGGCTGCGCACGGCTACGACGCCATGGAGGTGATCCGCGCGGTGGTCGACGAGGGCTCGTTGCTCGAGATCAAGCGCCTCTTCGCCCGCGAGCTGATCACCGGGTTCGCGCGCATCGATGGCCGCGCCGTCGGCGTCGTCTGCTCGCAGCCACGCTTCAAGGGCGGCGTGCTCTTCGTCGACTCCGCCGACAAGGGGGCGCGCTTCGTCACCCTCTGCGACGCCTTCAACCTCCCCATCGTCTGGCTCGCCGACGTGCCCGGCTTCATGATCGGCTCGGCGGTGGAGCGGCAGGGGATCATCCGCCACGGCGCCAAGATGATCGCGGCGCTCTCGGTGGCGTCCGTCCCCAAGCTGTGCGTGGTGCTGCGCAAGTCGTACGGCGCCGGCCTCTACGCGATGTGCGGCCCGGCCTTCGAGCCCGACTGCACCATCGCGCTGCCCTCGGCGCAGATCGCGGTGATGGGGCCCGAGGCGGCGGTGAACGCCGTGTACTACAACAAGATCCAGGACCTTCCCGAGGAGGAGCGCGCCGGCTACGTGCAGCGTCTCCAGGACGAGTACCGCGACGACATCGACATCTTCAAGCTCGCCGGCGAGATGGTGGTCGACGTCGTGGTGCCGCCCGCGCGGCTGCGCGACGAGCTGGTGGCCCGCCTCGCCGCCTACGCCTCGCGCCGGCGCACCGAGGTGCAGCGCCACCACGGCGTCTTCCCGGTGTGATCGAGGTCACCGGCGCCGCCCAGCTGCAGGCGTGGCGCGACGGGCTGATGCCCCCGGTCGAGGAGGTGCGGCCGGGGCTGTGGTCGATCCCGGTGCCGCTGCCGCGCAACCCGCTGCGCTACGTGATCGTCTACGTCCTCGAGTGCGACGACGGCGTCGCCCTCGTCGACACCGGCTGGAACACCGAGGAGGCGTGGGCGTCGCTCGGCGCCGGGCTCGCCGAGGTGGGCACCTCGGTCGAGATGGTGCGGGCGGTGCTGGTGACCAACATCCACCCCGACCACTACGGCCTCGCCGGACGCATCCGCGAGGCCTCGGGCGCCTGGGTGGCGCTCCATCCCGCCGACGCCGCGGTGCTCCCCGAGCGCTACGAGGAGGTCGACGCGCTGCTCGACCAGATGGCCGAGTTGCTGCGCGCCTGCGGCGTCCCCCAGGAGGAGCTCGAGGAGCTGAGCTCGGCGTCGATGGTGATCCGCCAGTTCGTGTCCGTCACCCAGCCCGACCGCCTCCTCGACGACGGCGACACCGTGCAGATCGGCGGTCGCGAGCTGCGCGCGATCTGGACCCCGGGACACTCGCCCGGGCACCTCTGCTTCTACGACGCCGCCGAGCGGCTGCTGCTCGCCGGCGACCACGTGCTGCCGCGGATCAGCCCGAACATCTCGGTGCACGCGCAGCAGCGTCCCAATCCGCTGGCGGAGTTCATGGACGCGCTGCAGAAGGTGCGCGGTCTCGACGTCGACGAGGTGCTGCCCGCGCACGAGTACCGTTTCCGCAATCTCAGTGCACGGGTCGACGACCTGCTCTCGCACCACGCCGCGCGGCTGAGCGCCATCGAGACGATGGTGAACGCCACCCCGGGGATCACCTGCTGGGAGCTCACCGTGGCGCTGCCGTGGTCGCGGCCCTGGGCGGAGATCCCGACCTTCATGCGCCGCGCCGCGAACGGCGAGACGCTGGCGCATCTGATGGTGCTGCTCGCCGCCGGCCGCGTCGCCCGCCGCGGCGGCGAGCCCTGGCGCTGGGAGCCGCCCGCGTAACACTCGGGACCGTCGATGTGGCGGATGTGACCGGATCGCGACACAGGTCACCGTTTGTCACGAACGCACCGCGGACCACAAGGGAACCACACCGCCCGTCGTCTCCCTGTACGGCCGGAGCCTCTCTCCGGACAACAGCGTGGGGTGCAGCCCACGTCAGGGGTACAGGTCCATGAAGAGACGGTTCAGCCTTGTGGTCGGTTCGGCCGCCGTTGCCGGCGCCACCGTCGCGCTCGCCGCCGGCGGCACGCATGCGTTCGCCGACACCGCGTCCGCCCAGGCCGCGGGGCCGGGGATGTCGATGCAGATCGACGTGGCCGGCCTCCCGGCGGTCGCCGCGCCCAGCATCGACACCGCGTCGCTCTTCGGTTCCGCCCAGCAGGTGGCCCAGGCACTCGGCCTGCCGCTCCCCCCGCTCCCCGTGAGCCTGCCCGGTCTGCCCGACCCGAACCAGATCCTGAACGACCCCACCGGCTTCGTGACCGGCCTGGTCAGTGACCCGATGGGCCTGCTGAACATCATTCAGGTGAGCTCGATCCTGGCGCCGATCCAGGGCGTCACCGGCGTCGTGCCGGATCCGAGCAGCATCCTCGCGATGCTTCCCGATCCCAACGCGCTCCTCGGCACCCTCCCGGGCACCGACATCCTCAACAGCCTGATCGGCAACACCCCGCTCTCCGGCGTGTTCGGGACCGTGACCGGCGTCGTCGGCGATCCGATGAGCCTGGTCAGCCTGATCACCGGCGGCCCGCTCGGAAACCTCGGCGGCGTCGTGAGCAACCCGACCGGCATGGTCACGGGCCTGCTCAGCAACCCGACCGGCGTGGTCAGCAGCACCCTCGGCACCGTCGCCGGCCTCGACCCGACCGGTCTCCTCGGCGGCCTCACCGGCACCGTCAGCGGCGGCGGCGATCCCACCGGGATCGTGAGCAACCTGCTCGGCACCGTCGCGAGCGTCGATCCCACCGGCCTGGTGAGCGGCCTCCTGGGCGGCCTCGGCGGCAACCCGCTGAACCTGGTCACCGGCGTGGTGAGCAACCCGACCGGCGCGGTCAGCGGCGTGCTCGGCACCGTCGCGGGCCTCGATCCCACCGGCACCCTGCCCGGCGTGGTGAGCACCGTCACCGGCGCCCTCGGCTCGGTCACCGGCGGCTCCGCCTCGGCCACCGCCAGCACCGGCGGCAGCCAGGCGTCGATCAACCTCAACGTCCCGGCCGTGCCGCAGATCTCCCTGCCGGCGCTTCCCGCGATCCCGTCGCTCGGCGGCGTGACCGGCACCGTGACCAACACCCTGAACACCGTGACCGGCACCGTGAACGGTCTGCTCGGCGCGGTGACCAACGCTCTGCCCGTCCAGGTCCCCTCGGTCTCGGGCCTGACCGGCAATCTCACCAAGTCGCTTCCCGTCTCGGCGAACGTCTGCCTTCCGGTGGTCGGCTGCCTGTAGACGGTTGATGGGGTCCCCGAGAGAGGGGGAGTCCCGCAGCGAAGGGGGGCGGCGCAGCGTGCGCCGCCCCTCTTTTCTTTGTGTCCGGTGACCCTGGGAGCAACTTTGCTCCAGAACGCTGGCTTTTGTGAGTTTTGACGTTTTTGGAGGAGGTGCAGACCGCGCGACGGCCCAGTCAGCCATGTCGGGCGGGAGACAGAACCAGGAGGATCACCGTGACGAGACGGGGGGTGCGCCGCTTTGCCGGCGCCGTGATGTCGATCGGGTCGGTCGTGCTGGCCTCGCAGTTCCTGGCGCCGGCCACCGAGCCGGTGGCTGCGATGGCGGCAGCGCCGGCCTGCGGCGCGGCGCCCGCGGGCACGGCCCGGTGCCTCGGCCTGTTCCTCCAGCTGGGGGCGCACCGGGCCACGGCCCCGGGCGCCGGACCCGCCGGGGGGCTGGCGCCGGCGGAGATCCGCTCCGCCTACAACCTCCCCGCCGCCGGCGCCCACGGCCGCACCGTCGCCATCGTCGACGCCTTCGATGACCCCAACGCGGAGGCCGACCTCGGCGTCTACCGCGCCGCCTTCGGGCTGCCCGCCTGCACCACCGCCAACGGCTGCTTCCACAAGGTCGACCAGCGCGGCGGCTCGGCCAGCCACCCGGCGGCCGACGCGGGCTGGTCGCAGGAGATCGCGCTCGACCTCGACATGGTCTCCGCCGCCTGCCCCGACTGCCACATCCTGCTGGTCGAGGCCGACAACGCGGACATGCCCAGCCTCGGCCAGGCGGAGATCACCGCCGCCACCCATCCCGGCGTGGTCGCGGTGAGCAACAGCTTCGGCTCCACGGAGTCCCCGGTGGAGGTCACCTGGGACGCCCTGTACTTCATCCACCCGGGCGTGTCCATCGTGGCCGCGTCGGGCGACTCCGGCTACGGCGCCATGTACCCGGCGGCGTCGCCGCTGGTGACCGCCGTGGGCGGCACCTCGCTGACCCAGTCCGGCGGCCCGCGTGGCTGGACCGAGACCGGCTGGGGCAGCAGCGGCAGCGGCTGCAGCTCGTACGAGCCCGCGCCGATCTGGCAGCAGGGAACCGGGTGCTCACGGCGCAGCGTCGCCGACGTCGCCGCGGTCGCCGATCCCGCCACCGGGGTCGCCGTGTACGACAGCTTCCAGTCCAAGGGCTGGACGGTCGCCGGCGGCACCAGCGCCGCCTCGCCGATCGTCGCCTCGGTCTACGCCCTGGCGGGCAACACCCTGCTGATGGTCGGCGCCAGCCACGCCTACGTCAACGCGACCGCGCTCACCGACATCCTCCAGGGCCAGAGCAACACCCTGCTCTGCCTCTTCGGCAACTCCTGCCGGCCCGGCCCCGGCTACGACGGCCCCACCGGCCTCGGCAGCCCCTGGGGGCTGGGCGCCTTCTAGAACTCGATTGGACGGATGGATGGCTGGGCGGGGGAGCGATCGCTCCCCCGCCCTCATCCCCTGGCGAGCGGGTGGGCGGCGAGGAAGCCGAGCAGTCTCCCGAAGGCCTCCATCGGACGCTCGAGCCCGTAGGCGTGGCCGGCTCCCTCGAGCTCCTGGTATTCCGCGCCGGCGATGCCGGCGGCGAGGCGGCGGCCCTCCTCGACGGGAATGAGGCGGTCGGCGG
The DNA here is from genome assembly GCA_036269455.1 of Candidatus Dormiibacterota bacterium. Classification (GTDB taxonomy): domain Bacteria; phylum Chloroflexota; class Dormibacteria; order Aeolococcales; family Aeolococcaceae; genus CF-96. Next base: position 29,206 of record DATARS010000201.1, on the reverse strand, counting down.
TGCCGTGCTGGATCAGGGTGGGGACGTTGATCTCACCGAGGCGGTCGCCGACGTCGAAGGCCCTGCCGGTGCCGAGGTCGGCGATGGCCCTGATCGTCGCCATGGCGTCCTCCGGCCGTGACCCGGAGGCGGTGAGGACCTGGCCGAGCTCGCGGACCCCCGGGTTGGCGGCGAGGAAGGCGTCGCTGAAGAGCAGCGGCAGCAGCCGGTCGAGGGCCGCGTCGGGGTCGCTGGCCATCAGCACCGTCGCCTGGGCGAGCTCGACCACCTGTCCGTCGGCGGCGATCCGCAGCGGCGAGGCGGTGGTGCAGCCGAGCGCCAGCGAGCCCACCCGGCCGGGGTGGTCGAGGGCGAGGGCGAGGCCGATCATCCCGCCCATCGAGATCCCGTGGATGTGGGCGCGCTCGACCCCGGCGGCGTCGAGCACGGCGACCGCATCCTCCGCCATGGCGGCCACGCTGTAGCCGTCGCCGCCGGCACCCGAGCCCCCGGTGCCGCGGTTGTCGAACCGGATCACGTGGAAGCCGCCCAGCAGCGGCAGCATCGGCGTCCAGGCGTCGCTGCTCAGCGCGAACCCCATCACCAGGAGCAGCGGGTCGCCCTCGCCGTCCTCCTCCCAATGGATGCGCGCGCCGCTCGCCTCGGTGTGGGGCACCGCCTCTCCTCCTGACGTGTCGCCGTCGCCGGCCGACCAGGGTAGCGTCAGGGGGCGAGCAGGACGTAGGCGACGCGGCCGTCGCTGGGGATCAGCCCGCCGCACCCCCCTGGGAAGGCCGGCGGGGCGTCGGGGGAGGGGAGGTAGCGCACGCGCACGAAGGCGGGCAGGCGGGCGAGCGCGGCGACCAGGGCGTCGCGGGCCCGGTCCCAGTCGACGGCGTGGTCGCCGCACCGCGGGGTCCAGAGGTCGGTGTGGGCCTCGCCGAAGACCACGCCGTCGCCGCCGCAGCGGGCGTGGAGCAGCTTGAGGTGGCGGCGGGTCACCGGGTCGATGCGCAGCTCGATCTGCTCACGGCTGTCGTGGACCGCGGCCGTGCAGCCGGCCCAGCCCGCGGCGGTGTCGCCGCGCGCCACCAGCCAGCCGCCCGCCGCGCTCCGCCAGGGGGCGGGAGGCCGGTCGAGCGCCGCGCCGCCGCCGGGGCGCACGACCACGACATTGACCGGACCGGTCAGCTCCCAGGCGGCGCAGCCCGCCGCCGTGGTGGCGGTGGCGCGGCGACGGGAGCGGGCGCATGTGTGGGTACGCGGGAGGATGTCGGCGCCGACCCGGGGCAGCGGCCGGGCCCAGGCGGAGCGGACCGCGGCGGGAGCCGCCGGCGGGGTGCCGCCGGGGGCCATCCAGGCGGCGGCGCAGAGCAGCGCCGCGGCCACGGTCACCCCGGTCCGGGCTCCGCGCGCTCCCGCCGCGTTCATCTCCGACGAGCATCCCCGCCGATGGAGCGGAGCGGCTGATGAGCCGGTTAAGGGGCGGCCACGACCCCGTGGTCTGCGAGAATCGGCGGCCCACGCCAGGCGATCGTCGACGAGGGAGACGGATGAGCGAGCCGCTGCTGATGATCCCCGGACCGGTTCCGGTCCGTCCGGAGGTGCTCGCCGCGCTGGCCGAGCCGGTGCGCAGCCACACCTCCCAGGAGAACGCCGCCTCGATCCGCCGGGTGCAGCGCGGCGTGCGCGGGCTGGTCGGTTCGGACTCCGCGCTCGTCCACGTCTTCGCCGGGTCCGGCACCCTGGCGATGGAGGTCGCGCTCGTCAACCACGCCCGTCCCGGTGAGCGGGTGGTGGTCTGCAGCGAGGGGTTCTTCGGCGATCGCTTCGTCGAGATCGCCACCGCGCTCGGGCTCGAGGCGGTGCCGGTGCGCTCCGAGTGGGGCCGGCGGATCGACCCCGCGGCGCTGCGCCGCGTCTGCGCGGACGGCCCGCCGCCGTCGCTGGTGACCGTCACCCATGTCGACACCAGCACCGGGGTCCTGACCGACGTCGATGGGCTGGTGGCGGTGGCCCGCGAGTGGGGCGCGCTGGTGGTGCTCGACGGCGTCTGCGCCACCGGCGCGGTGGAGCAGCGCATGGACGGCTGGGGCGTCGACGCGGTCATCACCGGGGCGCAGAAGGGCCTGGGACTGCCCCCTGGGCTGACCATCGCCGCCGTCTCCGACCGCGCCCGCGAGCGCCGCGCCGAACTCGGCAGCATCGCCGCCTACTACGCGGACCTGCGCCGCTGGGAGCCGGTGATGGAGGAGCCGACGAAGTACTTCTCCACCCACGCGACCGGGCTCGTCCGCGCGCTCGAGGTGTCGCTCGACACCATCGAGGCCGAGGGCGCGGCGGCGCGGTTCGCCCGCCACCGCCGGGTGGCGGCGGCGCTGCGGGCCGGGATGGCGGCGCTCGGGCTCACCCCGCTGACCGAGGCCGCGGCGCTCGCCCCGACCCTCAGTGTCCTGGCGCTGCCCGAGGGGGTGGACGACGCCGCGCTCCGCGCCGCCATGCTCGCCGAGGGGGTGATGGTCGCCGGCTGCCTGGGGACCTTCGCCGGCCGGGGCATCCGCGTCGGCCATCTCGGCAGCGTCGGCGCCGCCGAGGTCGAGCGGACCCTGCGGGCGGCGGCGGCGGGGCTGGGCCGCGACCCGGCTCCGGCGCTGGAGGCGGCCGGCGCCGGGCTCGGCGCGGCCACCGCCTGACCGTTTATCCGTAGGTCACCTCGCGGGCGTACTCTGGCGTCCAGCGGGGTACTCTCACGCCCGGATCCCTCTCCCCACCGGGTGACCCGCTCAGGAGCCCACCTTCGACCTATGTGGCAGAACATCAAGACCGCAGTTCTCCTCGCCCTGCTCGACGGGCTGTTCCTGGCCGCCGGCTTCCTCATCGCGGGCCGCCCCGGGACGATCTTCGCCGCGATCTTCGCGCTGGGCGTGAACGCCGTCGCCTACTGGAACAGCGACAAGCTCGCCATCGCCGCGGTCCGGGGCAAGGAGGTGACCCCGCAGGAGTTCCCCGCGCTGCACCGCATCGTCGACGAGCTCTGCGCCGCCGGCAACATGCCCAAGCCGCGCGTCTACGTCTGCGACGACCCCTCGCCGAACGCCTTCGCCACCGGCCGCAACCCCAAGCACGCGGCGGTGTGCTGCACCGCCGGCATCCTCAACCTGGTCACCGAGCGTGAGCTGCGCGGGGTGCTGGGGCACGAGCTCTGCCACGTCCGCAATCGCGACATCCTCACCGCCTCGCTCGCCGCGACGATCGCGATGGGCATCAGCTTCATCGCCCAGATGGGCCAGTTCGCGCTCATCTTCGGCGGCTTCGGCGGCAACCGCGACGGCGAGGGCGGCGAGTCCTGGCTGACCGTGCTGCTGCTCATCGTCGTCGCCCCAATCGCCGCGACCATCATCCAGCTCGGCATCAGCCGCTCCCGCGAGTACCAGGCCGACACCTGCGGCGCGCGGCTCTGCCACGATCCGCTGGCGCTCGCCAACGCGCTGCAGAAGCTGGAGTCGGCGACGCGGCGCGTGCCCATGCAGGTGGCGCCGGCGGTGGCGCCGCTGTTCATCGTCAACCCCTTCGGCGCGCGGCGTCCGTCGTTCGCCAACCTCTTCTCGACCCACCCGCCGCTCGCGGAGCGGATCGAGCGCCTGCAGCGCATGGCCCAGGGCCACTAGGCCTGGACTCGTTCGTCGACCACCTCGGTGGCTTCGCGTACCTGATCGTCCTGCTCGGCGTCGGCATCGAGGGGATGGGCATCCCCGTGCCGGGCGAGACCGTGCTGGTGGCCGGTGCGCTGATGGCGGCGAGGGGAAGGCTCGATCCCGCGCTCCTCGCCGCCTGCGCCTGGTTCGGCGCGGTGTCGGCGAGCAGCGTCGCCTACTGGGTCGGACGGCGCTGGGGCCACCGTCTCGAGCACGTGCCGGGGGTCCGGCGCCTGTTCGACGAGCGGCGGATGGCGGTGGCGCAGCGCTTCTTCCAGCGCTGGGGGGTCCTCGCCGTCTTCCTCGGCCGCTTCGTCGCCCTGCTGCGCATCCTCGCCGGGCCGCTCGCCGGCATCAACGGGATGCCCTGGCCGCGCTTCGCCGTCGCCAACGCCCTCGGCGCCGCCGTCTGGGTGGGAGCCCTGGTGGCGCTCGTCCTGCTGGTCGGCGATCGCGCGGTCTCGCTGGTGACCCGCTCCGGCTACATCGGCCTGGGGGTCGCCGCGCTCCTCGCCGCCGGCGCCTGGTGGTGGCACCGGCGGCGGGTGCGCCGCGAGCGCGATGAGGGCGAGCGGCTGCTCGCCGGCCGTTAGCGGCGGCGGCGGGGGCGCGAGCCCCCCCCACCACGGCGGCGCTGGGGCGGGCCGCCCTCGGCGTCGTTGACCAGCGGGCCGTCGCCCGCGGGCGCGATGCCGTCGCCCTGGACGAAGACCTTGCGCGCGCCCACGTCCACGAGATACGCGAGCGTGCTGCCGTCACCGCTGGGGTTGGGCATCAGCGACACGTCGGAGACCACCCCCGTACGGCGGCTGCCGCCGTACGGGAAGCTGACCCGGGTTCCGATGGGCAGAGAGGACGCGGGGAGATCCCCGCTCATCGAACTCCGGCCCGGAAGCACTCACTGCAGTAGACGGGGCGGTCGCCGCGGGGCACGAAGGGCACGCGGGCGACGCCGCCGCACGAGGCGCAGGTCACCTCGTGCATCTCGCGCGGAGCGCCGCGGTCGCCACCGCGGGCGCCCCCGCCGTAGCCGCCGCCACCACCACCACCGTTCATGCCACCGCCCGCGGCCTTGCGGGCGGCGCGGCACGAGGGACACCGCGAGGGAGCATTGACAAGCCCGCGCGAGGCGAAGAACTCCTGCTCACCGGCAGTCCAGATGAAATCCATGCCGCACTCGCGGCAGCGAAGGGTTTGGTCGACCGACACGCGCCTAGATCCTCCATCCGGCGCGTAAGGGGCGCCAGGGTTTGAAACACGAAAGACAATACACCCTGCCGGGGGGTGCTGCTAGCATCGTTACAACCCTGGACAGGAGCGGGCCGACGGCGCACAGGGCGTCGCGGTGGCCGCCGGTGGGGCGGAGGAGTAGCCATGCGCACACCGCGGCGCAACCTGTTCACCTCGGAGTCGGTCACCGAGGGGCATCCCGACAAGATCGCCGACCAGATCTCCGACGCCGTCCTCGACGCCGTCCTCGCCAAGGACCCGCTCGGGCGCGTCGCCTGCGAGACGGCGCTCACCACCGGCACCGCGCTGGTCTTCGGCGAGATCACGACCGACTGCTACGTCGACATCGCGCGGGTGGTGCGCCAGACCATCCGGGAGGTCGGCTACACCCGGGCGAAGTACGGCTTCGACTACGAGACCTGCGGGGTGCTGGTCTGCATCGACGAGCAGTCGCCGGACATCGCCCAGGGCGTCAACGTCGGCGGCGCCGGCGACCAGGGGATGATGTTCGGCTTCGCCTGCGACGAGACCCCGGAGCTGATGCCCGCCCCCATCCAGCTCGCCCACCAGCTCGCCCGCCGGCTCAGCGAGGTGCGCCGCTCCGGCCACCTGCGCTGGGCCCGCCCCGACGGCAAGACCCAGGTCACCGTCCAGTACGACGAGGCCGGGCGTCCCCGCCGCGTCGACACCGTCCTGGTGAGCGTCCAGCACTCGGAGGACGTCACCAGCGAGCAGGTCCACGCCGACGTCCAGGAGCACGTGGTCACCCCGGTGATCCCCGCCTCGTGGCTCGACGCCGACACCAAGCGCTACGTCAACCCCACCGGCCGGTTCGTCATCGGCGGCCCCCAGGGCGACGCCGGGCTCACCGGCCGCAAGATCATCGTCGACACCTACGGCGGCTACGCCCGCCACGGCGGCGGCGCCTTCAGCGGGAAGGACCCGACAAAGGTCGACCGCAGCGCCGCCTACGGCGCCCGGTACGTGGCCAAGAACGTGGTCGCCGCCGGGCTGGCGGCGAAGTGCGAGATCCAGGTCGCCTACGCCATCGGCGTGGTCAAGCCGGTCTCGGTGCACATCGAGACCTTCGGCACCGAGAAGGTGCCGGTCGACCAGATCGCCTCGCTCGTCGACGAGTACTTCGACCTCTCGCCGATCGGGATCATCAGCGAGCTCCAGCTGCGCCGCCCCATCTACCGTCAGGTCGCCGCCTTCGGCCACTTCGGCCGCAGCGACCTCGACCTGCCCTGGGAGCGGACCGAGCGTGCCGCCGACCTCGCCGAGGCCGCCGGCACCGAGCCGCTGGTGACGGCGGCGCTGGCGGCGGTGTGACCGCCGTCGGGGAGGCCTGAGGGTTGGCGCTGCACGTGCTCGTCCTCGCCGGGGGGAGCGGCACTCGGCTGTGGCCGCTCAGCCGTGCGGCGCTGCCCAAGCACCTCCTGCCGCTGGGTCCCGGCGGGACCAGCCTGCTGCGCGCCACCGTGGAGCGGCTGCTCCCCCTCGGCGCGGAGATCCGGGTGGTCACCGTCGCGGCCCAGGCGGCGGCCTGCGCCGACGCCCTCGAGGGCACCGGCCTCGGCCGCGGCTCGGTGATCGCCGAGCCGGCGCCGCGGGGCACCGGGCCGGCCCTCGGCCTCGCCGTCCGCGAGGTCGCCGCCGCCGACCCCGAGGCGGTGATCTGCTCCGTCCACGCCGACCACCACGTCGGCGACGACCACGCCTACCGCGAGGCGGTCTGGGAGGCGGCGGGATGGGCGGTGGCGACCGACGGTCTCGCCACCGTCGGCCTGGTGCCGCCCTTCGCCGCCACCGGCTTCGGCTACGTCGAGGTCGGCGAGGCCCACCCCGCGGCCGGCTGGCGGCCGCCGGTGACGCCGCCGCCCGCCGGCCTCGCCTCGGCGCCCACCTTCCCTGGGCACGCCGCCCTCGGCTTCGCCGAGAAGCCGTCGCTGGCGACCGCCGAGGCCTTCGTCGCCGGTGGCCGCCACCTCTGGAACCTCGGGCTCTTCGCCTGGCCGGCGTCCGCCTTCGAGCGCGAGCTCCGCGCCGCCGCCCCCGAGGTCGACGCCGCGCTCGCCGAGGTCGTCGAGCTCCGCGCCGCCGGGCGCGAGGCGGAGGCGGGCGAGCGCTACCGCGCCATCCCCGCCGCCGCGGTCGAGCCGCTGGTCCTCGAGCGCGGGGCGCGGCTGAGCGTCGTCGCCGCCGCCTTCCCCTGGTCCGACCTCGGCTCCTGGAGCGACCTGCTCGAGGCGCGGCGGGAGGCCGGGGAGGGGGATGCGGCGGGCAACGTCGGCGGCGGCGACGTCCGCTTCGTCGGCTCCCGTGGCAGCCTCGCCGAGTCGCGGGCGGGCCGGACCCTGGTGCTCGTCGGGGTCGAGGACCTCGTGGTCGTCGACACCGGCGACACCGTGCTGGTGGTGCCCGCCAACCAGGCGCAGGCGGTGCGCGACGCCGTCGACCTGCTCCGTGCCGAGGGGCGGACCGAGCTGCTCTAGGGGCGGTCTGGGGGGACGCTCAACCTGCGCCTCGACCGAGGTCCGCCGCGGCGCAGGCGGCGCCGAGGGCGCCGCCGAGGTCGCCCAGGGCCGTCAGCCGGACGCTCACCGCGGGGGTGACGAAGAGGTGGGGCTGCATCGCCGCGGCGACCCGGGAGACGAACGGCTCGCCGAGGCGCGACCCCAGGCCGCCGCCGACGATCACCGCCTCGACGTCGAGCACGTTCACCACCGAGGCGATGCCGCAGCCGGCGGCGACCACCGCCTCGTCGATGAGGTCCTGGGCGAGGTCGTCGCCGGCGGTCAGCGCGCGCGAGAGGACGCCCGAGGTGAGGTGGTCGAGGCCGCGCTGCTCCATGATCCGGAAGAGGTCGGTGCGCCGCCCCTCGGCGACCAGCTTGCGGGCGCGCCGCTCCATCGAGGCGCGCCCCGCGTAGGCCTCGAGGCAGCCGCGGCGGCCGCAGCCGCAGCGCCGCCCGCCGTCCTTGACGCAGACGTGGCCGATCTCGCCGCTGGCGCCGCGGGGCCCGCTGCGCAGCTCGCCGCCGAGCACCAGGGCGCCGCCGACGCCGGTGCCGAACCACACCCCGAGAACATCGCCGAGGCCCCGGGCGGCGCCGAGCCGGAGCTCGCCGAGCATGGCGGCGTGGACGTCGTTGTCGACGCTCACAGGGGCGCCGGTGCGCCGTCGCAGCTCGGCTCCCAGGGGGTAGGGGTCGATCCAGCCGGCGAGGTTGGGGCTGTGCGCCACCACGCCGGTGGCCTTGTCGATCGTCCCCGGGGCGCCCACCCCGACCGCGGCCAGCCCGTCCGCCCCGGCCTCCCTGCGGGCCTGGTCGAGGAGGCTGCAGAGCGCCTCGACGACCGCGGCGGGGCCCCCGGCCGGTGGGGTGGGGCCGCGGCTCTGCCCGAGCACCTCCATCTCCCCGCTGGTGATCACCACCTGGATCTTGGTGCCGCCGACGTCGACGCCCGCGAGCGCCTCGCTCACGGGCTGGGGCTCGGGGTGGGTGCCGGCACGGTGTGGACCTCCAGGGTGATGGCGCTGATCGTCCCGCTCGGGGTGGGGCCGCTGAGCTCCACTGCGGTCTCCGCGCCGGCGGCCACGCGGACGACCCCGCCGCTGGCGTCGCCGACGATCCTCCCGGTCTGGTCGTAGACGGTCGCGCGGAGCGTCACCGTCCGGACATCGGGGGCGGCGGAGCGCAGCCGCAGCGAGATCACCAGCAGGCGGGCGGCGTCGAGCCGCACCGCGACCGAGCCCTGCTCGACGGTGACGTCCCGGTCGCCGGTCTGGGTGACCGCCGGCGATGCCACCGCGACCGGGGTCTGGGTGGTGGCCTGGTCGATCACGGCCGGCTCGCCGCAGCCGCCGAGCAGCAGGCCACCGGCGAGGGGCACGAGCAGCGAGCGCCAGGGAGCCACGCGCCGAGTATGCCAGCCGCTCACGGGGGTCGCCGCCGCCGGCGGCGGGTACAATGCACCGCCGTGACCGCGACGCCCATTCGTTTCGGCACCGACGGCTGGCGTGCCGTGGTCGCGGACGACTTCACCTACGAGAACGTCCGCGCGGTCGCCCAGGCGGTCGCCTGGTACCTGGCCGGCGACGCGCGCCCGGTGGTGGTCGGTCACGACACCCGCTACTGCGCCGAGCTGTTCGCCCGCGAGGTGGCGCGGGTGCTCGCCGCCAATGGGCGCTCGGTCCTGCTCCTCGACGGGCCCGCTCCCACCCAGGTCTCCTCCTGGACGGTGGTGGCCCGGGGCGCGGCCGGCGGGGTGGTGGTGACCGCGAGCCACAACCCGCCCGAGTTCAACGGGCTGAAGTACAAGCCCGACTACGGCGGCTCGGCGTCCCCGGAGGTCGTCGGCGAGCTCGAGACGCTGAGCGCTCGCGCCCAGGCCGAGGGGGTGCGCACCATGCCCTTCGCCGAGGCGGAGGCCGCCGGCACGGTGCGGCTCGTCGACCCGCTCCCCGAGTACACCGCCCAGATCGGACGGATGATCGACCTCCCCCGGCTGCGTGACGCCGGTCTGCGCATCCTCCACGAGCCGATGTACGGCGCCGGCGCCGGCTATGTCGCCCGGCTGCTGGCCGGCGGGACCACCACCGTCGACGAGCTCCACGCCGAGCGCAACCCCGGCTTCGGCGGCATGCACCCCGAGCCGATCGAGCAGTGGATGCCCGAGGCGATGGCGCGCATGCGGACCGGCGCCTACGACCTGGGCATCGCCAACGACGGCGACGCCGACCGCGTGGGCATCATCGACGAGCGCGGCGTCTTCGTGAACCAGCTCCAGGTGATGGGGCTGCTGAGCATGTACCTGCTGGAGAAGCGGGGGATGCGCGGCGCCCTGGTGCGCTCGCTCACCACCACCGGGATGGTCGACCGCCTCGGTGAGCGCTTCGACGTCCCCGTGTACGAGCTCCAGGTCGGCTTCAAGTACATCGGGCCGAAGATGACCGAGACCGATGCGCTCATCGGCGGAGAGGAGTCGGGCGGGTTCGGCTTCCGCGGCCACCTCCCCGAGCGCGACGGCATCCTCGCCGGGCTGATGGTGGCGGCGATGGTCGTCGACTACGGCATGCCGCTCTCGAGGATCCTCGCCCACCTCGAGGAGCTGGTCGGTCCCCACGCCTACGCGCGCCACGACATCGCCATGGCGCGCGAGGGCTACGCGGAGCGCAAGCAGGAGATGTACCTGCGCGTCGGCGAGAACCCGCCGGCCGAGCTCGCCGGCGAGGCGGTGGTGCGCAGCCGCTCCGACGACGGCTTCAAGTTCTACCTCGCCGACGGCTCCTGGGCGCTGGTCCGCTTCAGCGGCACCGAGCCGCTGATCCGGGTGTACAGCGAGGCGCCGACACCCGAGCGGGTGCAGCAGCTGCTCGCCGCCCTCGAGGGCTTCCTCGGCATCGAGGCCCCGGCCGGGGCGGCGCATTGACCGAGCGGCTCGCGTCCGGCCCGGTGAGCGCGCCCGGCAGCGGCCGCGTCGACAAGCCCTGGGGTCATGAGCTGCGCTGGGCGATCACCGACCGCTACCTCGGCAAGGTGATCCACGTCGACGCCGGGCACGCGCTCAGCCTCCAGTACCACGTGCAGAAGGACGAGTCGATCCTGGTCCTGCGCGGCGAGCTCGACCTGGTGCTCGAGGACGGCGAGGGCGAGCTCGCCACCCACCGTATGGGCGAGGGGGCGAGCGCCCGCATCCGCCCGGGCCGGCGTCACCGCTTCGTGGCGGTCACCGACGTCGACCTCCTCGAGGTGTCCTCGCCGGAGATCGACGACGTGGTGCGGATCTCCGACGACTACGGCCGGGCGGGCACCAGCGAGGCGTGAGCCCCTTCCGTCCGCCGGGCGCGTTCGCGCGGGCCTCCGTCGAGCTCCGTGGACCGGGGACGGGGGCCGCCCTCGCCGAGCCCGAGCCGGACGACGCCGCCACCGCCGCCGAGCCCGAGCCCGACGAGGCTCCGCCCCGGCGCACCGGCCACGCCTTCTACGCCGAGGAGGCGCGGCGGGCGCTGGGGGTGGTTCGCGAGATCCGCGCGGTCACCGTCGCCCGGGTGCCCGCGCCGGTCTTCCACGGCGTCGTCGGGGCCGCGGTGGCGCTCACCGCGGTGCTGGTCCGGCCCCAGAACACCGGCTGGGTGCTCAGCCCCTGCCTCGACTTCGCCCTGGTGGTGCTCACCGCCCTGGCGATCATCCACTACGACCTGGTGCTCTGCCCCGAGGAGCACCGGCCGGGGCCCGACGCCTTCATCCTCCCCGTGGCCGCGGTGATCTCGCTCGCGGTCTCGCTGGCGGGGAGCACCGACCTGCGCATCACCGTGCTCGCGGTGCTCATCGCCGCCGGCGTGATCGTCGCCGCGCCCCACCTCGCGGCGATGCGCGCCGCCGGCCTCGGGGGCCCGGCGGTGCGCCACCTCCGCGAGGCCGCGCCGCTGCTGGTCTGCGTCCCCTCGGTGCTCGCCGGGGCCGCCCCCGGGCTCTCCTGGTGGGTGCGCGGCACCGTGGTGCTGCTCGGGACCACCGCCACCGCCTACGACGCCGGCCGCACCGAGGACGGGCTGGCCTGGCGGCGCACCGCCCTCGCCGCCGTGGCGCTCGGCCTGGTGCTCGCCGCCACCGCCACGGTGGCGGGCGGGCTCTTCGCCCAGGCCCCCTCGGCGGTGTCGCTGCTGATGCTCTGGTACGGGCTGCGCGGCCTGCTCGGAGGGCTGGTCGCGGGCCGGCTCGGCCGCGGGCAGCTGCTCGAGTACGGGATCTTCATCGTGCTCGCCGGCCTGGTCCTCGGGGTGGGCGCCGCCGGCCGCTGACAGGGGGGCGTTGCCGGCGGTGTGTCAACTCGCGACACGCCGCGAACAAATTTTTACCAGGAGGCGTCGGGGCCTTCATGGGGCCGACCGCAGGATTCCTTGCGGTACCCCCAAGAGAAGGAAACGCGCCGAAGTGGTCTCCACCCTCCCCGAGCTCGACGACCAGGCCCTGGTCGACGCCTTCCGTGGCGGCGTCGTCGGCGCCTTCGAGGAACTCTACCGCCGCCATCGCCCGCTGGTGGTCCGCCGGCTGACTCGCCTCTGTGGCAACGAGGCGGTCGCCGAGGAGCTGGCCCAGGAGACCTTCCTCCGCGCCGCCCAGCGCATCGGCGTCGAGGGGGACCTCAAGTTCCGGGCATGGGTGCTGCGCATCGGCACCAATCTCGCCATCGACCACATCCGCGCCCTCCGCCGCCAGCCGGCGCAGTCGATCGACGACATGGTCCACGTCAAGCCCGCCGCCGGGACCATGGCGGTGATCGACACCGAGCAGCACGTCGAGCAGCGCGAGGAGGCCCGCTTCGTCGTCCAGGTGCTCGACCGGCTCAACCCGCGCCACCGCCAGGTGCTGGTGCTCCGCGAGATCGAGGGCCTCGACTACCGCTCCATCGCCGACCGCCTCGGCGTCTCCTGCTCGGCGATCGAGACCCTGCTCTTCCGGGCCCGTGGCCGCTTCCGCGAGGAGTACGCCAAGGCTATGGTCGCCTGAGATCCGGCGGCCAGGCTGTAGACTCCGGGCTCGCTGGGCATCGTGGAGGATCCCGTCATGCTGCTGAAGCTGCTCGTGGCCCTTGGGCTGCTGACCGCCGGAGTGGGGCTCGCCGCCGCCCTCCCCGACATGCGCAAGTACCTGCACCTGCGGAGCATGTAGGCCGGCCGGGCCGGTCACACCCCCAGGTAGGCTCGCTGCACCGCCGGGGACCGGGCGAGCTCGGCGGCGTCGCCGCTGAGCGCGATGGTGCCCGTCTCCAGCACGTAGGCGCGCCGCGCCACGTCGAGGGCGAGGAGCGCGTTCTGCTCGATGAGCAGGATGGTCGTTCCTGACGCGTTGATCCCGCGGATCACGTCGAAGATGACGTCGACCAGGATCGGCGCGAGCCCCAGCGACGGCTCGTCGAGGAGCAGGACGCGGGGGCTCGCCATCAGCGCGCGGCCGATCGCGACCATCTGCTGCTCGCCGCCGCTGAGGCTGCCGGAGAGCTGGCTGTTGCGCTCGCGCAGGCGGGGGAAGAGCTCGTACACCCGGTCGAAGTCGGCGCGGAGCTGGTGGGTGTCGCGACGCGAGAAGGCGCCCATCTCGAGGTTCTCGCGAACGGTCATGCGGCTGAAGAGGCGCCGTCCCTCGGGGGCGTGGGCCACGCCGCGCCGGGCGACCATCTCGGCTCCCAGGGTGTGGATCGGCTCGCCCTCGAGCAGGATCTCGCCCCGGGCCGGGCGCACCAGCCCGCTGATCGCGCGCAGCGTCGTGGTCTTGCCCGCGCCGTTGCTGCCGATGAGGGCCACCACCTCGCCCGGGTCGACGTGGAGCGAGATCCCGCGCAGCGCCTGGACGCGGCCATAGAGCACGTCGACGTCCCGCAGCTCGAGCAGCGGCCTCGGTGCGTCGCTCATCCGCCGCGCATCCTCTCGGCCGCGCCGCGGCCGAGGTAGGCCTCGACCACCCGGGGGTCGTTGCGGACCTCCGCCGGGATCCCCTCGGCGATCCTCTCGCCGTGGTCGAGGACGACGATGCGATCGCTCGCCTCCATGACCACCCGCATGTCGTGCTCGATGAGGAAGACGGTGAGACCCTCGTCGCGCAGCCGGGTGATCGTCTGGATGAGCTCGATCTTCTCCTGGGGATTCAGCCCCGCGGCGGGTTCGTCGAGCAGGATCATCCGGGGGCCGCTCGCCAGTGCCCGGGCGATCTCGAGGCGGCGCTGCAGCCCGTAGGCGAGATTGCGCGCCAGCGTGTCGGCGTGCCCGTCGAGGCCCATGCGGCCGAGGGTCGCCAGGGCCCGCGCCTCGACGTCGCGCTCCTCGCGCCGCGCCAGGGGGGTGTGGAGCATCGAGTCCCACACCCGGGCGTGCATCCGGCAGTGCTCGCCGACCATCACGTTGTCGACCGCGGTCATGTGGGAGAACAGGCGGATGTTCTGGAAGGTGCGGGTGACCCCGAGCCTGGTGATGAGGTGCGGCGCCAGGCCCACGATGCTGCGGCCGCAGAAGCGGACGTCACCCGCAGACACCGGGTAGAGGCCGGTGATGCAGTTGAAGGCGGTGGTCTTGCCCGCGCCGTTGGGGCCGATCATCGAGACGATCGCGCCCTCCTCGATCTCGAAGCTCACCCCGTTGACCGCGACCAGGCCGCCGAAGCGCTTGACCAGCCCCTCGACCTCGAGCATCGCCATCAGCTGCGTCCCTGGGTCGCGGCCAGTGACTCGGTCTGGGTTCCCTGCAGCTCGATCTTGCGCGCCCGGCTGGGGATGAGCCCGGAGGGCCGCACCAGCATGATGCCGATGAGGATCACGCCGTAGACGATGTAGGTGTACTTGCTGTAGTCGATGGTGCCGAGCGTGGGGACCCCGGTGGTGGCGCCGAGCGTCGTCCCCCAGCCCTGCAGGTGGGGCAGCACCCAGAAGATGACGAAGGACACCACCAGGCCGCCGACCGCGGCGCCGGTGATGTTGCCGATGCCGCCGAGCACCACGGTGCTGATCGCCGTGACCGACACCGCGAAGGAGAAGTTCTCCGGCCCGACGCTGCCGAGCATGGCGCCGAAGAAGGCGCCGGCGAAGCCGCTGACCGAGGCGCCGATGGAGAAGGCGAGCAGCTTGGTGGTGACGGTGTTGATCCCGGTGGCGGCGGCGGCGATCTCGTCCTCGCGCAGCGCCACCCAGGCGCGTCCCAGCCGTGACCGCTCCAGGTTGCGGAGCACCAGGATCACCAGGACGATGAGGACGAGGATGGCGTAGAAGTACGGCTTGGGATTGATCCCGAAGAGGCCGAAGTTGTGGCCGAACAGCGACGGCTGGTCGACTCCCGACAGCCCGTTCGGCCCCCCGGTCTGATTGAAGGCGTTGTTGGTCGCCATGTCGGGGACGATCTCGCCGAAGCCGAGCGTGACGATGGCGAGGTAGTCGCTGCGCAGTCGCAGCGTGGGTGCGCCGAGGATCACGCCGAAGAGCCCTGCGACCGCGGCGCCGGCGAAGAGCAGCACCCAGAAGGGGAGATGCACCCCGTGCGCCGACGAGGCGAGCGATGCGGTGGTGTAGGCGCCGATCGCGAAGAACGCCGCGTAGCCCAGGTCGAGCAGCCCGGCGAAGCCGACCACCACGTTGAGTCCCAGCGCCAGGAGCGTGTAGATGCCGGCGAACTGCGCACCCCAGACGATGATGTCGATGCCGTTGTTCGAGGCGTTGAAGATGAAGGGGAAGGCGGCGCCGAAGCAGACGGCGACGATCGCCAGCGCGACCCCACCGTGGCGGAGCACCCAGCCCCGCAGCCCGTAGGCGAAGGCGAGCACGAGAAAGCCGGTCAGCGTCATCCACACCGCGTTGTCGGCGATCGCGTCGGCGCTGATGGTGCCGAAGAGCGGCTCGGCGCGCTGGACTCCGACGATGTACCAGATCAGCAGCGTCAGCGCCGCGCCGGCGAGCGCGATCGCGCCGCGCGCCCGGGTCAGCGGCAGCGGGGACTGGGGGCTGCGGCGCCGGCGCACCGCGTCGGCGGCCAGGCCGACCAGGAGGCAGACCATGCACACGCCGAGGAGGTCGAGGAGGAGCGTGCCCGGGCCGTTGAAGGAGACCGCCGCGTCCTGGCCGCTGAAGCCCACCCCGCTCGAGGTGGGCTCGACGAACCAGGGGAGCAGCCAGCCGGTCACCACCAGGAGCAGGCCACCGAGCGCCAGCAACCAGAACGCGGTGCCGGCGGGCTCCGGCTGACGGGGGGGCGCGTCAGGCACGGTCGGGGACCTGGACGCCGAGCAGCCCGGTGGGGCGGAAGGTGAGCACGATGATGAGCATCGAGAAGACGATCGAGTTGCTCCACTGCCCGCCGACCAGGTCGGCGCCGTACACCGCGACCAGGCCGATGAGGAAGCCGCCGAGCCCGGCCCCGACGATGTTGCCGATCCCGCCCAGAACCGCGGCGGTGAAGGCGATGATGCCGAGGTTGAAGCCCAGGTTCCACTGCAGCAGGTTGTAGTAGAGCGCATAGATGAGCGCTCCCGCCCCCGCCAGCGCCGAGCCGATGAAGAAGGTCGCGGAGATGGTGCGGTTGATGTTGATGCCGCAGATGAGCGCGGCGTCGCGGTCCTGGGCGGTGGCGCGCATCGCCTTGCCCAGCCGGCTGTGATGGATGAACTGGTGGAGCAGCACCATCAGCGCGGCCGCGACGACGATGACGAAGAGCTCCTTCCAGCCGACGAACACGCCGTGGATGGTGAAGGCGGTGCCGTGGATCCAGCCGCCCTTGCCCGCCTGCACGTTGCCGCTGCCGAAGCCGGCGAACATGATGCCCTCGAGCAGGAAGGAGACGCCGATCGCGGTGATCAGGGGGGCGAGCCGCGGGGCGTCGCGCAGCCGCCGGTAGGCGACCCGCTCGATGACGACGCCCGTCACTCCCGACATCAGCATGGTCAGGGGGAAGAGGATGGCGAGCGCCACCACCAGGCCGGCGAGGCCGCTGGTGGCGAGGCTGCCCAGGTCGAGGTGGACCGTCCGGCCGAGGAGCTCGCTGATGAGGATGCTGTAGAAGGCGCCGAGGGTGAAGACGTCGCCGTGGGCGAAGTTGATCAGCTCGATGATCCCGTAGACCATGGTGTAGCCCACGGCGACGAGCGCGTAGATCGCGCCCTGCTGCAGCCCGTTGACGAGCTGCTGGCCCGCCTCGGAGGCGCCGTGCCGTGCGGCGACGAGCAGCACCAGGCCGACCATCACCGCGGCGAGGGCGGGGAGGAACAGCCGCGCGGTGGCGCCGCCGATCGACCTTCGCAGCCCGGCGATCACCGGGCCGGCGCGGCGCAGCCCCGCGGCTGGCCGCTCGACCTCCGTCCTGGCCACGGCAGCACCCTGCCCCGGCTCAGGTCCGCCCGCCCTCTCCGGCTGCGATCACCCCGCCTTTTCCTGGATGGTGGCGTCGTACATCCACATCTGGCTCTTGCCGACCTTCAGGGTGAGCAGCACGTTGCTGGTGTCGCCGTTGGCGTCGAAGGTGGTGTGGCCGATGGCCCCGGTGTAGTCGATGCCGGCGACGGCGTCACGCTCGGAGGAGCGCAGCTTGGTGGAGTCGGTCGGGAGCTTGCCGCCGTTGTCGGTGATGACCTTCTTGGCGGCGGTCAGCAGGATGTTCATGCCGTCGTAGGCGTTGGCGGAGTACGCACCCGGGTCGGTGCCGTAGGCCGCCTTGTAGTCCTTCACGAACTGCGCCGCCGACGGGAGCTTGGTCGGATCCGGGGCGGCGATGGTGCCGTAGGAGCCGTCGCCCGCGGCGCCCGCCTCCTTGAAGAACTCGTCGTCGACGATGCCGTCGCCGCCCTCGAACTTCGCGGTCAGGCCGACGTCGGTCATCTGCGCGCGGATGATGCCGCCGCCGTTGCTCGAGGTCCCGCCGAAGAACACCAGGTCGGCGCCGAGGCTCTTGGCCTCGGTGAGCTGGGTCTTGAAGTCCTTGGTGTTGCCGGGCAGGCTCTGGCGCTTGAGCACGGTGCCCCCGCCCTGCCCGAAGAACTTCACGAACTGGTCGGCGAGGCCCTTGCCGTAGGTCTCCTGGTCGTCGAGGACGTAGGCCTTGGTCACCTTGAGGGTGTCCGTCGCCGCGGTGGCGAGGCCGTGGCCCTGCTGCAGGTCGGTGGTGCAGACCCGGAAGTAGGTGACCTTCCCGGTGGGACGCAGCGAGGCGGTGTCGGTGGTGGGATCGCTGCCCACGATGGTCAGGCCCGGGCCGGTGTTCGACGGGCTGATCATCACCAGCCCGGCCCGGTTGGCGGTGGGCATCTCCGCCTTGGCGACGTTCGAGTTGAAGGGTCCCACCACGCCGATGACCGCCGGGTTCCCCGCGAGCGCGCTGATGTTCTGGGCGCCCTGCTGCGGGTCGTGCTTGCCCAGGGCGACGGAGGAGTCGTCCATCGGCAGGTAGTTCACGGTGCATCCGCCGAGCAGCTTGTTGGCGTTGGCCTGGGTGACCGCGAGCTTCGCCCCGTTCTGGGTCGGGACGCCGTCGGAGGCGTCGCTGCCACTGGTCGGCAGGTCGCTGGCGACGGTCACCGAGCCGGTGCAGGAGGCGAGGGCGCCGCCTCCGGAGCTGGCGCTGGAGGTCGGCGAGGAGGTGCCGCCGGTGCCGCAGCCGGCGAGCAGCGCGATGGAGACGATGCCGAGGACGGGTGCCGCATGAGCCGGGGTACGCTGCATGGGATCTCCTCTGCCACTCAGGGCCGATCAGGGGGCGCGCTGCCCCGCGGGATCGCTGCACCGCCCGGGCGGCGCGATGCTACTGCATACGCGCCCGGTGGGTGGACTGTCAATCAAGCTTCGAGGTTGCGTGCGCCCGGGCGAGGTCAGCCCGGCGTGGGGGAGACGGTCTCGCGCTCGACCCACTTCCCGTTGCGGACGACGTACACGGCGAAGGCGGTGTTGCGGGTGTCGCCGTTGGCGTCGAAGCGGGTCTCGCCCACGGTGCCGTGGTAGTCGGTGGCCTGCACCCTGGCGACGACCTGGGAGCGGAAGGTCTGGAGGTTCGCCGGCGGCTTGGCCCCGTTCGCCACCAGGACGTCGTGCACCGCGTTCAGGAGGATGTTCATGCAGTCGTAGGCGTAGGTGGAGTACGGCCCCGGGTTCTCACCGTAGCGCAGCTGATACTGCTGGTCGAACTGCCGGGCGCTCGCCAGTCCGATGGTGTTCGGGGCGGTCGTGGCGAGAGCGCCCTCGGCGGCGCTCCCGGCGTCGCTGAGGAACCTGTCGCCGATGACACCGTCGTCGCCGAGGAACTGCGCCTTCAGGCCGATTGCGGCCATCTGCTTGGCGAGCAGGCCCGCGCCGTTGCTCATCAGGCCGCCGAAGAAGACCCCGTTCGCCCCGAGTGTCTGGGCCTCGCCCGCGACCGGCCCGAAGTCGGGGCTCGGGCCGCTGAGCCGCACCCGCTTGACGATGGTGCCGCCCCCGGCGGCCACCGCGGCGTCGAAGTAGTCGGACATGTCCGACCCGTACGCCTCCTGGTCGCTGACGTCGTAGATCTTCGGCGCGGGCAGCTCCTTCCTCGCGACCTGCGCCATCGCCTGCGCCTGGGCGATGTCGTTGGCGATCAAGCGGAAGAAGGTCGTCTTGCCGCTCGGCTTGAGCGAGGCGGTGTCGACCCCCGGGTCGCTGCCCGCGACGGTGAGCCCGGGGTCGGTGGTGGAGGGGCTGATCTGCACCACCCCCGCCGCGTTGCTGATCTTCAGCTCGGCGGTGGCGACCCGGGTGTTGAAGGGGCCGATGATCCCCACCAGCGTCGGGTTGGCCACCAGGGTGGTGACGTTCTGGGCGCCGACGGTGGGATCGGCCGCGCCCTGGCTGCCGGCGTCGTTCATGGCGACGTACTTGAGCGTGCAGCCGCCGAGCAGCTGGCCGACGTTGGCCTGGTCGACGGCGAGCTGCACCGCCTTCGCCGCGGGACCGGCCAGGGTGGCGTCGTCCCCGCTGCTCGGCAGGTCGCTGCCGACGGTCACGGTCCCCGAGCACGAGGCGAGGGGGCCGGGGGTGGGGGTCGCTCCGGAGCTGCCGCAGGCCAGGAGCGTGGTCGAGACGGTGGCGAGCACGGTCGCCAGGCAGGCGCTCGAGCGATGCATCGGCCCCTGCATACTCGGGCGGCCTGCCGCCTGTCAATCGACGGGGCCACCGGACCGTTGTCCACCGGTCACCCGCCTGTCGATCCTCCGCCGGCGCCGGGGGGTACCCTCAGCGGGGGACCAACCGTGCCCCGCGCGTCGGCCTCGCCCCTCTGTCGGAGATCGCCCGTGACCCAGATGCAGCAGCCCGGGCCGGAGCTGGCGGCCCGCTGGCGCGAGCGCGACGCGGCCCACGTCAGCACCGCCTACAGCCGCTACAGCGACCTCGTCGTGGAGAGCGCCGAGGGCGCGCACCTCCACACCGTCGACGGCCGCGACATCCTCGACTTCGGCTGCGGGATCGGGGTCACCAACCTGGGCCATGGCCACCCCGCGGTGCGCGCCGCGGTCCACGCCCAGGTCGACCGGCTGCTCCACACCTCGGTGACGGCCTACAACACCCCGATGATCGAGGCCGCGGAGGCGATCGCCGAGGTGGCGCCCTCAGACCTCGAGTCGGTCTTCCTCTGCAACAGCGGCGCCGAGGCGGTGGAGGGGGCGCTCAAGCTCGCTCGCAAGGCCACCGGTCGCGGCGACGTGATCGCCTTCCTCGGCGGCTTCCACGGGCGGACGATGGGCGCGGTCACCCTCACCGCGTCCAAGGCGAAGTACCACGCCGGGGTGGGCCCGCTGCTCCCCGGCGTCCACCACGTCCCCTATCCCCACAACGGTTCCGGCGCCACGTCGATCGCCGAGATCGAGCGGCTCTTCGCGCTGACCCTCGATCCGCGGGACGTCGCCGCGGTGGTGGTCGAGCCGGTGCAGGGCGAGGGCGGCTACGTGGTGCCCCCGATGGACTTCCTCCCCGGTCTGCGCGAGCTCTGCGACCGTCACGGGATCCTGCTCGTCGCCGACGAGGTGCAGACCGGCTTCGCCCGCACCGGCCGCTTCTTCGCCGTCGAGCACACCGGCACCGCGCCCGACATCATGTGCCTCGCCAAGGGGCTGGGCAACGGCATGCCGGTGGCGGCCCTGGTCGCCCGCCGCGAGGTGATGGAGCGCTGGCACCCCGGTGACCACGGCACCACCTACGGGGGCAACCCGGTGGCCTGCGCCGCCGCGGTGGCGGTGATCCGCACCATCCAGCGCGAGGGGCTGGTGGAGCGCTCGGCGCGCCTCGGCGACGCCGTGCTCGAGCGGGCCAGGGCGTGGCCGGGGATCTGCCCGCGGCTGACCGACGTCCGCGGCCTGGGGCTGATGATCGGCCTGGAGTTCAGCACCCCCGAGGGCCGGCCCGACGGCGGCGTGGTGTCGCGCATCCGCGAGCGCGCCCTCGAGGACGGCCTGCTGCTGCTCAACTGCGGCGGCGACGACAACGTCATCCGGCTGATCCCGCCGCTCACCATCCCCGAGGCCGAGCTCGACCAGGGGCTGGAGATTCTCGAGAGGGCGCTCGGGAGCTGCGCGTGAGCGCCGAGCGCTTCGGCAACCACATCGGCGGCCGCTCGGTCGACGCCGCCGACGCGGTCTTCGAGTCGGTCAACCCCGCCCGGCGCGACGAGGTGCTCGGGGAGTTCCCGCGCAGCGGTGCCGCCGAGGTCGACGCCGCGGTGGCGGCGGCGCGGGCGGCGCTGCCCGCCTGGCGGTCGACGCCGTGGCCGGCGCGCGGCGAGATCATCCTCCGCGCCGGCCTGCTCCTCGAGGAGCGCAAGGAGGAGATGGCGCGGCTGATGACCCGGGAGATGGGCAAGGTGCTCGTCGAGGCCCGGGGCGACGTCCAGGAGGGCGTCGACATGGCCAAGTACATCGCCGGCGAGGCGCGCCGGCCCTTCGGCCAGACCGTCCCCAGCGAGCTGCGCGACAAGTGGGCGATGACCATGCGCCAGCCGCTCGGCGCGGTGGGGATCATCACCCCCTGGAACTTCCCGGTGGCGATCCCCACGTGGAAGCTCTTCCCCGCGCTGCTCGCCGGCAACACCGTCGTCTTCAAGCCGGCGGAGGACACCCCGCTCTGCGCCCTGCGCCTGGTGGAGATCCTCGAGGAGGCGGGACTTCCTGCCGGAGTCGTCAACATCGTCTTCGGCTTCGGGCCCGAGGCGGGCGAGGCGCTGGTGCGCCATCCCGGCATCGCCGCGGTGTCGTTCACCGGCAGCGTGCCGACCGGCCGGCACATCTCCGAGATCTGCGGCGGCATGCTGCGGCGCTGCTCGCTCGAGCTGGGTGGCAAGAACGCCATCGTGGTGATGGACGACGCCGACGTCGAGCTCGCCGTCGAGGGCGCCCTCTGGGGGGCGTTCGGCACCAGCGGCCAGCGCTGCACCGCGAGCTCGCGGCTGATCGTCCACCGCCGCCGCCTCGCCGACTTCACCGACGCGCTGGTCGGCCGCGCCTCGCGGCTGCGCCTCGGCGACGGGCTCGACGAGTCCGTCGACGTCGGCCCGGTGATCAACCCCCGCCAGCTCGAGCGCATCCACGCCTATACCGGGATCGGCGTCGCCGAGGGCGCGCGGCTGCTGCTCGGTGGCGAGGTGGCGTCCGACGGCGAGCTCGCCCGGGGCAGCTTCTACCGGCCGACGGTCTTCGCCGACGTGGCCCCGCAGATGCGCATCGCCCAGGAGGAGATCTTCGGCCCGACCACCGCGGTCATCCCCGTCGAGAGCCTCGACGAGGCCCTGGCGGTCGCCAACGGCACCGGCTACGGGCTGAGCCTCTCGCTCTACACCACCGACCTGCGCACCGGCTTCCGCGCCATCAACGAGCTCGAGGCGGGGATCGTCTACGTCAACGCCCCGACCATCGGCGCCGAGATCCAGCTTCCCTTCGGCGGGATCAAGAACACCGGCAACGGCCACCGCGAGGCGGGCACGGTCGCGCTCGACCAGTTCAGCGAGTGGAAGAGCATCTACGTCGACTACAGCGGCCGCCTCCAGCGCGCCCAGATCGATATTTAACCCGGGGGGATGCTCCCCCCGTCCGTCCTGGGTCCCTGTGGCACCGTCAGAATGCGCGCCATGCGTGAGGCGTTTCTGGAGCTCGACGGCCGGCGGCTGCGCTACCTGACCGGGGGCGACGGTCCCCCGCTCGTGCTCATGCACGGGTTCCTCGGGTCGGCGGAGAACTACGAGACCTGGTTCGACGAGCTCTGCACCCGGCGCACCCTCGTCGTCCCCGACCTCCCCGGGTTCGGGGCGTCGTCGCCGCTGCGCGCCCGCCACACCTCCGACGCCCTCGCCGCCGGGGTGGAGCCGCTGCTCGACCACCTCGGCCTCGAGCGCTTCGACCTCGGCGGGCTCTGCCTCGGCTCGCCGGTCGCCTGCGCGCTGGCGCGGCGGCGCCCCGGCCGGATCGGGCGGCTGCTGCTCCACACCCCGCTGCTCAGTCCCGAGCTGGTGCGCCGGCGCTTCCACATGCAGGTGGCGGCGATGACCGCGCCCGGGCTCTTCGACGCGGTGATCTGGCTGAGCCGGCGGCGGATGGTCAGCGACCTCTACAAGCGGCTGATGGTCGAGGGCAAGGACGTCGACCGCCGCGCCGCCGAGGTGAACTTCGCCAACCAGTGCCGGGCCCATCCGCGTGCCTCGCGCGAGTGGCTGCGCGACGGGCTGCGGGTGCACGACGCCGGGCTGGTCGCCGCCCATCCCGAGCCGGTGCTGCTCATCGCCGCCGCCGGCGACAGGATCGTGGACAGCGAGGGGCTGCGCCGGCTCAGCGACGGGTGGGAGCGCTGCGAGCTGGCCCTGGTCGAGGACGCCGGCCACGGCTGGAACGAGGCCTACGTCCGCCGCCAGCTCGAGCTGCTCGGCGCCTTCCTCGACGGCCGGCCGCTGCCCGCCGGCGCGGTGGCGTGACTCCCGGAGAGGTCCCCGCCGCCGCCGGCTGCGTGATCATCGGCGGCGGGGTGATGGGCTGCTCGCTCGCCTACCACCTCGCCCGCGGGGGGATGCGGCCGCTGCTCCTCGAGCGGGGCGAGCTCGGCGGCGGCTCGACCGGGCGCTGCGCCGGCGGGGTCCGCCAGCAGTTCTCCACCGACGTGAACGTCCGCGTCAGCCGGCTCAGCCGGGCGATGCTCGAGCGCTTCCCCGAGGAGATCGGCAGCTCCGCCGAGCTGCGGCAGATCGGCTACCTCTTCCTCGCCACCACCGAGGCGGAGGCGGCGCAGTTCGCCCGCAACGTCGAGGTGCAGCGCGCCGCCGGGCTGGCCGAGGTCGAGCTCCTGGACGTCGCCGGGGCGCTCGAGCTCGTGCCCGAGCTGCGCGCCGGCGACCTCGTCGCCGCCACCTGGTGCCCCACCGACGGCCTCGCCGGCCCCAACGAGGTGACCCTGGGCTACGCCGCCGCCGCTCGCCGGCACGGGGCGACGGTGCTCGAGGACATCGAGTTGGTGGGGATCGACCTCGAGGGCGAGGCGGTCGCCGCGGTGCGCACCGCCCGCGGCCGGGTGGCCACCCCGCTGGTGGTGGACTGCGCCGGTCCCCACGCCGCCACGGTGGCGGAGCTGGCGGGCACGTCGGTGCCGGTCACCCCCTACCGCCGCCACATCTTCCTCACCGAGACCTTCGCGCTCAGCCGGCCGGTGCCGATGACCGTCGACTTCCACACCTCCTTCTACTTCCACCCCGAGGGCGACGGCCTGCTGCTCGGGATGAGCGATCCGGACGAGCCGGCCTCCTTCGACACCAGCGTCGCCTGGGACTTCCTCGAGCACCTCATCGAGCACGCCACCTGGCGGCTGCCGGCGCTCGAGCGGGCGCGGATCCGCACCGGCTGGGCGGGCCTCTACGAGATGTCGCCCGACCATCAGGGGATCGTCGGCGAGGCCCGGGGCCGGCCCGGGCTCTGGCTCTGCTGCGGCTTCAGCGGCCACGGCTTCATGCAGGCCCCCGCCATCGGCCACCTGCTCGCCGAGCGGCTGCTCGGCCGCGAGCCGGAGATCGATCTCGCCCCCTACGCACCGGAGCGCTTTTCGGGCGATGGCGGCGAGCCGGAGGTTGCGGTGATATGACCGGATAGACACAGCGGCGTTGCTCGGCGGAATTCACGCGATCTGGGATCATCGTCCGATGGACGACGCCCGCGAGTCGCCCGTGCCCGCGGTGCGACGCCGCGTCCTCCCCCCGGCGCTGCGGGTCCGTCCCTTCCGCTGGTACTGGATCGCCCAGTGGCCGGTGCTGATCGGCACCTGGATGCAGATCGTCGCGCTCGGCTACTTCGTCTTCCAGCTCACCCACAGCCAGACCGCCGTCGGCGTCGTCGCCGCCGCCGACGGCGTGCCCGCGGTCGCCCTGTCGATCGCCGGCGGGGCGATCGCCGACCGGGTGAGCCGGCGCCGCATCCTGCTCGTCACCCAGACCGTGCTCGGGCTGAGCAGCGGCGGCCTCGCGGCGCTGGCGCTGAGCGGCCACGCCTCCTTCGCCTCCGTGCTGGTGGTGGCGCTGCTCTACGGCGCCGCCGACTCCGTCGACCTCCCCAGCCGCCAGGCGCTCGTCGCCGACCTCGTCGACCGCGAGCTCGTGGTCAGCGCGGTCGCGCTCGGCTCGGTGGCGATGAGCACCTGCCGGATCGTCGGCCCCGCCCTGGCGGGGCAGCTGCTCGTCACCGTGGGGCCGGGGTGGTGCTTCCTGGTGCTCGCGCTCGCCTACCTGGTGCCGATCGTCGTGCTGCTCACCGTGGTGCCCGACATCCCGCCGCTGCAATCCCAGCCGATCGCGGGGATGACCCGCCGGGGGCTCCGCGGCGGCCTTGCGGCGGCGGCGGCCGACCCGCTGGTGCGCTCGGTGGTGCTCTGCGCGGCGGTGCTCTCCTTCTTCGGGGTCTCCTACATGCCCTACCTGCCGGTGTTCGCGCTGACCCAGCTCCACGGCGGCGGCGCGGTGCTCGGCCTGCTCTACAGCACCGGCGGGGTCGGCGGGCTCGCCGCCGGGCTGCTCATCGCCGGGCGGGGCAGCCCCCGGACCCGGGTGCGGATGCTCGGCGCGGGCGGGGCGGTCTACGCCGTCGCCCTGGTCGTCCTCACCCAGTCGCACTCCCTCGCCCAGGCGCTGCCCGCGCTGGTGGGGATCAGCTTCGGGTTCCTGGCGATGAACACGTCGATGACCACCCTGCTCCAGACCGACACCGACCCGGCGCTCCGGGGGCGGCTGCTGGGCCTGTACACCACCACCTTCGCCGGCCTCCAGCCGCTCGGGACGCTGGTCTACGGGCTGCTCGCCCACGTGGTGCCGCTCTTCGACGCCATCGCCGTCGGCGCGGTGCTGGTGGGCGTGGCGGCGGTCTGGACGGCCACCCGGCCCTCGGTCCGGCGCACCGCGCAGGCCTGAGCCGTCCGGGGCGCCCGCCGCGGACGGCTACCATGCTCGGCCATGGCCTCCGCCCCTCGCCGCCGGCGCGTGCTGGTGCTCGGCCCGCTGGTGCTCATCCTCCTCGCCGGCGCCGTCGTCGCCACCACCCAGCTGCTCGGCCGGGGCAGCACGACGCCACCGCGTGGCCCGGTCGCCAGGGTCGGCGGCACGGGCATCCCCGCCGGTCTCTTCGACGCCCGGGTGACCAGCGCGCTCACCGCCATCCGCCAGGCCGGGGGGGCGCCGGTGCCCGGCGACTCCGCCTACCCGAACTTCCTCGCCGGGGTCCGGCGGCGGGTGATGGAGAGCCTGATCATCGACCAGGTCATCGCCGAGGAGGCCGGCTACCGCCACCTCGCGGCGACCGACGCCGACGTCGCCGCCGAGATCGCCCAGGACACCCGTTCGGCCGGCGGCCCCGACCAGCTCCGCAAGCAGCTCGACGAGGCCGGGGGGAGCATGGACCAGCTCCGCGACGCGGTCCGCTCGCGGCTCAACGAGCAGCGGCTCGAGGATCTCTTCGCCTCCCAGCGCGCCGCCGACATCGAGGCGCGGCTGCGCTCGGGGACCGCCTTCGAGACGCTGGCGAAGCAGCTCTCCGACGACGAGCGCTCCCGCCTCCAGGGCGGCGATCTCGGCGCCCTCAACCTCGCCCAGCTCCAGTCCTCCGACGCCGGATTCGTCGCCACCGTCCGGGCGGCGCCGGCGGGCCGGGTCTCGGACCCGATCCGCGACGACGCCGGCTACGAGATCCTCCGCCTCGACGCCCAGACCGCAGCCACCCGAAGCCTCCACCGGATCCTGGTGGCGGCGCCGCGCCCGTACACGGTGCGCGAGCGGCCCGCCTGGTTCGCGGCAGGCATCTTCCAGGCGATCGACGACGACTGCCGGGCGGGCAGGCTCACCGTCCTGCTCGAGGTCGGGCTGCAGCCCTGCACGCCGTCCAGGCCGGCCCCGGGCGCGTCGACCCCGCATCCCTGAGCCGGGGCGCCGGTGCGCAGCTTCCTCGCCGTCGCGGTGTGCGAGCCCGCGCTCGGCCCGGCCGTCGACCTTCTCGACGAGCTCGCCGCCGCCATCCCGCGGCGGGACTGCCGCTGGGCGCCGCCCGGCGGCCTCCACCTCACCCTCCACTTCTTCGGCGAGCTCGCCGAGGAGAGGGTGGGGGAGGTGCTCGCCCTCGTCTCCCCGGCGGCGGCCGCCGCCGCACCCTTCGCGCTGACCCTCGGCGGGCTGGGGAGCTTTCCCCCACGGGGCGAGCCGCGGGTGCTCTGGCTCGGCGCCGGGGCCGGGCGCGAGCCGCTCACCGCGCTGGCGGCGGACTGCCGCCGCCGCCTCGGCGCCGCCGGGTTCGAGGTCGAGGAGCGCCGGTTCTCCCCGCACTGCACGCTCGGCCGTCCGCGCCCGGGCTGGAGCGCCGCGGCGCGCTCGGCATGGGCGTCAGCAGTCGCCTCCGGGGTCGAGCTCCCCAGCTTCGAGGTGGACCGGCTGAGCCTCTACCGGTCCGACCGACACCCCTCGGGAGCGGAGTACTCGGTGGTCGCCGAGGTGCCGTTGGGCACCGGCTGAGTCGGGAAAAAGCTCACGCTGCCCGGGGCAGAGCCTGTGGCAAAGCCTGTGGATTGTGGGGACGAATCGGTTCGAGCCACCTCATGTCAGCGGTTTCTGTCGGGTTTCGCAGGCGGGGCCGTCGGGGTCCCCGCCCCTGCTGACCACCCGGTCGAGGGCGGTGCGGAGAACCGCGACCTCGGCCGCCTCGAGGTGACGGGCGAAGTGCTCGTCGATGCCGCGGAGGTGGACCGGCGCGGCGCGGCGGAGCGCGCTGCGGCCGGCGACGGTGAGCAGGGCGTTGGCGCCGCGTCCGTCCGAATCATGGGCCTCGCGGCAGACCAGCCCCGCGGTCTCCATGCGGTCGACCAGGCGGGTGAGCCCGCTGCGGCTGAGCAGCACCGCCCGGGCGAGGTCACGCATCCGCAGCCTGCCCTGGGGGGCGGCGTTGAGCTGGACGAGGACGTCGTACCAGGTCAGCGGCAGGCCGGTCTCGGCCTCGAGCTCGCGCCCGAGCCGGTCGACCACCGTGGCGTGCGCCTCGAGGAGGAGGCGCCAGGCGGCGAGCCGCTCGGGGTCGGGGCGACGGGACATGGGCTCATGGTAGCATTGTCGTTGCAGATGCAACTATTCCCCACCGAGGACCATCCCATGGACGCCGTCGTCGACGTGCGCCGCCGCGAGCAGCGCTTCCACACCAGGCTGGAGTGGCTCGACTCGCACCACAGCTTCAGCTTCTCCCGCCACTGGGACCCCGACAACACCCACCACGGGCTCCTGCTCGTCAGCAACGACGACGTGGTCCGCGCCGGGACCGGCTTCCAGACCCATCCCCACCGCGACATGGAGATCGTCACCTGGGTGCTCGACGGCGAGCTCGAGCATCGCGACACCCTCGGCAACAGGGGGATCATCTACCCGGGGCTGGCACAGCGGATGACCGCGGGCTCCGGCATCCTCCACTCGGAGATGAACCCCAGCGGCGACCGCGACGTGCACTTCATCCAGATGTGGGTGCTCCCCGACCGAGAGTCCGTCGACCCCGGCTACCAGCAGCTCGACGTCAACGACCAGCTCGCCCGCGGCGGCCTGGTCACCATCGCCGGCGGCGACACCGACGACTCGGCGATCGCCATCCGCCAGCGCGACGCCCGGCTGTCGGTGGGACGGCTCGGCCCCGACGAGGCGGTGACCCTCCCCGACGCCCACCACGTCCATCTCTACGTCGCCCGGGGCGACGCCACCCTCGAGGGTGCAGGCGAGCTGCTCGGCGGCGACGCCGTGCGGCTGTCCGGCGCGGGCACCCCCCGGCTGCACGCCGGCCGGGGCGGCGCCGAGGTCCTGGTCTGGGCCACGGCCTGACCTGTCACGACTCTGCGACGGGACTGTCGCGGTTTGTCCGACAGGCCGTCGCGGAGCAAGAACCTGGCCGCTGTTGACGTTCCTCATCGAGGACGGACCCGGACTCCGGGGTGAGCACCGTCTCCTCTGGACTCCCTCTCTCTTCAGTTGAGGACGTGATGACCAAGCGCCTGACCCCCGCAACGACAACGGCGATCGGTGTGATCACCGTGACGCTCCTTGCCGCCGGGGGATCCCGGCTGCTCGTCCCGACGACGGTGTCCGCGGCCACCGCGGGCACGATCAGCTTGGCCCCGGCCACGCTGCCCCCCGACGGCAAGTCGCTGGCGGTGGCGACGGTCATCAACTCGGGGTGTGCCGGGGTGCTGCTCGGGCTCCTCGGTGGCCAGGCGACGCTGCAGAGTGACGGCAACTCGCTCTTCAGCACCAGCCAGTCGGGGCCGTTCACCCCGGCGGTCACCGTGTCG
>DATARS010000200.1:0-5197 GCA_036269455.1 Candidatus Dormiibacterota bacterium | reverse complement strand
TCGTGCCCGACCTGGACCCGACCGAGGTCGACGACGCCAAGGCGGCGCGCATCGCCCACACCCTGGTCGAGCTGCTCCGCCACTTCAGCACCGTCTGAGTCAGAGGTAGAGATTGCGGATCGCCTCGGCGCCGAGGCCGGCTCCATCGTGTGCGGGCGGGTCGGGCGAGGGCATCGGTACATCCACGCATCGGGCCACGTATT
Source organism: Candidatus Dormiibacterota bacterium (assembly GCA_036269455.1). GTDB lineage: Bacteria > Chloroflexota > Dormibacteria > Aeolococcales > Aeolococcaceae > CF-96. The sequence goes on along the minus strand of DATARS010000200.1, from coordinate 4,994 downwards.
CATCGAGGAGGTGGCATACGTGCGGTAGGCTGGGAGGCCTCCCGCCCACCCCCTCGGAGGGACCCCGATGTCCGTCAGCGACGGGTCGACCCGGACCGCCTCGGCAGCGATCCAGGAGATGCCGCGGCCGCCGTGGCGGGGGGTCAACCACCTGGCACTGATCACCCCCGACATGGACGCGACCGTCCGCTTCTATCACGGGATTCTCGGGATGCGCCTGGTCGCCACCGTGATGGCGGGGCCGATGCGCCACTACTTCTTCGAGATCGCCCCCGGCAACACGGTGGCCTTCTTCGAGTGGCAGGGCTCGGACACCTTCCGCAAGCCGGCCGGCTGGCGCGTCGAGCAGGCCCTCCAGCTCGACCACCTCTCCTTCAACATCCCCGACCACCAGGCACTCCTCGACCTCCAGGCGCGGCTCCAGGAGGCCGGCGTCGAGGTGACCGAGGAGGTCGACCACGGGTTCATCCACTCCATCTACTTCACCGACCCCAACGGGATCGCCCTCGAGGCCAGCTTCTGGCTCGCCGACGCAACGGCGCGGCCGGAGGACGACCGCGGCGCCTTCATGGACCCCGACCCGGTGGCCGCGGTCCGCGAGCTCCTGGAGGCGGGGCGGCTGGAGTGGCTGCCCGCCACCGACCTGGTCCCGGAGCCGAGCGGGATCTCCTAGAAACCGGACGGCCCCCGTTCCCTTGCCGGTCGTCACCGGTCGGCGTAGACTGAATGAAGCTTCATTCAGTGACGTCGAGGGGCGGGGATGGCCGACCTGGACCGCACCGACCGGCGCCGGACGCAGATCCTCGACGCCGCGAGCCGCGTCTTTTCCGAGCGCGGCTATCACCGCACCACGGTGCGCGACGTCGCCCGCGCGGCGGGGATCGCCGACGGCACCATCTACCTCTACTTCTCGAGCAAGCAGGAGCTGCTGCTCGCGCTGATCGCGACGCTCGGGCGGGTGAACGAGCGGCGAGCCGACTTCGCCGAGCACGCCCAGCGCCCGCTGCGCGAGTTCGCCACGACCTACCTGGAGCAGCGCTTCGCCCAGATCGCCGAGCTGCGGCAGGTGCTCGCCGCGGTGCTCCCCGAGATCCTCGCCGACGCCGAGCTGCGCGAGCGCTTCGCCGCCGGGGTCGCCCCCGCCTACGAGGCCGCCGACGCCGAGCTCGAGCGGCGGGCGCAGGCCGGCGAGCTGGGGACGCTCGACCCCCGCCTGCTGGCGCGGGTCGCCGCGGCGACGGGGATCGGGCTGGTGCTGCTCGCGATCCTCGAGGACCCGGTGATCACCGAGCGCTGGGGGGAGCTCGCCGGCTTCCTGTCCCGGCTGTGGTTCGACGGCGTGCAGAGCGAGAGGGAGAGGGGATGACCACCACCACCACCGTGCCCACCGCGGCGACCCCGGGGGCCACCGCGCCCCCGCCGGACATCGCCGATCCCGCCTTCAAGGCGGACCCGCTGCCGGTCTGCGCCCACCTGCGCGCCGAGCGCCCGGTGGCGCGGGTCAGCGTGCCCTTCGCCGGCGGCGAGGCCTACGTGGTGTCGCGCTACGCCGACGCCGCCGCGGTGCTCCGTGACGAGCGCTTCGTCAAGGACGTGCGCTCGGCGCGTGACCCCGGCGACCTGCGCATGCCCTGGGTGCCGCGCTCGCTCGAGCCGCTGCGCCGCAACATGCTCGACACCGACGGCGCCGACCACCGCCGCCTGCGCCGCCTCGTCCAGGACACCTTCGCGCCGCGCTGGATCGCCCCGCTCGAGCCGCGCATCGAGCAGCTCGCCGCCGAGCTCCTCGACCGGCTGCCCCGCCCGGGCCCCGCAGACCTCGTCGCCGGGTATGCGCTGCCCCTGCCACTCACCGTGATCGCCGAGATCATGGGGGTGCCCGAGACCGACCGGATGCGCTTCCGCTCCTGGGTCAGCACCCTGATCGGCTCCAGCGCCGCCGCCCGGCCGACGCTGCGGATGCTGTTCCGCCTGCCCCGGGTGATCGCGATGATGCGCTACCTGCGCCGGCTCATCGCCCAGCGCCGCGCCGACCCGCGCGACGACCTGATCAGCCGCCTCGCGGCGCCCGACGAGGGCGGCGACCGGCTCAGCGACGACGAGCTCGTCGCCATGGTCGCCATCCTGCTCATCGCCGGCTACGAGACCACCGTCAACCTGATCGCCACCGGCACCCTGCTGCTGCTCCGCAACCCCGCCGAGCTCGCCCGGCTGCGCGACGACCCCGCGCTGATCGGTCCCGCCGTCGAGGAGCTGCTGCGGCTCTCCACCCCGGTCGACCACGCCACCGAGAGGTACGCGCGCGAGGACGTCGAGATCGGCGGGGTGACCATCCCCCGCGGAGCGATGGTCCTCGTCGGGGTGGTGGCGGCGAACACCGACGCCGCCCAGTTCGACGGCGCCGAGCGCCTCGACCTCGGCCGCGCCGAGAACCGGCACCTCTCCTTCGGGCTCGGGCCCCACTACTGCCTGGGGGCGCCGCTCGCCCGCCTGGAGGGGCGGATCGCGCTCGGATCTGTGGTCCGCCGCTTCCCCGAGATGCGCCTGGCGGTGCCGCCGGACGAGCTGGTGTGGCGGCGGGGGCTGCTGCTCCGCGGGCTGACCGCCCTGCCGGTGATCACCGGGGGCTGAGCCCGGTCACCGACAATCCCGGAGGAATGACCGAGCAGGGCGCCGTGCCGGCGCAGAGCATCCCCCGGCTGCGCAACGACGACCCGCTGCTCGCCGGCGCCGAGACCGAGGCGGAGCGGCGGGCGCGGCGCCGGCTGCTCCGCGAGCTCCTGGGCGAGGGGGTGCCCCGCGAGGAGCTGCTCGAGGCGGTGGAGTCCGACCGGCTCGCCCTGATCCTCACCGACCTCACCCTGCGGGGGACCCGCCGCTACAGCGACGCCACCCTGACCCGGCGCACTGGGCTGACCCGGCCCCAGGTCGACGAGTTCCGCCGCGCCGCCGGGCTCTCGCCGGTGCAGGAGATCACCAACGCCGACCTCGCCGCCGCCACCGCGCTCGCCCGCCTCCTCGACGCCGGGGTGCCCGCGGAGGACATCGTCGAGGTGGCGCGGGTCACCGGCCAGGGGCTGTCGAGCATCGCCCGGGCGATGACCCGGGTCGCCTCACGGCTGCTGGTCCAGGCCGGCGACACCGAGCTCGACGTCAGCCGCCGCTACGCCCAGGCGATCGAGGTCTTCTTCCCGGTGATCACCGCGCTGGGGATCTACCAGCTGCGCGGCCATCTGCGCGCCGCCCTCCAGCAGGAGGCGGTGGGCCGGGCCGAGCGCGAGACCGGGGCGGTCCGCGGCGCCCGGGACATCTGCGTCGCCTTCGCCGACCTGGTCGGCTTCACCCGGCTCGGCAACCGGGTCCACGCCGACGAGATCGGCCGCGTCGCCGGGCGCCTGGTCACCCTCACCTACGAGCTCTGCCCGCCGCCTGTCTCGGTCGTCAAGACCATCGGCGATGCGGTGATGCTGGTCTCGCCCGAGCCGATCCCCCTGGTCGAGGCCCTGATCCGGCTCGTCGACGCCGTCGACGCCGAGGGCGAGGACTTCCCCCAGCTGCGTGCGGGGGTTGCCTGCGGGCCGGCGGTGGAGATCGGCGCCGACTGGTTCGGCCACGCCGTCAACCTGGCCAGCCGGCTCACCGCCGCGGCCCGGCCCGGCTGGGTGATGGCGACCCCCGAGCTGCGCGACCGCACCGGCGAGGAGTACCGCTGGTCGCGGGCGCTGCCCCGCCACCTCAAGGGGGTGCGCGGGCCGGTGCTCACGGTGCGGGTCCGTCGCTGATCGTCCGCGGGGCGCGGCGGGGGTCGCGGGCCTACACTGGCGGAGCGCGGTCGCCCGCTCCGCGGTGGTCCGGGCGCGCGGGAGGGAGCATGGCGACGGTCACCGGGGAGAGATCGGGGGCCCTCCGCTCCGCCACGGCGAGGCCCGCTGAGGGCGCCGCCGCGGCCGCCGGGCCGGCCGACTGGACGCTGGTCGTGCTCTGCGCCTGGGTGGTCGGTGGCGGCTACCTCGACGTCTGGGCGCACACCCACCTGCGCCTGTTCGAGTCCTTCCTCACCCCCTGGCACGCGGTGCTCTACTCGGGGATGATCGCCACCGCCGCCTACCTCGCCCTCCTGCGCCGCAGCCGCCTGGGCCGCGGGGTGGCGTGGGACTGGACCAGCGGCTACGGCCTCTCGCTCACCGGGTGCGCTCTGTTCGCGCTCTCGGGGGTGGGCGACGGCGTCTGGCACACCCTCTTCGGGATCGAGACCGGGATCAACGGACTGATCAGCCCACCCCACGTGCTGCTCACCCTGAGCACCGGGCTGATCGTCAGCGGCCCGCTGCGCGTCGCCTGGCGGGAGGGACGCGGGCGCGCCTCCTGGCCGGCGGTGATCTCCGCGGGGCTGCTGCTCAGCGTGCTCACCTATCTCACCCAGTTCGACCATCCGCTCAGCAACCTGTGGGCGGCGGGCTCGGCGCCGCTGAACGTGCTGGCGACCCCCGCCCGCGAGATGCAGCTCGGCATCCTCGGCATCCTGGTGCAGACCGGGCTGCTCGCCGGGCTGGTGCTGCTGCTGCTCGCCCACCTGCGGCTCCCGGTGGGGTCGCTCACCGTGATCCTCGGGCTCAACGGGTTCCTGGTCACCGCCGTCGACCACCTCGGCGGCCTCGCGCTGCTCGCGGTGGCGATGGGCGCGCTCGGCGACCTGCTGCTCTGGGCACTGCGCGTCACCCCCGCGGCGCGGGGGAGGCTGCGGCTCTTCGCCGCGGTCTGGAGCGCAGGTGTGTATGTCGTGTATTTCGCAGACCTGCTCGCCTCGCACGGCGTCTGGTGGCCCAGTCACGTCTGGACCGGGGCGATCATGCTCGCGGCCGTCGAGGGGTGGCTGATCAGCCTCCTGGTGGCCCCTCCGGTGCCCCCGGCCGCCGCCGGGCAGGCCTGAAGCGCACCGGTTGTGCACCGAATGACTGTTCTCGACCGTTTCTCACCTAAGATGCCGATGACAC
>DATARS010000199.1:0-8184 GCA_036269455.1 Candidatus Dormiibacterota bacterium | reverse complement strand
GGGCCCGGGGCGGCCCGGGGCCGCCCCGCCCCGGTGGCGCCCCCGCCGCGGGGGCCCTGTCCGCTGCGGTAGCGTGGCGCGGTGAGCGTCCAGACTGTGACCACCGACCTTCTCGACGGCCTCAACGAGGCGCAGAGACGCGCCGTGGAGGCGCCCGACGGGCCGCTGCTGATCTTCGCCGGAGCGGGCAGCGGCAAGACCCGGGTGCTCACCTGCCGGATCGCGCACCTGATCGCGACCGGGCGCGCGAAGCCGTACGAGATCCTCGCCGTCACCTTCACGAACAAGGCCGCGCGGGAGATGCGCGCGCGGGTCGAGGCGCTGGTCGGCGAGGGCGCGTCGGGCATGTGGATGGGCACCTTCCACGCGCTCGGCGCCCGGCTGCTCCGTCGCGACGGGGAGAGCATCGGGGTTCCCGCCAGCTTCGTCATCTACGACGAGGCCGACAAGGTGGTCGCGCTGCGCCGCGCCTCGGAGGCGGCCGGGGTGGATCCGAAGCGCTACCCGCCCTCGACGGTCGGCCACGCCATCAGCGCCGCGAAGAACGAGCTCCTCGACGCCGCCGGCTATGCCGCCGGTCCTGACGCCCGCGGGTACCTCGGCGCCCAGGTTGCCAAGGTGTACACCGCCTACGAGCGGGAGATGCACGCCGCGGGCGCTCTCGACTTCGACGACCTGCTGCTGCGCTCGGTCCAGCTGCTCCGCGACGTCGAGCCGCTCCGCGACCACTACAACGAGCGCTTCCGCCACGTCCTCGTGGACGAGTACCAGGACACCAACCACGCCCAGTACGTGATGGTCGCACTGCTGACCGAGCAGCGCCGCAACCTGACCGTGGTGGGAGACGACGATCAATCGATCTATGGCTGGCGCGGCGCCGACGTTCGCAACATCCTCGACTTCGAGCGCGACCATCCCGACGCGACGGTGGTGACCCTCGACCAGAACTACCGCTCGACGCAGGGCATCCTCGACGCGGCGCACGCGGTGATCCGCAACAACGCCGACCGGGCGCCGAAGAAGCTGTGGACCGACCGCGGCGCCGGCGACAAGGTGCAGCTGATCTCCGTGTACGACGAGCAGGAGGAGGCGCTGACGATCTCCGCGGAGATCGAGCGGCTGGTGGCGAGCGAGGGGGTGTCGCTCTCCGACTGCGCGGTGCTCTACCGGACCAACGCGCAGTCGCGCGCGCTGGAGGAGGTGATGCTGCGGCGGGGCATGCCGTATCGGCTCGTCGGCGGGGTGCGGTTCTACGAGCGGCGCGAGATCAAGGACGTGCTCGCCTACCTGCGGCTGATCTCCAACCCGCGCGACGCCGTCGCCTTCGGGCGCATCGTCAACGTACCCCGGCGCAAGATCGGCGACAAGACCGTCGCCGAGGTCGAGAAGCTGGCGCGGCGGCGCGGGATCACGCCCTTCGAGGCGGTCGCCTCGGTCCCGGGCCTCGAGGGCATCAACGCCGGCGCTTCGGCCGCGCTCGACGGCTTCCACCGGCTCATCGAGGGCCTGCGCGCCGCGTCGACCGCGGTGCCGCTGCCCCAGCTGCTCGATCGGGTGCTCGTCGAGACCGGCTACCGCGACCACCTGCGCGACGGGACCCCGGAGGGGGAGGAGCGCTGGGCCAACGTCACCGAGCTTGCCGGGCTCGCCGCCGAGCACGCCGAGCTGCCACCGCCCGAGGGGCTGACCGGCTTCCTCGAGCAGGTTGCGCTCGTCGCCGACGTCGACAGCCTCGACGGCGCCGCGGCGGGGGTCACGCTGATCACCCTGCACCAGGTCAAGGGGCTGGAGTTCCCGGTGGTCTTCATCGCCGGGATGGAGGAGGGGCTGCTGCCCCACATCCGCGCCCTCGAGGAGGGCGAGCGCGGCATCGCCGAGGAGCGGCGGCTCACCTACGTCGGCATCACCCGCGCCCAGCGCCGGCTCTACCTCCTCCACGCCTTCCGCCGTCACCTCCACGGCGCGCCGCAGATGGCCGCGGCCTCGCGCTTCCTCGACGAGCTGCCCCGCGAGCTGCTGGAGATGCCGCGGCGCCCGGGCACCCAGGTGCCCGCCAACCCGAGGGCGCCCGGCGCGGTGCGCGCCGCACTGCACGCTCACGCGGTGCGGCCGAATCCCGTGGAGATCGCCCCGCAGCGGTACCAGCAGGGGATGCGGGTCGGCCACGCGCGCTACGGGAACGGCATCATCCTCAAGAGCACCATGACCCGGGGCGGCGAGGAGGTGGTGATCAGGTTCGACACCGCCGGTGTCAAGATCTTCGCCGTCGCCGACGCCGCGCTCGAGGTGCTGGAGGACTGATGACCGCGTCGATCACCTGGCAGGAGAAGGCCGGTCCGCGCTCCATCGAGGCCGGGGAGACCCTGATCGGGCAGCTCTTCACCCTGCTCGCGGTGGCCTCCACGAAGAAGGCTCGGGCCCGCCCGGAGCGCGCCGCCGCGGCCTGGTTCGCCTGGCACGACGTCGCCGTCTACGGGCGCGAGGTCGACCACATCACCCTCGAGGAGATCCCCTGGGAGGGCGAGCCGGACGACAAGCGCGCCTTCCTGCTGCGCACCGTCGACACCCTGCTCGAGGGGAGGTGGTGGTCGGCCCTCTTCGAGGTCGCCCCCGACGTGCCCCGGCTGCAGGAGCTGCTCCGCCGCCTGCGCGCCGCCATCCACGCCTTCGACCCCACCGTCCCCTCGACGGAGAGCGCCGAGGAGCCGCGCCGCTACGGGCGCTGCCTGCTCCACGCCGTGCCGCTCCACCGCTACGGGTGCATCGTCTGCAACCACGACGAGCTCTACGGCGCGCTCAGCGGGACCCAGTGCCAGCTCGCCGGCCGGCTGCTCTCCTCCGAGGACGCCGCCGAGCGCTCCGAGGCGGCGCGCCTGCTCGCCGCCGAGGCGGTCCACGAGCCCTCGCGCCTGACCCTCTGCGCCCTCGCCCACGTGCTCTCGCTCGCGGTGGAGCGCGAGCAGCCGGGTCTGCTGCGCACCTACCTGCTCTCCACCCTCGGGGTCTGCGCCCGCCAGGCCGGCGACGCGCTGGACCTGCGCCACGTGGCCCCGCTCGCCGGCCTGCTCTCGGTGCTCGACGGCTGGGATGCGGCCCAGGCGCACTCCGTGCTCGACGCCATCGAGCGCGAGGAGCCGGCGGCCTCCCTCGGCGACGCCTAGCAGAGCGCGGAGGCCGATGGTCCCCGAGGAGGCGCGCGCCCGACACGACGAGCTCGTCCGGCAGGTCGAGCACCACGCTCACCGCTACTACGTGCTCGACGACCCGGAGATCGACGACGCCGCCTACGACGCGCTCTTCCGCGAGCTGCAGAGCCTCGAGGAGCTCCACCCCGAGCTGCAGACACCGGACTCGCCGACCCAGCGCGTCGGCGCGGCCCCGGTGGAGGCCTTCGCCAAGGCGCCCCACCGCACCGCGATGCTCTCCCTCGCCAACGCCTTCGGCCCCGAGGAGGTGGAGGAGTTCGTCCGCCGGGTCGAGCGGGTCGTGGGACCGGTCGACGCCTACGTCTGCGAGCTGAAGATCGACGGCCTCGCCGTCTCGCTCACCTACCGCGACGGCCAGCTGGTGCGCGGCGCGACCCGCGGCAACGGTCTCGAGGGCGAGGACGTCACCGCCAAGCTGCGCACCGTGCGCACCCTGCCGACGCGGCTGCGCGCGGGGGTCGGAGGCGTGCCCGCGGAGATCGAGGTGCGCGGCGAGGTGTTCCTCCCCAAGAGCGCCTTCGCCCGGCTCAACGAGGGGCTCGACGAGCAGGGCAAGCCCCGGTACGCGAACCCGCGCAACGCCGCCGCCGGCTCGGTCCGTCAGCTCGACCCGCGGATCACCGCGCGGCGGGGGCTGCGCGCCTTCATGTACGCGATCGACCCGCCCGGCGAGGCGGCGACCCAGGCACAGGTGCTCGACGCCCTCGACGCGCTGGGTATGCCCACCAACCCGCATCGGCGCGTTGTCGACCGCGTCGAGGGGATCCTCGGCTACGTCGACGAGTGGCGCGACCGGCGGCACGACCTCGACTACGACACCGACGGGGTGGTGATCAAGGTGGCGTCGCTGGGGCTGCAGGAGGAGCTCGGCGCGGTGGCGCGCTCGCCGCGCTGGGCGACGGCGTACAAGTTCCCTCCCGAGGAGGTCGAGACGGTGGTGCTCGACATCCTCGTCTCGGTGGGACGCACCGGCGCGGCGACGCCGGTGGCGGTGCTCGAGCCCGCCCAGGTGGCGGGCACGACGGTCCGCCGCGCGACCCTGCACAACGAGGACGAGGTGGCGCGCAAGGACGTGCGCATCGGCGACACCGTCATCCTCCACAAGGCGGGGGATGTCATCCCCGAGGTGGTGCGGCCGCTGCTCGAGCGGCGGCCCCCGGGCGCGCAGCCGTGGCAGGTGCCGGAGAGCTGCCCCTCCTGTGGCACCCCACTGGTCCGCGACGAGGGCGAGGTGGTGCGCCGCTGCCTCAACCCGCTCTGCCCGGCGCAGCGCCGCGAGCGGCTGCGCCACTTCGCGGGGCGCTCCGGCCTCGACATCGAGGGGCTGGGCGAGGCGATCATCGACCAGCTCGTCGAGGGCGGCCACGTCGCCGACGCCGCCGACCTCTTCCGCCTCGGCCGCGAGACGCTGCTCACCCTCGACGGCTTCGCCGACCGCTCCGCGGACAACCTGCTCCGCGCCATCGACGAGCGCCGGCACGTCCCCCTGGGCCGGCTGGTGAACGCGCTCGGTATCCGCCACGCCGGCGAGCACACCGCCCAGGCCCTGGCGGCCCACTTCGGCACCCTCGACGCGCTCAGCGCCGCCACCGAGGAGGAGCTGCTCGGCGTCGAGGGGATCGGTCCGGTGGTGGCCCGTGCCGTCGCCGGCTGGTTCGCGTCCGAGCCGGGCCGTGAGCTGCTCCGCCACCTCGCCGAGGTGGGGGTGGAGGCCGAGCGCACCGAGTCGTCGACCGGTCCCTGGACGGGGCAGACCTGGGTGCTCACCGGCAGCCTCGACGGGCTCACCCGCACCGACGCGGAGGCGCGCATCCGCGCCCTCGGGGGCACCCCGGGATCGAGCGTGAGCCGCAAGACCCACGCGGTGGTCGCGGGGGCGTCGCCGGGGAGCAAGCTCGAGAAGGCGCAGCGCCTCGGCGTGCGGGTGCTCGACGAGGCGCAGTTCCTCGCCGAGCTCGAGGCCGCCGCCGCCGAGAGGAACTGACGCGCTGGGTACAGTGGGGGTGATGGCCAGCACCAGCGGGCGCGCCGCCCGGCTCCTCGACAATCCCGAGCTGCTCCGCCAGCGGCTGCGCGAGGCTCCCGACGGCCCCGGCGTCTACCTGATGCGCGACCTCGAGGCGCGGGTGATCTACGTGGGCAAGGCGGCGAGCCTGCGCAACCGGCTGCGCTCCTACTTCAGCGGGATCGACTCGCACCCGCTGCGCACCCGCCAGCTGGTCGAGCGAATCTTCGACTTCGAGGTGGCGATCTGCAGCAGCGAGCGCGAGGCGCTGCTGCTGGAGAACGAGTTCATCAAGCGCTACCGGCCGCGCTTCAACGTTCGCCTCAAGGACGACAAGAACTACCTCTACCTGAAGATCCCCCGGCCGGGGGCGCCGGATGCGGTGGCGCCGGGCACGGCGCGGGAGGGGGCACGAACCCCCCGGGGCGACGCCGAGTCGGTCCGCCGCGCGACGATGTTCCCGCGCCCGTACTACACCCGCCGGATGGCGCGCGACGGGGCCCACTACTTCGGCCCGTACACCAGCGCGCAGTCGCTGCGCACCACGGTGAAGTCGCTGCGCACCATCTTCCCCTTCCGCACCTGCGGGGACGAGGTCTTCCGGCGCGGACGGGTCTGCCTCGACTACCACATCCGCCGCTGCAGCGGTCCCTGTGCGGGGAACATCGACGCCGAGGGCTATGCCCAGCTGCTCGACCAGGTGCAGCTCTTCATGGAGGGACGCTCCGAGACGCTCACCGCGCAGCTGAAGGCGCAGATGCGCGAGGCGGCCGAGCGGCTCGACTACGAGGCGGCGGCGCGCGCCCGCGACCGGCTGCGCGCCATCGACCGGATCCGCGAACGCCAGCGCATGGTACGCGGCGCCCGCGACGACCGCGATGTCGTCGGCGTGGCCATCGAGGGCGGCCGGGGGATGGTCACCGTGCTCTCGGTGCGCGAGGGCAAGGTGGCCGTGATGGAGAACCACGCGCTCGAGGGCGTGGCGGGGATCGACGCCGCAGAGGTGATCGAGAGCTTCATCGGCCAGTACTACGGCGACGCCACCAGCCTGCCCCGCACCATCGTCGTCGCCGTGCGGCCGCCCGGGCACGCGGTGCTCCAGGAGTTCCTCAGCGAGCAGCGCGGCGGCCCGGTCGAGGTGCGCGTCCCCCAGCGGGGCGCCGCCCGTGAGCTCGTCGACCAGGCCACCCGGACCGCGGAGACGGCGATGCGCCAGGCCGGGATCGAGGCCGACTTCGACGCCGACCGCACCGAGGGCCTGCTCGCCGACCTGCAGGCCCGCCTCGGCCTCCCCGAGCTGCCGCGGCGTATCGAGTGCTACGACATCAGCAACACGATGGGCACCAACTCGGTGGGCTCGATGGTCGTCTTCGAGGACGGCCGTCCCCGTCCCGACCACTACCGCCACTTCGGCATCAGGACGGTGGAGGGCGCCAACGACTTCGCCTCGATCGAGGAGACGCTGCGCCGTCGCATCGGCCGTCACCTCGGCCGCGCCGCCGGCGCGGATGTGCCCGTCGACGATCCCGCGGGGAGCAACGGCGGCGGGCGGGTGGCGGAGCCGGCGGGGGAGGGGGCGGGCCTCGCCGTCGCCGAGGCGCCCGAGGGTGACGCTCAGCCGCCGCGGCGGCGGCGCCGGAACGCCGCGGTGGCGGACGACAGCTTCGGGGTGCTCCCCGACCTCATCCTCATCGACGGCGGCAAGGGGCAGCTCGGCGCCGCCCACGCGGTGCTGGTCGAGCAGGGCCTCGGGGACGTCCCCATCGCCGGCCTCGCCAAGCAGAACGAGGAGCTCTTCCTCCCCGGGCGTACGGACCCGATCATCATCCCGGCGGACAGCCCGACCCTCTTCCTGGTGCAGCGGGTGCGCGACGAGGCCCACCGCTTCGCCATCACCCGCCACCGCGCCCGGCGCGGCCGCGAGGCGCTGCGCTCGCGGCTCGACATCGTCAGCGGGCTGGGTCCGGCCCGCCGCCGCGCCCTGCTGCGCCGGTTCGGCAGCCTCGACGGCATCCGCGAGGCGACCCTCGAGGAGATCGCCGCGGTGCCGGGGATGCCGCGGTCGGTGGCGATGCGCGTCAAGGAGCTGATCTGAGCATGGGCGTCTGGATCCTCAGCGGTCTCAGCGGTGCGGGGAAGGCGACCGCGCTCGCGGCGCTCGAGCGGCAGGGGGCGCGTTGCATCGACAACCTGCCGGTCGAGCTCCTCGTCGGGCTGCGGGGCGGCGACGCGCCGGTGGTGGTGGTGGTCGACGCCCGGCAGGGCGAGGCGGTGCGCGGCCTCATCCCCCCGGCGGGGGTGCGGGTGCTCTTCCTCGACGCCGACGACGAGGTGTTGGTGCGCCGGCTCGCCGACAGCACCCGCCCCCATCCCTGCGCGGCGGCGGGGACGGGCCGGTCGGCGGTCGCCGAGGAGCGGCGGCTGCTCGAGGCACTGCGCGGCGCGGCCGACGTCGTCGTCGACAGCTCGGCGCTCGACGCCGCCGAGCTGGGCCGGCGCGTGGTCGCGGCCGTCGACCCCCGGAGCGGCGACGACGGCAACCCGGTGCTCACGCTCAGCTCCTTCGGGTTCAAGTACGGTGCCCAGCTCGAGGCCGACTGGGTGGTCGACGCGCGCATCCTGCGCAACCCCTTCTGGGAGCCCGACCTGCGCCCGCTCACCGGCCTCGACCCCGCGGTCCGCGCCCACGTGCTCGGGCATCCTCCCGGCGCCGAGTTCGTCGACCGCATCGCGGGGTTGCTCCACTGGACCCTGGGCGAGATGGCCGAGAGGCGGCGGACCCGGCTCCACGTGGCGGTCGGCTGCACCGGCGGGCGGCACCGCTCGGTGGTGGTCGCCTCCGAGCTCGCCGAGCGGCTGCGCGACCAGGGGGTTGCGGTCGTCCTTCGCCATCGCGACGTCGAGCGCCCGGACCCGCGGTGAGCCGCTGACCGTGGCGCCCCGCGGCCTCTCCTTCACCGCCCAGGTGGTCGC
>DATARS010000198.1:0-18316 GCA_036269455.1 Candidatus Dormiibacterota bacterium | reverse complement strand
CCACACCGTCGCCGGGATGGCCGCGGCCGCCGCCGGTCTCGACGGCGCCGCCGAGGAGCACCTCGAGACCGCGCTGGGGCAGGCGGACGACCTGCCCCAGCGGCTCGAGCAACCCCAGGTGCGTCACCAGCTGGCCCTCCTGCTCGCCGGCCGCGGCGGCGACGCCGACGTGCGCCGCGCGCGCGTCCTCCTCGCCGACGCGATCTCCCAGTACCGGCGCATCGGCATGCCCCGACACCTGACCATGGCCCGGGAGCTGGTGTCGCGGCTCGAGCCCACCACCGAGCTGCGCGGCCGGGCCCGGCGTCGCGCCGCGGCGGAGGTCAGGACATGAGGGTGGCAGTCCTCGGCGGCGGCGTCGGCGGGATGACCGCGGCCCACGAGCTCGCCGAGCGCGGGTTCGACGTGGTCGTCTTCGAGGAGAAGGACATCCCCGGCGGCAAGGCGCGGAGCATGCCGGCGCGTGGCACCGGGACCGGCGGGCGGCGCGACCTGCCCGGTGAGCACGGCTTCCGCTTCTTCCCCGGCTTCTACCGGCACGTTCCCGACACCATGGGCAGGATCTCGCTCGGCCACGGCGCGGGCACGGTGCTCGACCACCTCGTCACCACCACCACGATCGACATCGCCCGCCGGCGCGGGCGCAACATCGTCGTCCCCGCCTCGGTGCCGACCCGGCCCTCGGAGCTGCGCGGCATGCTGACAGTGGTGCTGCGCAACCTCCTCGAGGGCGAGCCCGGGCTCACCCCCGCCGACGTCGCCCACTTCTCCGAGCGGCTGCTGGTGCTGCTGGCGAGCTGCAGCGAGCGCCGCCTCGCCGAGCACGAGCACGTCCGCTGGTGGGACTTCGTCGGCGCCGAGGAGCGCTCGCCGCAGTACCGCCAGTTCCTCGCCGACGGCCTCACCCGCTGCCTGGTCGCCGCCAAGGCGCGGGAGATCAGCGCCCGCACCGCCGGCTACATCCTGCTCCAGCTCCTGCTCGAGCAGGCCAAGCCGTGGGGCCGCGCCGACCGGGTGCTCGACGGTCCCACCAACGACGTCTGGATCGGCCCCTGGCTGCAGCACCTGCGCGGCCTCGGCGTCGACTACCGGCTCGGCTACCGGGTCGACCGGATCGAGTGCAGCGGCGACCGCATCACCGGGGTGGTGGTGAGCCGGCTCGACCGCTCGACCGGGCGGCGGGTCGAGCGCACCGAGACCGCGGACCACTACGTCGCCGCGGTCCCGGTCGAGGTGCTGTGCCCGCCCGCCGCCGGCGACGGCTGCCGGCGGCTCTACGGGGCGCCGCGCGCCGGCCTGGTCAGCGACGAGATGATCGCCGCCGATCCCGGGCTGGGACGGCTCGGCGGGCTGCGCACGCGCTGGATGAACGGGGTGATCTTCTACCTGCGCCGCGACGTCCCCATCGTCCGCGGCCACACCCTGTACATCGACTCGCCCTGGGCGCTCACCTCGATCTCCCAGGCCCAGTTCTGGCGCGACGCCGACCTCGGCGACATGGGCGACGGCTCGGTCGCCGGCATCCTCTCCGTCGACGTCTCCGACTGGGAGCGTCCCGGCGAGGTGTTCGGCAGGGCGGCGGTGGACTGCACCCTCGAGGAGGTCGGCGAGGAGGTGTGGACCCAGATCCGCCGCCGCGTCCCCGAGCTGCGCGACTCCGACCGCGCCGGCTGGTTCGTCGACCCCGACATCACCTGGCCGTCGGCCCACCCGCAGACCAACCTCGAGCCGCTGCTCATCAACACCGCCGGCAGCTGGGAGCTGCGGCCCGAGGCGCGCACCGGAATCCGCAACCTCTTCCTCGCCGCCGACTACGTGCGCACCCACACCGACCTGGCGACGATGGAGGGAGCGAGCGAGGCGGGGCGCCGCGCCGTCAACGGCATCCTCGACGAGTCGGGCTCCGACCAGCCGCGCTGCCGCATCTGGCCGCTGCGCGAGCCCGAGGTCTTCGCGCCGCTGCGGATGCTCGACGTCTCCCGCTTCCGCCGCGGGCTCCCCGTGCTCGGTGACACCAGCGCGCTCGGCCGCGAGCTCCCCGACCCGCTCGCCGGGCTGCGCGGCGTCGCCCCGGCGGTGCTGCGCGGCCTCGGCCGGCTGGCGGGTGCGCTCGAGCACGAGACCGGCCGGCTCGCCGAGCGCATCCGCAGCGCCCCTCGAGACGGCGGCGGCCATGAGGACGACGGCCTCGACGGCCTCGACGTGGCCGACGTCCCGCGCGGTGTGGGTCCGCCGCTGGGGGCGCCCGCCGAGCCTCCGGCGGAGGAGCGCCCGGCGACGCTCAGCTGATTCGGACCGCGGGCGCGTCGAGCACCACCGATCCGTGCACCTCGACCGCTCAGCGGCAGCGGCGCTCGAGGCCGGAGCGGTCGAGGAGGACGACCCCGCCGCGACGGGTGGCCACCCATCCGGGTCCGCGGAGCACCGCCAGCGCCTTGTTGACCGCCTCGCGCGACGAGCCGGTCCAGGCGGCGAGCTCCTGCTGGGAGATGGGGATGAGCACCTCCTCGTCCGCGGCGCCGGCGGGGGCGAGCTCGAGCAGCCGCCGTGCCACCCGCTCGACGGTGTCGAGGGCGCCGAACTCCACCTGGCGCCGGTCGGCGTCGCGCAGCCGCGCCCCGAGCATGCGCAGCAGCAGCAGCGATGCCTGCGGATGGGAGCTGACGAAGCCCATGAAGTCGGCGCCGTCGATCACCATCAGCTCGGTGGGCCCGAGCGTCATCGCCGTCGCCGACCGCGGCCGGCCGTCGATCGCCGAGAGCTCGCCGAGGAGGTCGCCGACCCCCTTGGTGGCGAAGAAGATCTCCCGGCCGCTGTCGGTCATGTACGAGACCCGCACCTCGCCGGAGAGGATGAGCACGACGTGGGTCGAGTGGTCGCCCTCGGAGAAGAGGGTGGCGCCGCGCCGGTAGCGGCGGCGGTGGCCCAGCGCGAGCAGCTCCTCGCGGTCGGCGTCGCCGAGCCGCGAGAGGTAGTCGGTGGGGGGCGCCGCGCTCACGCTCCGGAGTATCGCAGTCAGACTGTGGCCACACCACCCACGGGAGTCCGTACATGCCGATCATCAGCCGCGGCTTCCGAGGCCGCCGCCAGGCCCCCGACGTGCGCGCGCGGATCCCGCCGGGACAGCACCTGGTCGGCGACTTCCCGGTGCTCAGCGAGGGGCCGACCCCGGCGGTGGAGCTCGACCGCTGGACCCTCGCCGTCGCCGGGGCGGTGGCCGAGCCGCGCCAGTGGACCTGGCCGGAGTTCCGCGCCCTGGAGCGCCGGAGCATCACCGTCGACATCCACTGCGTCACCACCTGGTCGAAGCTCGACACCCGCTGGGAGGGGGTCAGCCTCGACCTGCTCCTCGGCGCGGTCGACCCGGCCGGGACCCACCTCGTCGCCGAGTGCTACGGCGGCTACACCGCCAACATGCCGCTCGCCGAGGTGACCGGCGGCAACGCCTGGGTGGTCGACACCTACGACGGCGCCCCGCTCGCCGCCGAGCACGGCGGCCCGGCGCGGCTGCTGGTGCCCCGCCTCTACCTGTGGAAGAGCGCGAAGTGGCTGCGGCGGCTGCGCGTCACCCGCACCGACGAGCCCGGTTTCTGGGAACGCCGCGGCTACAACAACCACGGCGACCCCTGGAGAGAGGAGCGCTATTGGGGCGACTGAGCTGGCTCCCCGGGCGGCTGAGCTGGCTCCCGGTCACCGTCCTCGACACCCGCACCGAGAACCCGCGGGTGCGCACCCTGGTGCTCGACGTCGAGGGCTGGCCGGGCCATCGCGCCGGCCAGCACGTCGACGTCCGGCTCACCGCCGAGGACGGCTACAGCGCCCAGCGCAGCTACTCGATCGCCTCGGCCCCGGGTGAGCCGTCGCTGCGGCTGACCGTCGAGCGGATGGACGACGGCGAGGTCTCGCCCTACCTCGTCGACGAGGTGCGTCCCGGCGACCGGTTCGAGCTCCGCGGGCCGATCGGCGGCCATTTCGTCTGGGCGCCGGGCGCCTCCTCGCCGCTGCAGCTGCTCGCCGGGGGCTCGGGGGTGGTGCCGCTGATGGCGATGCTCCGCGAGCGCGCCGGGATCGCCGCGCCGCCGCCGGCGGTGCTGCTGCTCTCCTCGCGCTCGGCGGAGGACGTCATCTTCGGCGACGAGCTCGCCGGCCTCGACGCCCGCGGCGACGGGCTGCGCGTGGTGCAGACCCTGACCCGCTCCGCGCCCGCGGGCTGGGAGGGGCACCGCGGCCGCTTCGACCGCACCGCGCTGGCGACCCTCGGGATCCCCGCCGAGCGGCGTCCGCTCACCTACATCTGCGGTCCCACCGCCTTCGTGGAGAGCATGGCGGACCTTCTCATCGGCCTCGGCCATCCCGCCAACCGGGTGCGCACCGAGCGCTTCGGCCCGTCGGCCTCGGGCTGACGCGCTGACGGGCGTCAGGCCGCGCGCAGCGCTTGAATCGGTGCGAGGCGGGCGGCGCGGAGTGCGGGGAGGACTCCGAAGGCGACGCCGATGACGGCGGCGATGATCACCCCGATGGCCGCGACGGCGGGGAGGAAGACGACCGCGAGGGTGGTGAAGGTGCTGAGCAGGTAGGCGCTCAGCCCGCCGAGGACCACCCCGAGGATGCCGCCCCCCGCGGAGAGGCTGGCGGCCTCGATGAGGAACTGGCGGAGGATGTCGCTGCGGGTGGCTCCGAGCGCCTTGCGCAGGCCGATCTCGCCGATGCGCTCGGTCACCGACACCAGCATGATGTTCATCACCCCGATCCCCCCCACCAGCAGCGACACGCCGGCGACGCCGGCGAGCAGCAGGGTGAGCGTGGAGCTCGTCGTGTCCAGGGTGTTGAGGATCTGCTCCTGGGTGGTGGTGATGAAGTCGGCCTCGGAGGGGTCGCTCATCCCGTGGGTGTTGAGCAGGACCTGGGTGACCTCCTGGCGCGCCGCGTCGATGGTCTCCCGGCTGGTGGCGCTGACGAGGATGCGCTGCACCGCGGTGAGCATCTTGTTGAGCCCCGCGGTCGCGGAGCCGACGGTGAGCGGCCCCGCCTGTCCGAGCCGGACGGGCACCGTGGAGACGGGGGCCAGGAAGTTCTCCTGCGCGGTCGTCAGTGGCACGATGGCGACGTCGTCGGGGTTCTGGGTGCCGGTGGCGCCGACCACCTGGAGGATGCCGACGACGCGGAAGGGGACGGTCTGGATGCGGATGTAGCTCCCCACCGGATCCGCGGCGCCGAAGAGGTTGCGCGCGGTGGTGGAGCCCAGCACCACGACGTGCGCCGAGGTGCGCATGTCGGCGTCGGTGAAGAAGCTGCCGCTGTCGAGGAAGCGCGCCGCGGTGGTGAGGAACGCCGGGGAGGTGCCCAGCGCGGTCGAGGTCCAGGTGGTGGAGCCCGCGGTCATCACCAGGCCGCTGCGGCTGACCAGCGGCGAGACCGCGAGCACGTCGGGCGCCACCGTCGGATCGGAGAGCGCCTTGACGTCGGCCATGGTGAGGGTGGTGCGCACCCCCAGGCCCTGGCGCACCCCGTTGACGGTCACCGTCCCCGGTGTGACGGCGATGAGGTTGGTCCCCAGCCGGGTCAGGCCCTTGCCGATGCTCGCCCGCGCGCCGGTGCCGATGCCGACGGTGACGATCAGCGCGCAGACGCCGATGAGGATCCCGAGCGACGTGAGCAGTGAGCGCATCCGGTTCCCGCCCACCGCGCGCAGACCGCTGACGATGGTCTGCAGCAGCGTCACTTGCCCGCCACCATCCGACGCCCCCCTCTCATGCGTTGGAAATCGCGTGAATTCCCGGAACATGATGACCCGGAGCGGGCGAACCGCGCAAGCTCGCATGAACGGCCGGGCGGCCGCGATTGCGAAGAAGACGTTAACCAGCGGCGAAATCCCGCTCCAGCAGGACGTGGCGAGCCGGCTGTCGATGGTGTCCTTGGCGGGGGCCGACTCCCGCGGTGCCCTGCGTCTTCAACGCGGCACCGCGGGAGTCCTTGTGTGAGCCGTCACACGGTTTCAGCGGCGGTTCAGCGAGTGCAGGTCGCCTGCAGTGTGGCCGCCGCCGGGCGGGTCCCGCCCCAGAGGCTCCTCTGCGCGCTCGCGGCGCGCTGGTCCTCCTGGGACGCCAGGCCGCCGATGCTCGCCAGCGCCGCCCCGCAGAGGGTGGTCGACGAGCTCATCTGCAGCGCCTCGGGATCGTTGCCCCCGGCCGCGGCGACCCGAACGGTGCCGAACCCCGGCGCCAGGAACTTCTCCTGGTGGCCGTCCCCCGCCTCGAGCGGCGCGTACTCGTCGACGACCGCGGTGCCGTCGTAGCAGCGGATCGCGATGCAGGTGCGCTGCGCGGTCGCGACCACCGTCCCGCAGTCGTGGAACCGCACCGACGGCGCCATCCCCTCGGAGAACGTCGGGGTGCCGGTGCGCAGCTGCGCGGGCATGGCGATGCCCGGGTTGGCGCCCATCACGCCGGCGATCCAGGCCTTCGGCGCCCCGGTGTTGGCGCCGTTCTCGTAGACCTCCGGATACTCGCCCATGTTCCAGACGGTCCCGTCACGATCCTGGGCCTCGAAGTAGATCTCCGATTCCTGGAGGACGCTGTTCTCGTAGTCGCGGTCGAACACCACCACCGTCGAGACGCCGTCGACGGTCTTGGTCAGGTTGGTGACGTCGGTCTCGATGCGGTGCGGATAGGGCTTGCCGTCGTCGCCCACCGCGACCCCGGTCAGCACGAACTGCATGCCCGGCAGCAGCGGCAGGTACCGGTTGTCGATGTGCGGGGTCGCGGGGAAGGCGGCGGGGTCAAAGGTGGGCACCACGTCGCAGCTGTTCGACGACGGCGTGGTGAGCACGGTGCCCGCGTCGGCCGTGGCCGGGGCGTCGGCCGGCGGCGCCACCGCCACCGCCGGGCCAGCGTCGCCGGTCGACGGCGGCTGGGTGGCGCCGCAGGCCGCGAGCGCGATCGCCGGCGCCGCGAGCAGCGCCAGAGCGGCCGCGCGGCCGCGCCGTCTGCTGAATCCTCGCATCGTGCATCCCCCTCGAATCATGGCGCAATGGCGCCAGGTTCCCTTCCTGGAACAACCTTAACCCAACTTGAACACGACTGTCAACGATTGCACTTCGGACAAAGAGAGAGGGCCCGCGTCCCCCGCCTCGTGGCGGGGTGCGCGGACCCTCCGTGGATCGATGTGACGGTGCCGGTCAGTGACCGCGGCGCAGTGCGAACCTCCGGCCGCGGCCCTCGCCACGCCGGCGCCCGAAGCGCAGGTACAGCGACGGCACCAGGAACAGGTTGAGCAGGGTCGAGGTCAGCAGCCCGCCGAGGATGACCACCGCGAGCGGGTACTCGATCTCGTCGCCCGGCCGGTAGCCGAGCACCACCAGCGGCACCACCGCGAGCCCGGTGGCCAGCGAGGTCATGAGGATCGGGGCCAGCCGCTCGCGCGCCCCGCGCACCACCAGCTCCTGGCCGAAGGGCTCACCCTCGACGTCCTCGAGGTGCTGGAAGTGGTTGATGAGCAGGATGCCGTTGCGGGCGGCGATGCCGAAGACCGTGAAGAAGCCCACCAGTGAGCCGATGGAGATGATGCCGCCTCCGAGGTAGGCGCCGATGGCGCCACCCACCAGGGCCATGGGCAGGGTGGCGAGGATGAGCACCGCGAGCCGCCAGCTGCGGAACGAGGTCTGGAGCAGGAGCAGGATCGCCAGCGCGGCGAGGATGCCCACCACGAACAGCGAGTTCTGCGCCCCCTGGCGCTCGGTGTACTCGCCGAGCACCGCTGCGTCGTAGCCCTCGGGCAGCTTGAGGTTGGCGACCGCCTTCTCGACGTCGCCGACCACCGAGCCCAGGTCACGTCCCTGGACCGCGGCCGCCACGTCGATCTTGCGGGAGTCGTTCTCGCGATCGATGGAGCTCGGGTTGGGCTGGACGTCCACGCTGGCGACGTCGCCCAGCCTGACGATCCGGCCGTCCGGTGTGTTCAGCGGCAGGTCGCTGATGGCGGCGACGCTCGAGCGTGTCTCCGGCGTGCTCCACACCACGGTGTCATACGCCCTGCCGTTGCGGAAGATGTCGCCGACCTCCTCGCCGGCCACCAGGGTGGCCGCGGCCCGGCGCACGTCGCCCGGCTTGAGCCCGTACTGCGCCGCCCTGGCGAGGTCGACCTGCACCTGGATCTGGGGGGTGTCGAAGGTGAGGTCGACGTGGTCGTCCCCGATCCCCGGGATGGTGCTGAGCCTGTGCTGGATGGTCTTGGCGATGTCGTGGAGCGTGTGCAGGTCCTGGCCGTAGACCCGGACCACGATCGGCTCCTTGGCGCCGGTCAGCACCTCCTCGATGCGCTCGTTGAGATAGGTCATGACGTCGCGGTAGACGCCCGGATACCTGGCGATCACCTGCCGCACCGACGCCAGGGTCTTGTCGAGATTGGCGTCGTCCGCGACCCGCAGCCAGTTCTCGCCGAAGTTGACCCCGGCGACCTCCTCACCGAGGAAGGCCTGGCCGATGTGGGTGCCGAAGCTCAGCACCCCGGGGATCTTGCGGAGGTCCTGGCCGAGCCGGATCACCATCCGCTCCTGCTCCTGCGCCGAGGTTCCCGGCGTGGTGAGCATGTGGATGAGGAAGTCCCGCTCCTTGAAGGTCGGGAAGAAGCTCGATCCCATCTGGGGGACGAGCAGCACCGCCGCCGCGGTCACCGCCAGGAAGCCGGCATAGACGCTGCGCGGACGCACCACGATGCGCGACAGCAGGCCGGTGTAGCCGCGCTGCAGCCACCGTGTCACCGGAGACTCCCGCCGCTCGACGTGGGTGCGGTTGAGCAGGATGAGGGTCATCGCCGGGGTCACCGTCAGCGCCACCGCCATCGAGGCGAGGATCGCCAGGGTGTAGGAGATCGCCAGCGGCTGGAAGAAGGAGCCGGTCAGGCCCGGCAGCAGGAAGACCGGGACCGCCGCGGCCACGATGATCAGGGTCGCGTAGACGATCGGACTCCGCACCTCGAGCGAGGCGTCGAGGATGACCCGCGCCGTCGACACGTCGCGTCCCTCGCGCCGCGCCTGGCGCAGGCGCCGGAGGATGTTCTCGACGTCGATGATGGCGTCGTCGACCACCGCCCCCAGGGCGATCACCAGGCCGGCGAGCGTCATCGTGTTGACGGTGTCGCCGCGGAGGTAGAGCACCAGCATCGCCGCCATCAGCGACAGCGGGATGGTGAGCAGGCTGATCAGCGCCACCCGCCACTCGAAGAGGAAGAGCAGCAGGATCACCACCACCAGGATGAATCCGAGGACCAGCGCCTGGGTGAGGTTGTGGATGGCGGTCTGGATGAAGTCCGCCTGCTGGAAGATCTTGGGGTCGAAGGTGATCCCCGGAAGCCCCGGCTGGAGCATCTTGAGGACGCCCTCGACCCCGTTGGTCACCTTGACGGTGTCCGCCCACGGCAGCTTCTCGACCACCAGCATCAGGCCGGGCTGGTCGCCGATGATGGCGTCGCCGATCAGCGGCTGATGGTCCTCCTTGACATTGGCGATCTGGTCGAGCTGGACGGGCAGGCCGGCGGCGTTCTGCACCGTCACCTTGCCGAGGTCGGCGGGGGTGACGATGGGGAGGACGTGCTGGATGTTGATCCGCTGGTTGCCGGTCTGGATGTTGCCGCCCGGACCGATGACGTTGCCGCTGGAGAACTTCAGCAGACCGGTGTCGACCGCGTTCGAGGTCGCGTCCATCACGCCCTCGAGGGTCACCTGGTGCGCCTGCATGTCCTCGGGCCGAAGCTGCACGGTGCGCAGCTGGAGCTCCTCACCCCAGATGGCGACGTTGGCGACGCCCTCGACCCGGAGCATGCGGGACACGATCGTCCAGTACGCCTCCATCGACATGGCGATCTGGGAGGTCGTCTTCGACGTCATGCCGATCTGCATGACGCGCGCCGTCGCCGCGAGCGGCGGCAGCATCACCGGGGGGGCCGCCCAGGTCGGCAGGCTGTTCTGGACCGTCGCCAGCCGCTCCTGGACCGCCTGCCGCGCCTGCCACAGGTCGGCGCCCGGCTTGAAGACCATGACGATCGACGAGAGCTGCGGGACCGACTTCGAGCGCATGACATCGAGTCCCTTGGTGCCATTGAGCGCCTGCTCGAGCGGCACGGTGACCAGCGACTCCACATCGGTGGTCGACAGGCCCGTGCAGATGGTCTGCACCTCCACCTGCGGAGGTGCGAACTCCGGGAACACGTCCACCCGCATGTTCTGGATCTGCAGGACGCCGAACACCATCATGGACACGGCCGCGGCGACCACCAGGTAGCGGAAGCGCAGGCTCGAACTGACGATGAACCGCATCAGGGTGCGGCTCCCCCCGGCGAGGTTCATCTACTCCCCCGCGACGCCCAGCTCGGCCCCGAGCAGCTCCTGCGCGCCGACGGTCACCACCTGAGCACCCGGCTTGGGACCGGAGCTCAGCACCGCGGTGTCGCCCTCGACGCTCTTGATGGTCACGGCCTGACGCTGGAAGCTGCGCGGCCCGTCGACGATGTAGACCCAGGTCTTGCCGTCCTTGTCGTAGATCACCGCGTCGACCGGCACGCTGATCTCGGGCGAGGTCCCGCCGGCGTCGGTGGACGCCGGCATCACCGCCGAGTCCGCCGCCGCGGTCTTGACGCCGAGCTTCTGGGCCGCCTCCGGCGTGAGGGTGACCCGGTTGATGGTGCTGTTGACCGGCACGACCGCCGCCGGCCCCTGCTGACTCACCTCGCCGTAGTCGGCCTTCCCGACCCCGCACCCGGCGAGGCCGATGCTGACGACGGCGAGACCCGCGGCCACCCAGTGATTGCGGCGATGCATGTCAGGCTCCCCCCACACCAGAGCTGGTGAGCGACCGCTCGGCGGCCCCGCCGCGCCCGCGCCGTCGAGGGGCGCGGCCGGTCAGGGTGACGGCGGACGAGATTCGCAGATACAGAGTCGGCAGGACGGTCAGGGTCAGCAGGGTCGAGGTGATCACCCCGCCCAGGACCACGGCCGCCATCGGGTTGAGAACCTCGGTGCCGGGACGGTTCCCGGCGAACGCGATTGGGACGAACACCGCGAAGGTCGCGGCGGCGGTCAGCAGGATCGAGCCCAGCCGGTCGCGCGTGGCCCCGAGGACCAGGGCGGTGCGATCGGCCGCGGAGCCGGCCTCCTCCGCCCGGAGGTACGAGGAGACGAGCAGGACGGTGGTGCGGGCGCTCAGCCCGAGCACCAGGAACAGGCCCAGCAGCGCCGAGAGCGACATGTCGCCGCCGGCGATGACGTTGCCGACCAGGCCGCCGACCAGCGCCGGGGGGATCAGGCCGAGGGCCAGCGCCGCCAGCCGCCAGCTGCCGAACGCCGCCTGGAAGAGCAGCAGGATCACCACCGCAACGCCCGCGGCGAGCAGGAGCATGGTCCGGTCCTGGCCCTGCGAGGTCGAGAGGTCGGAGAGGACCTCGGCGTGGTACTCGGTGGGCATCGGCATCGACTGCACCCGGCTCTGCACGTCGCTCATCACCGCCTTGATGTCGCGACCGCTGACCCTGGCGTCGACGTCGACGTATCGGGACGTCCCGTAGTGCTTCAGCACCTCGGGGAAGGGGACGATCTTCACCGTGGCCACGTCGCCGAGCTTCACCTGCCCGCCCGACGGGGTGTCGATCACCAGGTTGGTGAGGTCCTGCGGGGTGCGCCGGGTCTCCGGGGCTCCCCAGACCACGACGTCGAAGATCCGCTGGTCCTGGTACAGGTTGCCGACCAGGGTGCCGGCGAAGTAGGTGGACGCGGCGCGGCGGATGTCACCCGGGACGAGCCCGTACTTCTGCACCGCGTTCAGGTCGGCCTCGACCTGCAGGGTCGGCTTCTCGGGGGGTGCGACCACCCTGGGCTGGACCAGACCGCCGACCGAGGCGATCTGCTGGGCGACCTTCTGCGCGGTGCCGTTCATGGTGTCGAGGTCGGTGCCGTAGACCCGCACGGTCAGGTCGGCGCCGCTGTTGGCATCCGCCGAGACCGCCTCGACCCGCGACTGGTCGTAGTTCTCGACCGTGGCCTTGAGCCCGGGGAAGCCGTGGACGACGCTCTGCACCGCCGCGAGGGTGGTGGCGTAGTCGGCGGAGCCGGCGAGGCTCACCCACATGTCGGCGGTGTTGACGTCGACCGGCTCGTCGGAGTTGGTGGCCCGGCCGACGTGGGCGCCCACGTCCTGGACGCCCGAGAGCTTGCGGAGGTCCTGGGTGGCCATCGAGGTGACCCGATCCATCTCCTGGAGAGAGGTGCCCGGAATCGCCTCCCAGTGGACGAGGACGTTGCGGTCCTGGGGCGCCGGCAGCGGCGCCCGGGTGTTGAGCTGGGGCAGGACCGCGAGCCCGACGGCGAGGAGCGCGGCGACGCTGGCGTATGCCCAGCGCGGCCGGCGGACCCACCGGGCCACGGTGCCGTCGAAGACCCGCGCCGCGAGGCGCAGCACCGGGCTGGTGCGCGGTGCCGCGGTGTCGCCGCGGAGAACCAGGGAGGCCAGCGCCGGGACCACCGCGAGCGCCACGACCGTCGAGGCCGCCAGCGAGAGCGCGTAGGACAGCACCGCGGGCTGGGCGAAGGCTCCCCCGACGCCGTCGAGGAAGATCAGGGGCACGGGCGCGAGCAGCGCGATCAGGGTTCCATAGAGGAGCGGTCCGCGCACCCCGGCCATCACCTCTGCGATCACCGAGCCGATCGACAGCGGCTCTCCGGCGGCGCGCCGCTCGTGCAGCCGCCGGCGGACCTCGGCGAGGTCGGTCACGGCGTCGCCGATGACCACCGAGAGCGCCATCGCGAGGCCCCCCAGCAGCATCAGGTCGAAGGTCGTGGCGCGCAGGTACAGCACGTAGGCCGCGGCCATCACCGAGACCAGCACCGACACCATCGTGATCACGGCCAGGCGCCAGGAGTAGAGCAGCAGCCCGACCACCAGGATGAGCAGCGCGAGGCTGATCAGGCCGGTGATGCCGAGGTCGCGTACGGCGGCGTCGACGTACGACTGCGCCTGGTAGACCTGGGTGTCCACGCGGACCCCGGACAGGCCGGGACGCAGGGCGGCCAGCGCGTCCTCGATCCCCCTGGTCACCACCTGGGTGCTCGCCTCGGGGAACTTCTGGACCACGAGCATCAGGCCGGGGCCGCTGTTGAGCACGGCGTCGCCGACGAGGAAGGGCTGGTGGTCGGTGATCACCGAGGCGACGTCACCGAGGCGCAGCACGTGGCCGTTGGTGTCGTCGATGGTGACGTCGGCGAGGTCCTTGGAGGTGGTGACCGGGAGCACGTGCTGGATCGCCAGCCGCTGCGTCGAGGTGTCGACGAAGCCGCCGGTGCCCGGGGTCGACGCCTCGAGGAAGTTGAGCGGCGACACGAACAGCGAGTTGCCCGTGGTGGAGATCACCTGGTCGAGGCTCACGCCCTTGGCGCGCAGCTTGTCGGGATCGACCTGGACCTGCATCTGGCGATCGCGCTGGCCCCAGATGCTCACATCGGCGACGCCGGGAACACCCATGAGGCGGGGCTTGATCTTCCAGCGCGCGAGCACCGAGAGGTCGGTCAGCGAGAGGTCCTTCGCCGACAGGCCGACCATCATCACCCGGCTGGTCGAGGAGAGCGGCTGCAGCATCACCGGCGGGGTGCCGACCGCGGGCAGCGCGAACGACTGGGTGAGGCGCTCCTGCACGGCCTGGCGCGCCTTCAGCGAGTCGGTGCCCTGCTTGAAGATGAGGTCGACGCGGACGTAGCCCGGCGCCGAGGTCGACTCCATGTGGTCGAGCCAGGGCACGCCGTTGAGCAGGTCCTGCTCGAGGCCGGTGGTGACGAACTGCTCCACCTCGGCGGCGGAGAGGCCCTGGGCCTCGGCCTGGACGGTGACGATCGTCGGAGAGAACTCCGGGAGGGCGGCCACCTTGGCATCACGCAGCTGGAATGCGCCCAAGCCCATCACGACGACGGCCACGCCCACCACCAGGACGCGGAACTTGAGGCTCAGCGCGACGAGCTCGCGGATCATGAAACGAATCCCCCTCCCAACCCTTCCGTTGTGACCACGTCCTCACCGTTGGTGAGGGAGACCCCGGCGGCCGTCGACACGGCCATGCGCGAATCCGACTCCGTCCCGGTGGCGGCCAACACCACGCGCGGCATGTTCACCTCCTGACCGCCGTCCCTTCCTGCTGAACAGAACACTAACGGAACCTGAATGGAAGATCAACAGGCGTGGCGTTCTTTGTCTTTCCGTCCCGGCGATCTGCGCCGATGTGCCTTGAACGGGCTGCAATTGGCAAGCTTGCATTGGGCGCGTTCGCGTTTCACCCAGCGTTCAGCTAAACGCGTCGAACCCGCATAATCGCGCGAGGACAACATTCAGCGCAATTTCATATTCGCGGGACGGCACAATGCGCGGACATGCGCGTGCTCGTCTCCAGCACCCCTGCGTACGGACACCTGCAGCCGATGCTTCCGCTCGCCCGTGCGCTCGTCGCCGCCGGCCACGAGGTCGCCGTCGCGATCGCCCCGGCGATGGGCGACCGCGCCGCCTCCGCGGGGCTGACCACGCTCGCCGCGGGCGCCGACCTCGACGCGTGGTGGCCGCTGCTCCAGGCGCGCCACCCCGAGCGGCCGTGGGAGCGCCTGGCCCCCGACGGCATCCTGCTCTGGTTCACCCCCCACCTCTTCGTCGAGGTGGGCGCGCGCGCGATGGTCGGCGCCCTGCGCGCCCACGTCGAGCGCTGGCGTCCCGACCTGCTCGTCCACGAGAGCTGCGAGTTCGCCGGTCCCGCGGTCGCCGCGGCGGCGGGGATCCCCTGCGTCCATCACACCCTGTCCCCGCTCGCCGGCGCCGAGGTGTATCGCGCCTGCGGCGAGGCGGCGGCGCCGATGTGGCACGAACTCGGGCTCCCCTCCCCTCCCCTCGCCGGGCTCGACGCCGGCCTCACCCTCGACATCTGCCCGCCGAGCCTGCGCAACCCGCACGGTCCGGCGCTCGACACGCGCCCGCTCAGGCCGGTCGCGTCGGGCGGCGGAGACGGCTCCGTCCCGGACTGGCTCGACCACCTCGCCACCCGACCGCTGGTCCACCTGACCCTGGGGACAGCGGTCACCAACGCCAACCAGGAGCTGCTCGCCACCGCGGTCGCGGGACTGCGCGACCGGCCGCTGGCGCTGGTGGTCACCGTGGGTCCGAACCACGACCCCTCCGGCCTGGGCGAGCAGCCCGACAACGTTCGCGTGGAGCGCTACGTCCCCCACCAGCTGCTGCTGCCACGCTGCACCGCGGTCGTCTGCCACGGCGGCGCCGGCACCATGCTCGCGGCGCTCGGCTGTGGGCTGCCGCTGCTCACCATCCCGCAGGGGGCCGACCAGTTCCTCAACGCCGGGCTCTGCGCGGCACGCGGGGTGGGGCGGACGCTGCTCAGCGGCGACGTCACCCCGGAGGCCGTCGCCACGGAGATGGACCTGCTCCTCGGCGACCCCGGCTACCGCGCCGCCGCCGCGGAGGTCGCCGCCGAGATCGCGGCGATGCCGTCGCCGGAGGAGGCGGTGACCCTTCTGGAGTCGATGGTTTCAGGCTGACCTTCAGGCGGCGGCCTGGGAGCGGAGCAGCCCGGAGAGCCAGTCCTCGAGCTCACGCTGGCTGCGGGCGAGGGCGGGGTCGCCGGGACGCGCGCCGAGAGCGCGATCGACGGTCACCAGACGGGCGTGGACGGCGGCGATGATCGCCAGGCGGGGGGTCTTCTGCATGGCCGGGGTCTCCGCTGCAGGCCTGGACCCGCGGGTCGGTCACCCTTCCCGGGGTTGTTCCCACGGTAGGCGCCGGCGCGACGGCGGAGGTGTCAGCGCGGTGACGCTCCCGGCACGGCGGGGGCACGGCTCGCCGCCCCGAGCAGATGCCGGGTCAGGAAGGCGGTCTGATCGCCGGAGGCCCGTTCCCACCACTCCCCGACGTAGACGTCGAAATGGCCGATCGGGTACTGCAGCACCTCGCTCCGCGGCGCCCTCGCCGCATGCCGGACGGTGGCCGCCGCCGGCGCCAGCGAGTCGTTGTCGCAGACGCAGAAGAGGATGGGACAGCGGACCTCGCGGGCACGGACGCCGGGCCGGTACAGGGCGAAGCGCAGCGCGATCCGCGCCGCCACCCGGTTCTCCCAGCGGGTCTCCGCGGGGAGGATGGCGTCGAACCCGGGCTGGCTGTCGGGCGTGGTCATCACCGCGAAGCTCCCCGGGGGTCCGACCGCCGCGACGTAGTGCGGCGGGCGGCCGAGCAGCGCCCCGACCTGGTCGCGGATGCCCGCGCCGGTGAGCTTGACGAGGTTCACCCCGATCAGCGCCCGCGCCGTTGCGATGCCGTCCTCGAAGGGGCACTGCGCCACCACCGCGGCGACCCGCTGGTCCCGGGCGGCGACGGCGACGACGTGGCCGCCGCTGAAGGAGCTGCCGAAGAGCGCGACCCGCTCGGGGTCGACCCAGTCGAGCCCCCGCGCGTAGGCCAGGGCGGCGTGGTAGTCGGCGTGCTGCCGGCCGATGTCCAGCAGCTGTCGGGGCTCGCCGCCGCTGGCGCCGAAGTGCCGGTAGTCGAAGAGCAGCACCCCGAGCCCGGCGGCGCAGAAGCGCTCGGCGTAGGCGGGGAGGCCGAGCTCGCGAGTCGCAGAGAACCCGTGGGCCATCACCACCAGCGGCAGCCGCCCCTCCGCCTGCGGACGGTAGAGCCAGGCGGCGCAGTCGACCCCGTCCGAGGGGAAGACGACGTCGCTGCGCCGGGCGCTCACAGCGGGTCGAGGCCGCCGAGCAGGCGCTCCACCGCCGCGGCGTCGCCCTCGATCACCGCGCCGCGCTCGAGCGCCCCCGCGAGCGAGATCCGCCCCCAGGTGAGCAGCACCAGGTCGCCGGGGTCGATGCGCAGTGTGGCGGCGGCGCCCGACGACCCCTCCTCCACCGCGGCCGGGGTCAGCGTCCAGGTGCCGTCGCCGGTGCGCAGCTCGACGGCCTCGGTCCCGGTCGCGCCGGTCACGAAGGCGGGGAGGACCGCCAGGGTGTGCGGGAGCACCGCCTGCGCCACCTCGGCGTCGACGCGGTCGTCGAGCCCGGCGGCGCGGCGCACGTCGACGCCGTGGACCACCAGCTCGCTGAGGTTGATGCGCCCGGCGAGGCGGAGCGGCAAGGTGCCCTCGGGGGTGTACGTCGGCAGCTCATGGGTGGCCGGGTCGAGGGCGTCGAGGTAGTCCGCCGCGGCGGCGTAGGCGTAGCGGATCCCCTCGATGCGGTCGGAGGGGTCGGCCTCCCCGATCATGTCGAGCTGCGTCTCCTGGAACTCGGGGTCGCGCAGGTCGACGGGCTCGACCTCCTCGCCCGCCTGGGCGGCGTCGTACCACTGCTCGACGCTGCTGGGGACGATGCCCAGGTGGCCGGTGACCTGGTCGACGGTCCAGTCGCCGCAGCAGGCCAGCCGCCACTGCTCGGCGGTCAGCCCCTCGAGCACGGACGCGAGGGACTCCGATTGGCTGCGGGTGAGCGCGGCGACGAGCCGGACATCGGCCAGGGTGGTGGGGACGGCCACGCGGAACTCCTCCTCGTTCTCGGGCGTTCTCGGGCGGAGGACCACCGTACCCAGCGGCGACGGCGCCGCTCAATCCCACGGAGTCACGTGACGCGTTCAGTCCGTGGGAGACGGGCCGGGCACGCGAAGGGCGGCCGCGGCGAGCCGCGACCGCCCCTCTCGTATGTCAGGTCCGGGTCAGCTCTTCTTCGAGGAGCTGGCGCTGCCGCCCTTCGAGGACGACTTGCCGCCGCTGCCGCCGGTGCCGCCCTTGGCGGAACCGCCCTTGCCACCGTTGCCACCGCTGCCGGCGTTGCCGCAGGAGGTGTTGCCGGTGCTGCCGCTGTTCGACGAGCCGCTGCTGTGGTTGATCGTGGTGTTCCCGCCGTTGGTGTTCTGGTTGGCGTGAGCACCCGGGCTCAGGATCGGCAGGAAGATGTTGTTGAGAAGGCTGGTGCCGTTGAGCAGCTGGTTCTGGCCACCCAGGAGATTGTTGAGGTCATTGCTCGCGATGCCGCTGAGCAGACCGCAGAGGATGCCGTTGCCGCCGGTGCTGCTGCCGCCGGAGCCGCCGTTCGAGGTGGCGCCGCCGCCGCTGCCGCCGTGCGACGAGGAGCTGGCGCCACCGCCGGTGGTCCCGTGGGAGCCGGAGCCGCCCGAGGAGCTCGAGGGGCTCGAGGGGCTGGACGGGCTCGACTGGCTTGCGTACGTGGTCAGCGTGACCGCCGACCCGCCCATCACCGCGGCTGCGGCGAGGGCGGCGAATCCGAGCATTCGCATGGATCAAA
>DATARS010000197.1:0-6615 GCA_036269455.1 Candidatus Dormiibacterota bacterium | reverse complement strand
GGCGCGCTGCGCGCTGCGCTCGCCGATGCCGAGGTGCTCGCCGAGGCCTCGAACCGGGTGCGCACCTGGGCGACGGCGCCGAGCAACACGCTGACCCCGACGCTGCTCGCCGAGCAGGCGACCGCGCTCTACGCGGGTACCGGACTCGAGGTCGAGGTGCTGCGCCGCGCCGACCTCGAGCG
Organism: Candidatus Dormiibacterota bacterium; assembly: GCA_036269455.1. Lineage (GTDB taxonomy): Bacteria > Chloroflexota > Dormibacteria > Aeolococcales > Aeolococcaceae > CF-96. The sequence goes on along the minus strand of DATARS010000197.1, from coordinate 6,433 downwards.
CGAGGGCATGGGTGCGCTGCTCGGCGTCGCCAAGGGGAGCGACGAGCCCCCGGTGATGATCATCGCCCGCCACGACGGCGGCAGGCCCGACGGTCCCCGCCTCGCCCTGGTGGGCAAGGGCATCACGTTCGACACCGGCGGCATCTCGCTGAAGCCCGCCGCCGGGATGGACATGATGAAGTGGGACATGGGCGGTGGCGCCGCGGTCCTGGGCGCGATGTGGGCGATCGCCCGCCTCAACCCGCGGGCGAACATCATCGGCATCGTGCCCGCCACCGAGAACATGCCCGGTGGCCGCGCCTACAAGCCCGGCGACGTGCTCGTCTCCAAGGCGGGCAAGACCATCGAGGTCACCAACACCGACGCCGAGGGCCGGATCATCCTCGCCGACGGCCTCGCCAAGGCCCGCGAGCTCGGCGCCACCCACATCGTCGACGTCGCCACCCTCACCGGCGCCTGCGTCGTCGCCCTCGGCCACGTCAGCAGCGGCCTGATGAGCAACGACCGCGACCTCGGCCGCATGGTCAAGGACGCCGCCGCCCTCGCCGGCGACCGCGTCGCCGAGCTGCCGCTGCACCCCGAGTACGACGTCGCCCTGCGCAGCGACGTCGCCGACATGAAGAACGCCGCGGGCCGCGAGGCCGGCGCGATCACCGCCGCCGTCTTCCTCCGCGAGTTCGTCGGCGACACCCCCTGGGTCCACCTCGACATCGCCGGCGCGGTCTGGAACGACCAGGGCGACATGACCCCGATCCCCAAGGGCCCCAGCGGCACGCCGGTGCGCACCTTCGTCCACCTCGCCCGCGCCTTCGCCGAGCTGTAGTCGGGCCGCTCGCCGGGGCCACCCGGAGAAGCCCCGCGGCGCGGCCGGCGGGGCTCCACCGAGGTGGTCCTTGGGATGTCGCGGGATGTGAAGGGCCAGACATCCATAGAACGGATGTTCGCCCCGGGTCTTGCGCGACTCATCCCGGCGGTCCGCCGCCGGTGAGCAGGGCGTGGTGGAGCGCCGGCTGCTCCACGCGCATCGCGAGGCGGCGGTCGCCGGCGAGGAGGAGGAAGTCGCCGCGGGCGGCGCATTCGAGGCCGCGGCGCTGTGCCTCGGTGAGACCGTAGGCGTGCTGCATGCGGGTGGTCTCGGCGCCGCGGTGGCCGCCGAGGAGGATGATCGCGGGGTTGGTGGCGACCACCGTGCCCTCCTCGGTGGCGAGGAGATCGCCAGCGTTCTGGGTGGCGACGACCAGCGAGACGCCGTACTTGCGGCAGCGGCGGGCGAGCTGGGTGAGCAGGCGGCGCAGCGGTGCGTGGGCGCAGAGCAGGCCGACCTCGTCGAACAGCAGGTGGCGCTGCACTCGCTCGCGGCGCACCAGCGACCAGAGCCACTCGGCGACCACCAGCGTGGCCGGCGCGACCAGCTCCTCGCGGAGGTCGCGCAGCGAGATGCCGGAGACGGCGGCGTCGAGGCGCAGGGTCGTGGGGCGGTTGAAGAGCTCGCCGAGCGGCCCGGTGCAGAAGCGTGCGAGCACGGTGGCGACGCGCGGCGCGGCGGTGCGCAGTGCCGGGAGGCAGTCGCCGAGGAGCGGTGGTCGGCGGCGGGCGCGGGCGCGGTCGAGCGCGGCGGTTGCGGCGGCGTCGACGTGGGCGCGCTCGACCTCGTCGAGGGCCTCGCCGCAGAGGACGTTGATCAGGTCGACCACGGCGGCGACCACCTCGGCGCGGCGGGCCGCCTCGCCGTCCTCTGCGCAGCCGACCTCGAAGACGTTCAGCGCGGCGCCGCACCCGGGGGCGAGGCGGAGGTAGTCGCCGCCGAGCGCCTCGACGAGCGGCCGGTACTCTCCCTCGGGGTCGATGACGACGCTGCCGCGGCCGCGGGACGCGGCGGCGAGCACCAGGGCGCCGAGGGTGTAGCTCTTGCCCTGTCCCGACGCGGCGAGCACCGCGATGTTCGCGTTGGCGTGGTGGGTGGTGTCGAAGGGGTCGATGCGCACCGGCGAGCCGGTGGCGCGCGAACGGCCGAGCGGGTACCCGCCCGGATCGTCGCAGCCCGCCTCGACCCAGGGGACGCAGGTCGCGAGCGCCTCGGAGTCGACGAGCTTGGCGAGGTCGAGGTGGTCGCGGCCGAGCGGCCAGGCGCTCATGGCGGCGTCGAGGTGCTGGAAGTGGGTGGGCTCGCACGACGCGAGGCTGGCGGCGAAGCCGCAGCGCAGCTCCTCGGAGGCCTCATCGAGCTCGGCGGCGGCGGAGGCGCGGGCGACGGCGGTGACGCTGAGGCGGAGCGAGCGTCCCTCGTTGCGCGCCAGCCGGGCGCGGAGGTCGAGGGCGCCGTCGACACCGGCCTCGACCCCGGCGTTGCCGAGCGTGTCGCGGTCGACGTCGACGAGCTGCTCGGCGCGGAGGTCGCGCAGCCGTCGAGAGAGCCGGGACATCGCCTCGCCGACCGGGGTGGGGTCGAGGTGGAGGGCGAGGTCGCACTCGGCGCGCACCAGCAGCAGCGGCGCCAGCCAGCCGGGCTCGACCGCGGTGCCGGGCAGGCGCCGCAACCGGTGGCCGCGCACCCGGACGGCGCCGATCGACGCGTCGCGGGGGTGCGCCTCCCAGCCCGGACGGCCCAGCCCGGCCGAGACCGCTCCCTCGCCGCCGCCTCCCCACGCCTCGGTCAGCTGTGCCACGAGCGCGGCGTCCTCGAGCACCTCGCCGGTGGCGCCGGCGGCGCGGAGCGCCTCGAGCACCTGGGCGAGGGCGCGGTCGAGCTCGGTCTCGCCGCCCTCCACCGCGGGCACCAGCAGCAGGGTGCGGCGGAAGGCGGGATGGCGCCGTAGGCTCTCGCGGCGGTGGACTGCCTCGGCGGCGAGCAGCCGCGCGGCGATGGCGGCGGGACCCGCCGCATCTCCGACCGCGTCCTCCTCCGCGGTGGTGTCTGCGTCGCCGGCCCAGCGCCGCACCTGGACGACGATCTGCAGGTGGGCGTCGAGGGTGCGGCAGAGCCGCTCGAACGAGCCGACGACGGCGGCGCGGCGGGCATCGTCGAGCGCGCAGACGTCGAAGTCGGAGGAGCGGACCAGGGCGCAGCGCAGCCCGTCGGCGGCGACCACGTGGCGCCCCTGAATCCGCACCGGTGCGTCGCGCCGGGCGGCGCGGCGCGTCCCGATCATCCCCGGTCGCCGACGCGCAGGGCGAGGTAGACCGCCCCCGACGCCGCCGCGGCGGCGTAGCGCGCGGTCTCCTCGGCGGGCACGGCGAGGACGACCGAGCCCAGGCGGGCGACGCCGGCGCCGATGCCGTGGGCATCATCGGCGCCGGAGGTGGGCATCACCTGGCCCTGGTCGGAGCGCAGCTGGAGGACGAGCACGTCGCTGCCGAGCAGGCCGGCTGCGGCGGCGGGGTCGGCGCCGCCGGGATGGGCTCCCGCCGGCGTGACGAAGACGTCCACCCGGTCGCCGGGGCTGAGCAGGCCGCCGACCGCCCCGGCGGGCAGCACCGGCACGGCGACGGCGCGGTCGCCGTCGGGCACCTGGAGGCCCGCCGCCGCCGCGGTGCCGGTGGGCCGGCCGCGGAGCATCCGCGCCAGGACCGGCTCGCCCGAGGCGAGCGGCCAGGCCACGTAGGCACCGACCGCGTCGCCGGCGGCGCCGACCGCGCCGGCGGGAACGCCGTCGCTGTGCACCCGGCGCTCCTCGACGTCACCGGGCGCCACCCGCGCGCCGGCGCGGACGTCGTGGGTGGCCACCACCACCGCCACCGTCTCCTGGGCGTGGAGGGCGAGCGCGGCGGCCGCGAGGGCGAGCACCGAGAAGGCGGCGAGATAGAGGGGTCGTCGCATGGTCATCTCCTCGTGGAGGTGGCGGGCCTCATCGAGCGGCCTCGCCGGCGTGGCGCAGGTCGGCGCCGGTCACCACCGTCAGGGTCACGGCGGCGGGCACGCCGGCGAGGCGGAGCAGCCCGGTGCGCAGTGGTACCCGGACCCGGGCCTCGATCGACGGCCGGAGGACGACCGCGCCAGGCGTGAAGGGATCGTCGGCGGGCACCTCGTCGATCACCGCGACCTCGGCGCCGGAGGCGATGTCCGCCGCGCCGCCGCCGGCGATGTCGCCCGCGAGCGGGCGCAGCGACACCTCGAGCGCATCCCGGAGCAGCCGGCGCGCACCCGCGGCGTCGACGCCGGCGCCGGCCCCGGCGGCGACCGCGCCGGTGGCGGCGGTGACAGCGGCCTCGTCGACGGCGCCCCGCACCCGCTGGCGCTCGAGCTGGAGCGCGCCGAGCTGCACCGCCAGGGCGAGGGCGAGCATCAGCACCGGGCTGAGGACCACCGCGGTCAACACCGCCGAGCCCCGCTGGCGGGCGCGCCGCCGGCTCACCGGTTCACCTCGCCGCGGCCGACCGCGGTGGCGCCGAGGTCGACGTCGCGGTCGAGGAGGAAGGGGATGCCCAGGTGCTGCGGGCAGTGCACGCTCACCGTCACCGGCTCGCCGAGCCCGACCTGGTCCGAGCTCGCGGTGACCGCGCAGCCGGCGGGATCGATGCCGCCGTCGCGGAGCTCACGCCGCACCCGGTCGAGCTCTGCGGGACCGAAGCCGCCGGCGCTCGCCGCCGCCCGGGCGCCGGCGCCGGCCGCCGCCCGCGCACCCATGTCGGTGTGCACCAGTGACGCCATGCTCAGCATCGCGGCCAGGACCGGGAGCAGCACCAGCGCCACCACCAGGATGGTCTGGAGCGTCTCCTGGCCGCGCTCGCCCCGCCCGCGCCGGGCGATGCTCAGTGCTGCAGCTGGGTGACGAGGTCGCCGATCCGGTGCGCCAGCGCGGTGTTCCAGGCGAGCACCGCGGTGGCCAGGGTGCCGAGGATGATCGCGGCCCCGACCACCCACTCCAGCGTCGACTGTCCGGCCTGCGTGCGTCGCATCAGCGGATCCTCCAGTTATCGTCATCATCGTCATGATCTGCGCTATCCGAAGGCGCGCAGGAAGATCCCGTAGAAGAGCGGGACCATGATCAGCAGCATGAACTCCGGCAGGTAGACGAGGACCAGCACACCGACCAGCCGGGTGCCCACCCGCGACGCCTCGGCCGCGGCGCGGTTGCGCTGCTGCAGCCGCGCCACCGTCTGCTGGTCGCGGAGGATCCGCTCCAGCCCGGTGCCCTGGCGCTTTCCCTGGGCGACCGCGGCGGCGAAGAGCTCGACCTCGACCAGGCCGGTGCGCCGGGCCATCGCCTCGAGCGCGGCGTCGATGGGCATGCCGAGCCCGTAGTCGCTCAGCGCGGTGCGCAGCTCGGCGGCGAGCAGGGTGGGCGAGGGGCCGCCCGCCTGCTGGGCGCTGATCAGGTGGAGCGCCTGCTCGAGCGGGATGCCGGCGCCGGTGAAGGCGGTGAGCAGGCCGACCAGGTCGGGGAGCTCGCGGAGCATCCGGCGTCGGCGCGCGGCGCGGCGGCGGGAGATCACCACGCTCGGCGCGACGAACCCTGCGAAGGCGAGGGCGGGGACGAGCAGCGACGCCGGCGGCAGCACCAGCGCGAGCAGCACTCCCGCGGCGCCGCCGGAGGCGCCGCCGAGCAGCTTGAGCGCCACCACCTCGGAGACACCCAGCCGCTCGGGGTCGATGCCGGCGTGGCGGAGGTCCTCGTCGCGCAGCCCCGCCCAGCGCGGGCGCACCCGCGCCGCGAGCGGCCCGGCGACGGGGTCGAGCAGCCGCTGCCAGAGCGGCCGGCGCGCCTGGTCGCGCAGCGTCAGCTCGCGCGCCGAGAGGGTGCTCGCCCGGGCGAGCTCGAGCGGCAGCGGCGCGGTGCGGCGCGGGCTCAGCGCACCGCCGAGGCAGAGCACCGCGAGCGCCGCGAGCAGGGCGGCGATCACGGCTCGACCCTCGACACCCGGAAGCTGAGCACCACCCCGAGCACCTCCAGGCAGACCGCGGCGGGGAGCAGCAGCAGCCGTCCGGTCAGGGTGTCGTCGAGCACCGCGAAGAAATCGCGGTCGACCACGCGCAGGTAGAGGAAGAGGCCGGGCACGATGGCGGCGAGCAGCCAGATCTGGAGGCGCTGGCCCGAGGTGCGGGCATGCACCTCCTGCTGCACCTGCACGTTGAACTGCACCGTCGTCGAGAGCTCGCTGAGCAGCCCCTGCGCCCGCGCCGCGGGGATGTGGTGGGCGATGCAGATGGCGAGGTTGTCCCAGACCAGCGCGAGGTTGCGTCCCGCGGTGGCAGCGCGCACCTCGGCGATCGACCGCTCCAGCGGGACGTCGAGGTGGAACTGGGTGATCAGGTGGTCGAGGTCGTCGCGCAGCCAGCGGTCGGTCGCCCGCGTCCGCGCCTCGGTGAGCGCCTCGAGGTAGGTGCGCCCGGCGGCGAGGGCGGCGACGAGCACCTGGAGCAGCCGCGGCGCCTCCGCCTCGGTGCGGCGGCGCTGGGCGCGCACCAGGGCGTCGAGGTAGAGGCGGGGCAGCG
>DATARS010000196.1:0-6939 GCA_036269455.1 Candidatus Dormiibacterota bacterium | reverse complement strand
CCGCCGCCTCGGTCGCCTGCTCGGGGCGGGGACCCACCAGCACCAGCGCATCGCCGGCGCCGCCGGCCTGGACCCGCCGGGCGAGCGCGGCGCCCTCGGCGTCCTGGTCGATGCCGGTCCGCCACACCCAGGGCGAGGCGCCCTCGGAGCGGAGCGCCCCCACCAGCGGCAGGTGCAGCCGGGAGGCGGCGGTGGCGACGTCGCTCAGCGTCGCCGCCGAGCCGCAGGGGGCGGCGAGGAGGTGGACTCCGAGGCCGGCCAGCCGCGCGGTGGCGGCGGCCGCGCCGCCGTCCGCGGCGTCCTCGAGTACCACCCGCGATGGCGGGGCATCGGCGGCGCCGGCGAGGGCGAGCTCGAGGCCGAGCGCGCGGTTCTGGCAGGGGCCGCCGGAGGGCCCGGAGAGGTCGGCGGGGACGCCGACGAGCAGCTCGCCGGGGCGCGGCGGGGTGATCGCGGCGGTCACCGGGCGGGCGGCGGCCGCGCCCGGGGCGTCGATCAGCGGGGTCAGGGTCCAGGTGCCAGCGGGCAGGGTCACCGTGCCCGCGAACCAGGGCCCGGTTCCCGTGGGCAGCAGGGAGGCGGTCGTCGCCGCCGCGCCGCAGCCGTCGCAGCGCAGCCGCAGGCGCACCCCGACGACCCCGGCAGCGGGCTGGGCGACCCCATCGGCGTCGAGATCCTGCACCCCGACCACCACCCGGTTGGGGCCGGGAAGGCCGGGGGCGAAGGCCACCGGCACCAGGTGGGCGCCGGCGGTGGTGAGGAGCAATGACGGTCCCGCGGTCGCGGCCACGGCGGGCGCCGCCGCCGGCGTGGGCGCGCCGCCGCCGAGGATCGCCGCCGAGACCAGCGCCACCAGCCCGACCGCCGCCTCCAGCGGGAGCAGCACCCGGGCGGCGCGCCACCACTGCTCGGAGTCGAGCGGGGCGCCGGGCTCCGCGTCGCCCGCGCGCCACTGGGCCCGGGCCCCGAGCAGCAGCGTGCCGGCGGCCAGCGTCGCCAGGGCGGCGAACAGGCCGGCGCGCACGGAGAGGGGGAGCGCCTGGATGCCGCCGCCGTCCGCGCCGGTGAGGATCCTCACCTCGAACATCGACTCAGATTAACCCGCGCACAGCGCGCGCCGCCGGCGAGTGCCGGCGAGGGGGGTTAGAAGCGGCTCAGCCCGCCCAGGGATGGCTCCCCTCGGGCACCGGGCAGACGCTGTCGAGCCCGGCGATGGAGCGGTGCGGTCGCCTCCCCTCGAGCCGCTCGGCCATCCGCTCCACGGTGTCGCGGTCGAGGGCCGCCAGGCTGGCGGGGTGGATGCGGAACCACGCGGCGACGGCGTTGCGCAGCGCGCGCGTGGTCAGGTCCCTGCGCTCGGCCACCGGGGCACGGGTCCCCGTGGGTCGATGGTCCAACGGGATGGTCGCCATGTCGGTTCGTGTCTCCCTCGTCCCACCGCTGCCGGCCGGCCCGCGCAGAACCTCAATCCGGTCAATTGCGTCGCACGCGGGCAGCCGGAGCGAGGGGTCGGGCCTTGCTCCATATCCTGCACAGGACGACCCGGGCTGTAAAGGAACCGTGGTCAGTAGCGCTCCAGAACAAGAAAGTGTGAGAGCCCGAGGACATCCAATGGCGTGCCCTCGGCTCCCTGCAGGGCGCCCCGCAGCGCCCGGCCGGGGCCGCCGAGGCGGGCCACGATGTTGTCGTAGCCGCCGAAGATCCGCCCGTGGTGCACCAGCTGGACCGGCTGCCCGGCGAAGAGGCGGAGCAGGCCGCGACGGGTGTAGGCGCGGACGTGGGGCGCCAGCCGGTTGCGCAGCGGGTCGGGCAGGTAGTTGACCAGCGGCTTGTTGCCGAACCGGTAGGTCCCCCGCCAGTAGATGCCGTGCTGCTCGACCGGGTACCAGCGGTTGGGGCAGAAGAGCACCAGCCGTCCGCCGCGGCTGAGCACCCGCACCATCTCCGCCGCCGAGCGTCGATCGTCGGCGACGTGCTCGATCACCTCGTTGGTGAGCACCGCGTCGAAGCTGCCGTCGGCGAAGGGGAGGTGCTCGTTGGCGGCGTTGACCACCAGCGGGGGGTCGAGCCGCCCCGCCGCCTCGACGGCGCGCTCGCGGTCGTACTCGAGCCCGACGACCAGAGGGGCCAGGGCGCTCAGCCGCTCGACGTAGCGGCCGACGCCGCAGCCGATCTCGAGCACCCGGGCGGTGGCGAGGTCGGGGACGGCCTCGCGGATCATCGCCAGGCGGCGCTCCTGGCCGGTCCGCCAGACGTAGGAGGGCTCGCCGCAGGTGGCCGCCTTCTCCCGGGAGCGGATCTCGGTCGGCGGCGCCTGGGACATCGGCGGGAGTCTAGTCCGCGGGGAGGGCGGCGATCGCCACGGTGACCCGGCCGCGCACCCGCTTGGGGAGGCGCAGCCGCGCCCCGGGAGCGCCGAGCAGGGCGGCCGCCTCGCTCACCGACGGGGTGCCCACCGCCGCGGCCACCACCGCCGAGGGGGTGGGGACCGCCACCGCGGCGAGCGCCGGGGCGGGGTGGCCGTGGAGCGCCCAGCCGCGGGCGGCACAGAGGCGGGCGAGCGCCGGCTCGGCGCACTTGCGGTCGAGGGTCTCGACCGAGGCGACCGCGAGCGGGCTGAGCCCGGCCTCGGCGAGGGCGGAGTCGACCGCGGCGGCCAGCTCGCCGTCGTCGACGCCGGACTCGCAGCCGACCCCGAGCACCGCAGTCGGCGGCCGGAGCAGCAGCCAGCCGGTCTCGGGGGTCAGCGGCCGGTCGCTGATCACGATCGCCGCCCGCGTCGCCGCGGCGCGGAGCGCGTCGAGGTCCGGGGCGCGGCGCAGGCAGGGCGGCCAGGCGCCGGCCGCCTCCCAGGGCTCGCCGCACTCCTGGAGCAGGGCCACCGGGTCGCCGTCGAGGAGCGCCGCGGTGACGGCGGCGAGGCCGCGGGGGTTCTCGGCGCGCCAGCCGCGCGCCGCCGCCACCTCGTCGGGGGCGGGCCAGGCCTGGCCGTCGCTCGCGGTGGTGACCACCGCCTCGGCGCCGAGCTCCGCGGCCACCCGCCGGGCGAGGCGGTTCCCACCCCCGGCGTGCGCCCCGGCGATGGGCACGACCCAGCGGCCGCCGTCGTCCACCGCCACCACCGCAGGGTCGCGGTGCTTGTCGGCGAGGTGGGGGGCGACCAGCCGGACGGCGGCGCCGGTGGCCATCACCAGCACCAGGGCCCGGTGGGTCGCCATCAGCCGGGCGACCACCCCGCGGGCACCCCCGGACTCGGCTCGCGCCCCGGGCACCGCCGGCGCCAGCCGCGCGGGGAGGTGGAGGCGGGCGCCCTCGACCGCCTCGGCGGCGCGCGCCCCCACCGCGGTGCCGGCGGCGGTCAGCGCGTAGACCGCGATCCCGCCCGGCTCGTCCGTGCCGCCGCCCGCCGCGGCCGAGGGGCGGAAGACGTGGGCGTGCTCGGGGCTGTAGAGCGAGGAGCGCAGCCGTGCCGACGCCGGCCGGAAGGCGGGCCCCACGAGCACCAGCGCCTGGCGGCGGATGCCGAGCTCGCGCAGCCGGGTGGCGAGGTCGCCGACCGTCCCCCAGCTCACCCGCTCGTCGGGCCAGGAGACCCGCTCGGCGATCACCGCGGGGGTGGCGTCCTCGATCCCGCCGTCGCGCAGGGCGCTGACGAGCTCGGTCGCGTAGGCGGCGCTGAGCAGCACGCAGAGCGAGACCCCCGGCCGCGCCAGGGCGCGGAGGTCCTGTCCGGCGGGCATCGGGGTGCGGCCCCCGACCCGGCAGACCACCACCGCCTGCGCCACCCCCGGGACGGTGAGCTCGCAGCCCAGCGCCGCCGCCGCCGCCATCGGCGAGGGCACCCCGGGCACCACCTCCCAGGGCACCGCGGCGGCGTCGAGGCGGGCGAGCTGCTCGGCGATGGCGCCGTAGATCCCGGGATCGCCGCTGTGCACCCGCGCCACCACCTCGCCGCGCCGGGCCGCCGCGACCATCAGGTCGACGATCGGCTCCAGGGTCATACCGCTGGTGCCGCGCACCGCCGCCTCGGGCCGCACCAGCTCGAGCAGCCGCGGGTCGACGAGCGAGTCGGCGTAGACCACCGTCTCCGCCGCCTCGAGGACGCGGCGGGCGCGCACGGTGAGCAGCTCGGGGTCGCCGGGGCCGGCGCCGAGCACGTACACGGCACCGCCGCGGATGGGCCGGCTCATCGGGGACGCCGCAGGATGACCAGCGCCATGTAGTCCCCGTTCGCCGCCTCGAGGCCGTCGGCATGGTCCTCGCCCTCGAGCCCGACCCGCCGGGCGTAGCGCACCGACCAGCCCCGGGCGGGTCCGTCGAGCAACGCCCGCAGCCGCGGCATCGCGCCGCCCGCCTTGAGCAGGACCACGGTGTCCGCTCCCGCCACCGCCGCCTCGAGCTCGCCGTCCCGCAGCCGCGAGGCGGGGAGCACCGCGAGCCGCTCGGCGCCGAGCGCCAGGGGGCGGGCCTCGACTGCGGCCGCGGCGCACATCGATGGCACCCCTGGCACCACGGCGAGCTCGGTTGCCGGCCGCGCCTCGAGCACCGCCGCGGCGGCGTGGGCGAAGGTGCTGTAGAGGGAGGGGTCACCGTCGGTCACCATGCCGACGCTCCGGCCCCGGTCGAGGGCCTCCACCAACGGCGCCACCCGGCCGCTCCAGCCCTCGGCGATCGCGGCGGGCGCGCTCGGCATGTCGCTGACCAGCTCGAGGATCCGCTCCGGCGCGGCGTGGCCGGCGAGCGCCTGGGCGACCACCCCCCGGCCGTGGCGGCTGCGCGGCACCGCCACCACGTCGAGGCGGCGGAGCAGCGCAGCGGCACGCAGGGTGACCAGGCCCGGGTCGCCGGGCCCGGCGCCGATGCCGTAGAGGGTGCCGGCGCGGGGATCGTCGCCGAGCAGGCGCGCGGCGAGCTCGTCGAGGGAGCTCACGGGCGCTCGGCGCTCACCACGTAGACGGGGTCCTCGGCGCGCAGCCGCAGCCCCCGTCCCGCGGGGATGCCGCGGGCGATCGACACCTGGCTCACCTCCGGGGTCCAGTCGCCGAGCGCCGCCCGGGCGACGAGCACCCCGTCGAGGGTTGCGAAGGAGCCGACCACCCGGCCGCCGGGCCGGAGCCGGGCGCGGACCACCCCGAGGATCTCGCCGAGGCGGCCGCCGTGGCCGCCGATCACCACCCGGTCGGGGGCGGGCAGGCCGTCGAGCGCCTCGGGCGCGGCGCCCTCCACCACCTGGACGGCCCCCGGGACGTGGGCGGCGGCGTTCTCGCGCAGATGCTCGACCTGCATCGGATCGCGCTCGACCGACCACAGCCGCGCCTCCGCCGCCAGCCCCACCGCCTCGATGCCGATCGAGCCCGAGCCGGCGCCGACGTCCCAGATCACGCGGGCGCCGGCCGGCCGCAGCCGGGAGAGCACCACGGCGCGGACCTCGGCGCGGGTGATCATCCCGCCGGTGTGGGCGTAGGCGGCCTCGGGACGGCCGAAGTCGCCGCCGGCCGCCGGCGCGGCGGCCTCGCCGCGGTCGACGAGAAGCACGCTGTGGCCGTCGAATGCGCCCGCCGCGACGGTCGCGAGGGTGGTGTCGACGACGCGCTCGACCGGTCCGCCGAGGCGCTCGGCGACCACCGCGCGGCAGTCCCCGAGGCCGGCGCGGAGCAGCTCGGCGGCGAGCACCTCGGGGCGGTTGTCGGGGTCGCAGAGGATGGCCGCGGCGCCGGCGGCGAGGGTCGCCGCGATCGCGGGTCCGGGGTCGCGCCCGTGGGCGCTGAGCAGCCGGCACCCGTCCCACGGCAGCCGCGCCCGGGCGAACACCTCCTGCACCGCCGAGACCGCGGGGATCACGGTGACCTCGGCGCCGCCGAGCGCGCGCACCAGCGTGGCGCCGATGCCGAAGAGGAGCGGGTCGCCCGTGGCGAGCACCACCGCGAGCTCCTCGGGGCCGCGCCGGCGCAGCCGGTCGACGCAGGCGGCGACGTCGCCGATCTCCACCCGCTCGACCCCGTGGGCGGGCACCTCGTCGAGGTGCCGGCGCGCCCCGCAGAGCACGGTCGCGGCCGCCAGCGCCTCGCGGCCGCGCTCGTCGAGCCCGACCAGGCCCGCGACCGGCACCCCCACCACCACGACCGGCTGGAGGGTCATCTCGCATCCTCCCGGGGGCTGACGCCCCCTTCTTCCCGGGCGCTGACGCCCCCTTCCTCCCGGGCGCTGACGCCCCCTTCTTCCCGGGGGCTGACGCCCCCTTCTTCCCGGGCGCTGACGCCCCCTTCCTCCCGGGCGGAGCCGAGCAGCTCGCCGCTGTCGGGGTCGAAGCACCACGTCTCGATCACCACCGCCCCGCCGGCGCGCTCGTGGCAGCGCTGCGCCGCGGCGGCGCAGAGCTCGTCGAAGAAACCGCGCAGCCCCGCCTCGAGCACCATCTCCTGGGCGTGGCGGGCGGTGTTGGCGGTGCGCACCCGCCCGGCGAGAGCCGCGCCGGCGCCGGCGCGGACGGCGAGCTCCGCGAGCCGCTCCGGGTCGACCCCGCCGCCGGCGACGTGGAGCTGGAACTGTCCCTGGGCGAGCTTGGCGAGCTTCCCCACCATGCCCGCAAGGGTGACTCGGCGGACCCCCAGCTCGCGGGCGCGATCGAGGGCGTGGCCGGCGAACTCGCCCATCTCCACGAAGGCGATCGCGGGCAGCTCGGGCAGCCGGGCCCGGGCGTAGCCCTCGCTGCGGCCGCCGGTGCTCAGCACCAGGTGGTCGGCGCCATTTGCCACCGCCACCCCCACCGCCTGGACCACGCTCGCCCGCCAGGAGGCGGTCGACCAGGCGTGGACCACCCCGGTGGTGCCGAGGATGGAGATGCCGCCGAGCACGCCGAGGCGGGGGTTCATCGTCCGCCGCGCCATCGCCTCGCCGCCGGGGACGCTGACGGTCACGACCAGACCCCGGCTCGCGGCG
>DATARS010000195.1:0-10369 GCA_036269455.1 Candidatus Dormiibacterota bacterium | reverse complement strand
GCCCGACCCCCACGCAGACCCGTGACCGGGTTAACAACCGACTCCCACACCGACCAGCCCGCCTCCCACGCAGACCCCTGACCGGGTCAACAACCGACTCCCACACCGACCAGCCCGACCCCCACGCAGACCCGTGACCGGGTCAACAACCGACTCCGACACCGACCAGCCCGATCCCCACACAGACCACCCACCCCGATCCCCACACCGACCACCCCGACTCAGACACCGCCCTCCCGGAACTGCTTCGCAAGCTTGGCGGGGGCCTGGACGAGCCAGGCGTCGGTGATCAGGTCCTCCAGCAGGGGCAGGGTGATCACGTCGAGGCGGGCGAGGATGGCCGGGTAGCCGTCGAAGTGGGGGATGGTGAAGAACACGTCCGGGTTGGCGGCGATGAGCGCGGGGCGGAGCTCGATGTGGGCGATGCGGGCGCCGATGATGGGCCCGGTGGGGGCGGAGGGGCCGAGGGCAGCCAGGTCGGGGCGGTGCAGGGGGCGGTCCCAGACGAAGAGCCGGTCGGCGACGCGCCAGTGGGGGTTGCCGCGGGAGAGCCGCTCCGAGGTTCCGGGCAGCCCCAGGGCGATGCGGCGGACGTCGTCCCAGCCGGCCATCGCCCTGACCCTATCAGGGTCGCTCAGCCGCAGCTGGTCAGCGTCACCGTGCTCGGCGCGGCGGTCACCGTGACCCCGGAGACGCGGGCGGCGTAGGCGGAGAGCACCCGCTCGACGAGGTCGTGGGAGGGCCCCGGCGCGGCGGCGAGGGTCACCCGCTCGCAGGTGAGCGTGCCCCGCGACCAGGCGACGTAGGCGTCGCCGTGCCAGGCGCGGGTGGTGGCATCGGCGTCGGCGTCGCTCACCGCGCCGGTGCCCGAGGCGCGCTCCATGAGCAGGTGGAGACCGAACTCGCCGAGGATGCCGTGGTCGATCGACGCCCCGCCCGCCGCGGGGACCGGGACCGTCGTGGCGCCGGCAACGCCGCCGAGATAGCGCTGCGGCTCCATCACCTCGGCGCTCGTCGTCGGCGGGGTGCGGAACGCGGCGTCGACGCCCGCGTTGCCGCGGGTTGCGGCCAGGGCGCGGACGAAATCGGGACCGGAGATGTAGGGGAAGAGGTCGAGCTCGCGCAGCGGGCCCGGGATCGAGCCGCGGATCCCGGTCACCGCGTCCTCGAGCAGGCGCACCCGCCTGCGCTCGCCGGCGGGAAGCGAGGCGACGTACTCGTCCTCGATGCGCACCGCGTCGCCCTCGACCACCGCGGTGAAGGCCTCGCTGCGCTCGTCGTCGGCGGCGTCGAGGGCGGGACGGTCGATGCCGAACCACTGGTCCTGGAGCGCGTGCGTCAGTTCGTGCACCAGCACCTCGCGGACGAAGGGGTTGGGCGCCGAGCCGCGCACCAGCAGCTCCTTGCTGCGGGACTGGTAGACGCCCACGACGCCCTCGGAGTCCGACCGTTTCGACGCGGCGATCAGGTCGACGCTCCGGGGCACCAGCTGGAGCGCATGGAGCTCGTCCGCCACCACCGGGTCGATGCCACCGTCGCCGTTGCGGGCGCGGAAGGCGGCGTCGTCGAGCAGCCGCACCTTGACCGGCGCCGTAAAGCGCAGCCCGCGGTGCTCCTCGACGAAGCGCTCGGCCTCGGGGACGAAGGCGGCGAGGGTCGCCGGGTCGATGGGCTCGGGCGTGCCGCCCGGGGGCGCGGGCGTGGCCCCCGGCGGCGTCACCGCGACCGGGCGCGCCACCACCGGGCCCGATGCCGAGCCGCAGGCGGTGGCGAGGGCGGCGGCGACCAGCGCCACCGCCGGGATCCTGCCGGCTACGCGGCGAGATCCCGCAGCATCGCGGCCAGCGACGGGCGCCGGAGCCGGCGCAGCGCGGTGGTCTCGATCTGGCGTGCCCGCTCACGGGTGACGCCGAGGCGGCGGCCCACCTCCTCGAGGGTGCGCTGGTGGTCGTCGACGAGGCCGAAGCGCAGCTGGATGACGCGGCGCTCCCGCGGGGTCAGCGCGGTGAGGATCGACTCGATCTCGCTGCGCACCACCCCGACGGCGACGGTCTGCTCCGGTCCCGGGGTCGTGTCCTCGATGAGGTCGCCGAGGCGGCCACCGTCGTCGTCGCCGATGGGCAGGTCGAGCGACACCGGCTCGCGGGCGGCGAGGCGCAGGGTGCGCACCTGCTCGACGCGCAGCTTCGCGGCCGCCGCCACCTCCTCGTCGGTGGGCTCGCGGCCGAGCTCCTGGGAGAGGGTGCGGGTGAGGCGCATCAGCAGGCTGTGGCGCTCGCCGACGTGCACCGGCAGGCGGATGGCGCGGGCCTTGTCGGCGACCGCGCGGCTGATCGCCTGGCGGATCCACCAGGTGGCGTATGTCGAGAACTTGAAACCGCGGCGGTAGTCGAACTTCTCGACCGCGCGCATCAGCCCGATGTTGCCCTCCTGGATGAGGTCGAGCAGGGGCAGGCCGGAGCTCGAGTAGCGGCGCGCCACGGAGACCACCAGGCGGAGGTTGGCCTCGATGAGGCGGCGGCGCGCCATCTCGGACCCGGCCTCGATCGCCATCGCCAGCTCGACCTCCTCGGCGGCGGTGAGCAGGCGGACCTTGCCGATCTCGTTGAGGTAGGCGCGGACGGGGTCGTCGAGCCCGGCGGTGAGGCGGGCCTCGCGCAGGTCGTCGGCGTCGGCATCCGCCAGGTCGTCACCGTCGGCCAGCTCCGGGTCATCCACGGCCCAGGGGTCGGCGGGAGTTCCGGAGAGGCTCAGCAGCTCGGTGTCGGTGCCCGCGGCACCCGGATCGTCGTCGAGCATCAAGATGGGGTGAGTCCTCATGGCGTCAAGGGTGGAGGCCCTGTGTAAAGTCTCCGTTTCTCGCACGCGTGAGATACCACCCGCGGGCGCGCGACCAAACCTGCCCAGCGCCGTCCAGAACCCTCCAGAAGCCTCGTTCGTCGCCTGTTTTGGCCCACATCGGCGTTCATCACGTCAAGATCCTGTCACCGTGGTGACGACTGGAGACGCCGAGGATGATGCTGTCCGGACGGGACCGGCGCAGAGCCCAGAACCGTCTGCGCGCTTGGGAGACGACGACGTGGCTGTCATGAGACCGGAGGCGTCCCCGGGGTCGGACCTCGACGCCGAGCTGCTGCTCACCATGTACCGCCACCTGGTCCGGGCCCGGGTGCTCGACGAGCGCATGTGGGTGCTCAACCGCCAGGGGCGCGCCCCCTTCGTGATCTCCTGACAGGGCCACGAGGCGGCCCAGGTGGGCATGGCGATGGCGCTGCGTCCCGGCCACGACTGGCTGGCACCGTACTACCGCGACCTGGCCCTGACCCTGGTCCTGGGCATGACCCCTCGCGACCACCTCCTCGCCCTCCTGGCCCGCGCCGCCGACCCCAACAGCGGCGGCCGCCAGATGCCCGCCCACTACGGCTACCGCCCGCTGAACATCATCAGCGGCGGCTCGCCGGTCGCCACCCAGGTGCTGCACGCCGCCGGCGCGGCGCTCGCCAGCGTCGTCCGCGGCGAGGACGCGGTCGCCTACACCTCGCTCGGCGAGGGCAGCACCAGCGAGGGCGACTTCCACGAGGGCCTCAACTTCGCCGCGGTCCACCAGCTGCCGCTGATCACCGTGATCGAGAACAACGGCTTCGCCATCAGCGTCCCCTGGTCCAAGCAGGGCCACACCAAGGATGCCGCCGACCGCGCCCTCGGCTACGGCATGCCCGGGGTGATCGTCGACGGCCTCGACCCGGTGGCGTGCTATCAGGTGATGACCGAGGCGGTGGCCCGCGCCCGGCGCGGCGAGGGCCCGACCCTCATCGAGGCCAAGGTGGCCCGGCTCACCCCGCACAGCTCCGACGACGACGACCGGCCCTACAAGACCCGCGAGGCGGTCGCCGAGGAGAAGGCGAAGGACTGCGTGCTCCGCTTCCGCCGCGTCCTCGAGGAGCGCGGGGTGCTCAACCCCGGCGACGCCGAGGAGGTGCGCGCCGAGTGCATGCGCGAGGTCGATCGCGCCCAGGAGGACGCGGAGAGCTCGCCGCTGCCCTCGCCCGACTCGCTTCACCTCCACGTCTACGGGGACCAGTGACGATGGCCGTCAAGACGTACATCGAGGCCATCCGCGAGGGAATGCGCGACGAGATGCGCCGCGACCCGCGGGTCATCGTCCTGGGCGAGGACGTGGGCGTCAAGGGCGGCGTCTTCAAGGCCACCGAGGGGCTCCACGCCGAGTTCGGCGAGAAGCGCGTCATCGACACCCCGCTCGCCGAGTCGGCGATCGTCGGGGTCGCCATCGGCGCCGCCATCAACGGGCTGCGGCCGATCGCCGAGATCCAGTTCCAGGACTTCATCCTCCCCGCCGTCGACCAGATCATCAGCGAGGCGGCGAAGATGCGCTACCGGAGCAACGGCGGCTTCGGAGTGCCGATGGTGGTGCGCGCGCCGTTCGGCGGCGGCGTCCACGGCGCCCTCTACCACTCCCAGTCGCTGGAGGCGATGTTCTGCCACATCCCCGGGCTCAAGGTGGTGGTGCCGAGCACCCCCCAGGACGCCAAGGGGCTGCTCCGCGCCGCCATCCGCGACCCCGACCCGGTCCTCTACTTCGAGCACAAGCGCTGCTACCGGCTGATCCGCGGCGAGGTCCCCGACGGCGAGTACACCGTTCCCCTGGGGCGCGCCGAGGTGCGTCGCGAGGGTCGCGACATCGCCGTCTTCACCTACGGGCTGATGACCCACTTCTGCCTGGAGGCCGCCGAGTCGCTCGCCGCCGACGGCTTCGAGTGCGAGGTCGTCGACCTGCGCAGCCTGCGCCCCCTCGACCGCGCCACCATCGTCGCCAGCGCGCGCAGGTGCGGCAAGGTGCTCTGCGTCCAGGAGGCCAACCTGGCGGTGAGCGTTGCCTCCGAGGTGGCGGCGATCGTCGCCGAGGACTGCTTCGAGTACCTCGACGCTCCGGTGCGCCGGCTTGGAGGTCCGGAGGTACCGGGTGTACCCTTCTCGCCGCCGCTGGAGGAGGCCTACATGCTCAACACCACCAAGATCGAGGCGGCGCTGCGCGACCTGGCGGCGTACTGATGGCGGTCACGGTCACGATGCCGCAGCTCGGTGAGAGCGTCACCGAGGGCACCATCTCGAAGTGGCTCAAGCAGCCCGGCGAGACGATCGAGCGCTACGAGCCGATCGCCGAGGTGATCACCGACAAGGTGAACGCCGAGGTGCCCGCCCCGTCCGACGGGGTGATGGGCGAGCTGATCGCCGCCGAGGGGGCGACCGTCCCCGTGGGCGGCGCGATCTGCACCATCCGCGGCGTCGACGAGGCGGCCGCCGCCCCGGTGACGTCCGCACCCGCCGCGGCGGCGCCGGCGCGCGCGCCCGAGCCCGCCCCGACAGCGGCGCCGCCACCGCCGCCCCCGCCGCCGGCCCCCCGGCACGAGCCGGTGATCGCCGCGGAGCCCGTGCCCGCGCCGATGGCCGAGCCGGTCCCGGTGGCCGCGGCTCCCGCGCCCGCGCCGATCGCGGCCTCGGCCCCGGCCGACAGCGCCCTCCACGTCAGCCCGGCGGTGCGGATGCTCGCTCGCGAGCACGGCGTCGACCTCGGCCGGCTCAGCGGCAGCGGCCTCGGCGGACGCATCACCAAGAAGGACATCCTCGAGTGGGTGCAGCGCCGCGACAGCCAGGCGGCCGCTCCCGCCGCCGCCCCGGCTCCCACCGCCGCCCCGGCGCCGGCGCCCCCGGCTCCCGCCGCCGCGGCCCCCGGCCCGGCTCCGCGCCCGGCGCCCGCGGTCCCCGCGGCGGCCGCCGGCGAGGGCGACACTGCGGTGCCGCTCACCCCGATGCGGAAATCGATCGCCGAGCACATGGTCCGCAGCGTCCTGACCTCGCCCCACGCCTGGGTGATGGTCGAGGTCGACATGAGCGCGGTCGCCGGGCTGCGCGAGCGCCATCGCGCCGCCTTCGAGAAGAGCACCGGGGTGAAGCTCACCTACCTGCCCTTCGTCGCCCAGGCGGTGGTCGGCGCGCTGCGCCGCCACCCCACGCTCAACGCCACCTGGACCGCCGAGGGCATTCTGCTCAGGCGCGACATCAACCTCGGCATCGCCGTCGCCCTCGAGGACAGCCTGGTGGTGCCGGTGATCCACCACGCCGACCGGCTGAGCATCGCCGGCCTCGCCGCCGCCGCCCGCGACCTCAGCGACCGAGCCGCCGCCGGCAGGCTGCGGATCGAGGACATCCAGGGCGGCACCTTCACCCTGAACAACGCCGGCGCGCTGGGCACGGTGACCTCACAGGCGATCATCAACCAGCCGCAGGCCGGCATCGTGGTGATGGACGGCATCGTCAAGCGGCCGGTGGTGGTGGCCGGCGACGCCATCGCGGTCCGGCCGATGATGAACCTCAGCATCTCCTTCGACCACCGCATCAACGACGGACTCCAGGCGACCCGCTTCGTCAGCACGGTTCGTGACACGCTGCAGACCATGGACGATCGCATCCTCGGCTAGCTGCACAACGCCTTCAGCATCGGCGACTTGACAGCGCCTGTTCCGGGGCGTAATTGATGCCGATCCGGTCGTGTGGCCGGTGGGGGTGGAGGGTGCGAGGATGATCGCGAGGATCGCGCGTGGCGTCTGGTGCCATGACCGGGACGCGGGCCTGCAGGAGGCGCGCGACCGGCTGGTCGGGGCGCTCCGCGACCTCGAGGGCTACCGCGGCCTCATGGTGGTCGAGGACTCCGCCGCCGCCGCCGTCATCCTCACCACCTACTGGGCGACGGCGACCGAGCTCTCCGCCGCCGAATCGACGATCACCGGGATCTGCGACCCGATCCTCCGAGAGGTGAGCGTCGACCATCAGCTGGTGGCGGTGTCGGTGGGTGCCGCCGCGGCCACCGAGGGCAGCTGGGTGCGGGTCCTCGAGACCAGCGTCGACGCGGACAAGGTGTCGCTGGCGATCACACACTTCCGCGAGCGGGTGGTGCCACCCCTCGGCCAGACCACGGGATTCCTCGGTGCGGTGCTCTTCGTCGACCCGGCGGGCGCGCGCAGTGTGGTGGCGACCGCCTGGGACACCGGCGAGCACATGCTCCTGTCGGCGACCCGGCTCGCCGCCCAGCGCGAGGAGGCGCGGGTCGAGTTCGGGCTGCGCATCCGCCGGGTCTGGAACGCCCGCCTGCTCCTCGCCGACCTCCCCGCGGGGGTGCCCGCTGCGCCCTGAGGACCTCCCTCAGGGGGCGCAGACCACCTCGCCGTGGAGGATGCCGAACCAGGCGTCGGGCGCCGCTGCCCAGCGCCGCCAGGCGGCGGAGATCGCCCCCAGCTCGGCGTCGGTGGCGAGGCCGGTCTCGCGCATCTGGGTGGCGAGCGCCGAGGCGACGATCCGGTCGGCCCACATGCCACCCCACCAGTCGCGCTCGTCGGGGGTGGCGAAGCACCAGGCCGAGGCCGAGGGGACCACCTCGGAGAACCCCGCCGCCAGCGCCCAGCTCAGCAGCCGCCTCCCGGCGTCGGGGTCGCCGCCGTTGGCGATCGCCGCCCGGCGATAGAGGTCGAGCCAGCGGTCGAGCAGCGGGTCGGCGGGGTGCCAGGACATCGCCGCGTAGACGCTGTCGCGGGCTGCGACCACCCCGCCGGGCCGGCAGGCCCGGCGCATCTCCCGCAGCGCCGCCACCGGGTCGGCGAGGTGCTGGAGGACCTGGTGGGCGTGGACGACGTCGAACCCGGCGTCCTCGACGGGCAGCGCGTAGACGTCGCCCTCGACGAACTCGACGCCGGCCGCCCCGGCGGCGTCGCGCCGCGCCGCCTCGAGCACGTCCGGGGCGCGGTCGATCCCGACCACCCGGCCGGGGGCGACCCGGCGGGCGAGGTCGACGGTGATCGTCCCCGGGCCGCAGCCGACGTCGAGCACGTCGGCCCCCGGGGTCAGCCGGTCGAGCGCGTAGGCGGCGGAGTTCGCCGCGGTGCGCCGGCGGTGCGAGCGCAGGACGCTCTCGTGGTGGCCGTGGGTGTAGATCTCGGGCATCGGTCGCACCGGGGTCGGTAGAGTGTCGGGCGTCGACCGGGGAGCATACGGAGGACCGGGGTGCCGGCGATCGCCGTCGAGGGTCTGCGCAAGTCGTACGGGGCGGTCGAGGCGGTCCGGGGGCTGAGCTTCCAGGTGGGAGAGGGGGAGGTCTTCGGCCTGCTGGGCCCCAACGGGGCGGGAAAGACCACGGTGGTGGAGATCCTCGAGGGCTACCGCCGCCGCGACGCCGGCAGCGTCTCCGTGCTCGGCGTCGACCCCGCGAACGGGGGGCGGGCCCTGCGCGCGCGGGTGGGGATCATGCTCCAGGAGTGCGCCATGCCCGCGGCGTTCACCGCCACCGAGCTGCTCGAGATGTACGCCGGCTACTACCCCCGGCCGCGGCGGCCCGGCGAGGTGCTCGAGCTGGTCGGCCTCACCGAGAAGGCGGGCGCGCGGATCAAGACCCTCTCCGGCGGACAGCAGCGCCGCCTCGACCTCGCCCTGGCGCTGATCGGCGACCCCGAGCTCATCTTCCTCGACGAGCCCACCACCGGCTTCGACCCCTCGGCGCGGCGGGACGCGTGGGAGATCGTCCGCGGCATCCGCACCCTGGGCCGCACCGTGCTGCTGACCACCCACTACATGGACGAGGCCCAGAACCTCTCCGACCGCATCTGCGTGATCGCCGGCGGCGAGGTCGTCGCCGAGGGCAGCCCGGAGACCCTCGGCGGGCGCCAGGTCGCCGCCGCGCGGATCCGCTTCGTCCTGCCGGATGGCGTCGACGTCCGCAGCCTGCCCCTGACCGCGCAGGCCGTCGACGGCCACGCCCTGATCGAGACGGCGACGCCGACGCGCACCCTCCACGAGCTCACCTCCTGGGCGCTGCAGCGCGACCTCGAGCTGCCCGGGCTGGAGGTGACCCGCCCCTCGCTCGAGGACGTCTACCTCGAGCTCACCCGGCCGCCGCAGTCATGAGCGACGCGACCATGGCGCTCCGCCAGGTGGGCTACGAGCAGCGCGCCTTCTGGCGCAACCCGGCGAGCGCCTTCTTCGCCTTCGCCTTCCCGCTGATGTTCCTCGGCATCTTCGGGACCCAGAACCGCGGCGCCCGCCTCGAGAGCCTCGGCGGCATCCCCTACAACTCCTACTACGTGCCGGCGCTCATCACCTTCGGGGTGATCGGCGCCTGCATGACCAACATCAGCATGACCATGACCATCCGCCGCGACTCCGGCGTGCTCAAGCGGGTGCGCGGCACCCCGCTGCCGCCCTGGGTCTTCATGGCCGGGGTGATCGGCTCCTCCGCGGTGGTGAGCGCCATCCTCGCGCTGCTGCTCACCGCCGCGGGCAACGTCTTCTACTCGGTCAACCTGCCCCACCACCTCGGCGGGCTGCTCATCACCCTGGTGGTCGGCGGCATGTCCTTCTGCGCCCTCGGCCTCGCGCTCAGCGCGCTCATCCCCAACGCCGAGGCCGCGCCGGCGATCACCAACGCGGTGGTGCTGCCACTGCTGTTCATCTCCGGCACCTTCTATCCCCTCGACCCCAACTCGGTGCTCACCCACATCGCCAACTGGTTCCCGATGCGCCCCCTCGCGCTCGCCGTCTTCCACTGCTTCGACCCCAGCAACGACCTGCGGGGCGTGCCCTGGAGCGACCTGTGGAAGGTGCTGCTCTGGGGCGCAGCGGGGCTGTTCGTCGCCGTCCGCCGATTCCAGTGGGCGCCTCGGCGGACCTGATGGCGGAGCCGCGGACCTTCAGCGGCCGGGTGGAGGGCACCGCCTCGGGAGGGGTGACCATTCCGCTGGACTTCGATCCGGCCGAGGCCTGGGGCCGCCGTGACCGCTATCACGTCGCCGGGACCATCGATGGACTCACCTTCCGAGGGGCGCTCGTGGAGCGCGGCGGCGCCTGGCGGATCGCGCTGGGACCGAGGTCGGGGCGCGCAGGCCTCCTGGGCGACGGTGACACGGTCGAGGTGACCATCCGGGTCGAGGGACCGCAGGCCGGCGAGCTGGCAGCGGACATCGTGGCCGCGCTGGACGCGCGCCCCCGGGCACGGGCGGGGTTCGAGGCGCTGGCGACCTTCTACCGAAAGGGCTGGCTGCGCTGGATCGACGGCACCAGGCGGCGTCCGGAGGTGCGGGCCCAGCGCATCGCCGAGATGGTCGACCTCATCGAGGCCGGCCACAAGGAGCGGCCCTGACCGCTCGCACAAGCCGCGGCGGGCATCTGTCGGACGCCGGGTACAAAGTACGTGCCCGTTCCTGCGTTGATGATGATGTGATGGAGAACATGACCGGGAGCGGCCTCCGGCTGGGTGTCGGCTGCCGCTTCCGCCACTGCCTCGAGGCGCCGGTGGCGGCGGTGCTGC
>DATARS010000194.1:0-8564 GCA_036269455.1 Candidatus Dormiibacterota bacterium | reverse complement strand
CTCGTACCGCTCGTGTGACTCCGTGTACTTCCTCGACGCGAGGCATGGCTGGGCAGGCTGCTCCCACGTCGTCTACCCGTCGGCCGGTGGGCAGGTGATCACCGGGGAGACATACTCGACGACCGACGGGGGCTCGACCTGGACGGAGGTCGCCGCGCTCGATCTCACCGCGATCCGCTTCCTCACCACGACGACCGGCGTCGCGCTGACCGCGACCGCCGGTCCGTACCACACCATCGACGGCGGACAGACCTGGCAGCTCGAGCCGGTGACCGGCGGCCTTCGCGGCACCCCGGTCGCCGCCGGGAGCTCACTCTCCTTCGCCGACGCCGTCCATGGCTGGGCGAGCGGAGGGGTCGGGGGTTCAGTGGTGATCGCCACCTCGGACGGAGGCGCGACATGGCATGCGCAGCCGCTCCCTGGCACCGTGTCCGGGCTCAGCGCCGTCGCCGCCGTCTCTCCGACGGCGGCGGTCGCCGTGGCGGGCAACTTCGGCACCGGGACCGCCGTCGTCTCGACGACCGACGGTGGCGCGACGTGGGTCAACCACAGCGACCCCATCTGGCTCTCGCGCATCTACCAGGACGCGCTCGGCCGTCCGGCCGATCCCGGCGGTCTTGACGCCTGGCTCCGGCTGATCGACGGCGGCGCGAACATGTGGGTCGTCGCCACCGACTTCACCGTCACCTCGGAGTCCCGTGGCGTGCAGGTCGACGCCCTGTACCGGCAGCTGCTCCAGCGCCCCTCGGACGCCGGTGGGCGTCAGAGCTTCATCAACAACGTCGCCGCGGGAGCCACCTACGAACAGGTCACGGCTCAGATCCTCGCCTCGACCGAGTACTCCCAGCACCACGGCTCGACCAACACCGGGTGGCTCAGCGGTGTGTACTCCGGCATCCTTGGGCGGACGATCGACAGCGGCGCCCTGAGCTACTGGAACGGCCAGCTCGCGCGGCGCTCCCGTGTGAGCGTGGCACGATCGATCGTCACCAGCGCCGAAGGATTGCAGAGGCGCCTGTCGGGAATGTACGTGCAGTATCTGCACCGGGGCGCCGGACAGGATGAGCTCGCCTTCTGGAGCGACCAGATCCAGCACGGCGTTCGTGACGAGCGTGTCGTGGTGCTCATGCTCGCGCAGGAGGGGTATCCGAACTCGGTCGTGGCGTCATGACTCGCAGACATCGCGATGCCGTCTTCACATCTGCTCACCACAACGTGCACGAATGTCCACGGTGAGGGCCGTACTCTCCGCCAGTGAGCCCGAGCACCCTCCTCTTCCACGCTCTCACCTATGTGACCAGCGCCGGGTTCGCCTGCCTGGCGTGGTCGGCGGTGCGGCGCTGGCGCGGTGAGAGCACCCGTGGGCGTGGCCACCTGGCGCTGGCGCTGGGGTGCCTGGCGACGGCGTCGATCCTGGCGCGGGTCCAGGAGCTGGTGCCGGCGACGACCCGGCCGCTCGCGGTTCTGAGCCTGGCCTCGTTCGAGGCTGCCGGGTACTCGGTGCTCCTCTTCCGCGGCACCCTGGTCCCGCTCTCGCGCCGGACGCGGCGGCTGGCGGCGAGCGCGCTGATCAGCAGCGGCAGCTTCGCCATCCTGGTGACGCTGGTCACCGGCTCCACCGTGCGCCACACCGCGTCGTCGACGCTGCAGGCGGTCAGCACGACGGTGCTGGTGCTGACCTGGACGGCGTGCATCGCCGAGCCGGTGATCCGGCTCTGGCACCTCTCCGGAAGCCGGCCGCCGGTTCAGCGGGCCCGGCTTCGGGCGCTCAGCGCCGGCTTCGCCGGTCTCGATGTCATCCTGCTCGTGGCCGTCGGCATCGGCCCGCCGTCGTCGTCGCAGCCCAGTGCCGTGCAGATCGGGTTCGGCCTCGCCGGCCTCGCGCTGGTGCCGCTGCTCTCGGTCACCCTGGTGCCACCGACATGGCTGCGGCGCCGCTGGCGCAGCCGCGAGGAGACGGCGCTGCGCCAGGCGGTGCAGGCGCTGATCTTCGGGGCCGCCGATCCGCGGACTCTCGCCGCGCGTGCGCTCGATTGGGCGCAGCGGCTCGTCGGCGGGGAGGGGGGCCTGCTGCTCGGTCCCGGCGGCGGTGTGCTGGCACGCGACGGGATCGGCGACGCCGATCTGGCCGTGCTCCTCGACGGCTGGACGCCGCCCGAGCGCGGCACCCTGGTGTGGCCGCGGCAGGCGCGCTGGCCGGCGATGGCCGTGCCGCTCAACTTCGAATCCGGCGCCGGGACGCTGATGGTGCTCGGCGGTCCGTTCACCCCGTTCTTCGGCGCCGACGAGCTCGGCCGGCTCGAGGAGTACGCCGGCTCGCTGAGCGTCGCACTCGATCGCGTCCGGCTCCACGAGGCGCTGACCGTCGTCGCCGCCACCGACGCGCTCACCGGGCTGTGCAACCGTGGCGAGTTCGAGCGCATCCTCGCCCGCATCCAGCTCGCGCCCTTCGCGGTGCTCGCCATCGACGTCGACCGGCTGAAGCTCGTCAACGACACCTACGGGCACGAGGCCGGCGACCAGGCGCTGCGGGCGATCGCCACCGCGCTGCGCCTCGGCGTGCGCGACGGCGACACCGTCGCCCGCACCGGGGGCGACGAGTTCGCCGCCTTCCTCCCGAACACCGACGTGCGCGACGCGGTCGCCGTCGCCGAGCGGCTGCGCCAGAGCATGTACGGCGTGCCCCTCGCCCACGGCCAGGCGCGGCTGAGCGCCGGGTGCGCCGCGGGGGAGCCCGGCGTCAGCCCCGCGGTGGTCTGGGGCGAGGCCGACGAGGCGCTGTACCGGGCGAAGCGCGCCGGCCGTGATCGCTGCGAGGTCGCGGTGGCGCGACCGCTCGCGGGTCCGGTGGGGCGCCTGCCCCGCTGGGAATCGCTGCTGCCCTCCCTGCTCGACGGCGACGGCATGCGCGCCGTCTATCAGCCGGTCGTCGATCTGCTCACCGGCGAGACCGCCGGCTTCGAGGCGCTCGGCCGCCCCCGCGGCCATCGCCAGGACATCTCGGTCGACGGCCTCTTCGCCGCCGCCGAGCGGCTGGGGCGCGGACGCGACCTCGACTGGGCGTGCCGGCGGAGCGCGATCCAGGGCGCCGCCGAGCTCCCCGCCGATGCGACGGTGTTCATCAACGTCGGGGTGTCGGGTCTGCTCGATCCGCTCCACGACGTCGACCAGATGCTGCTGCTGCTGCGCTGGGCGCGGCGGAGCCCGGACACGGTGGTGCTGGAGATCACCGAGCGCGAGGCGGTGCACGACATCGACCGCCTCGTCGAGGTGCTCGCCGCCTATCGCGAGCAGGGCTTCCGCTTCGGGCTGGACGACGTCGGCGCGGGTCACTCGACCCTCGAGGTGCTCGCCGCCGCGGTGCCCGAGTACGTGAAGGTCTCCGACCGGCTGACCCGGCGCGCCGGAGAGCTCGGGCCGCAGTCCACGATCAGCGCCCTGGTCACCTTCGCGAGCACCTGCGGCAGCGAGGTCATCGCCGAGGGGCTCGAGGATGACACCTCGGTGTCCCTGATGCGACGCCTCGGCGTGACCCTCGGCCAGGGCTTCGCGCTCGGCCGGCCCGCGCCCGCGCGCCACTGGCACGCATCCGTCCCGCAGCGCTGGCGACCGGTCGTCGTCCCCCCGCTACCGGGCGAGCCGGTGCAGCAGCGATGAGGCCACGACCACCATCGCGACCGTGGCGCCGACCAGCACACCGAGGTCGAGGGCGATGCTGCTCGGGGTCCCCAGGAGCATGCCGCGGAGCGCGTCGACCTCGTAGCTGAGCGGGTTGACGGTGCTCAGCACGTGCAGCCAGCCGGGCATGACCGACACCGGGTAGAGCGCGTTCGAGGCGAAGAAGAGCGGCATGGTGATCGCCTGGCCGATGCCCATCAGGCGGTCGCGGCGCAGCGCCACCCCGGCGATCGACACCGAGAGCAGCGAGAAGAAGGCCGAGCCGAGCACCACCACCACCAGCGCGCCGAGGAGGTGGAGCGGGTTCCAGTCGAGCCCGATGCGCAGCAGCGCGCTCGCCACCAGGACGATCACGACCTGGGCGCTGGCGCGCACCCCGGCGGCGAACGCCTTGCCGCAGACCAGCGCGCTCCGCGAGGTGGGGGTGGTGAGCAGCTTGGCGAGGACACCGGCGTCGCGCTCCCAGATGATCTGGATGCCGTAGAAGATGGCGATGAAGAGCGCCGACTGGGCCATGATCCCGGGCGCCAGGTAGTCGAGGTAGGGACGCCCCTCGGTGGGGATGGCGTGGAGCCGCGACATCGTCTCGCCGAAGATGAGCAGCCAGAGCACCGGCTGGATGGCGCGGGTGTACAGCTCGGTCCGGTCGTGGCGGATCTTGCGCAGCTCGACCAGGCAGAGCGTGATCAGCCGGCTGGGGAAGGTCCTCCAGACCGGCACTCCGTCGACACCGGTCGAGACCGGCGGCTCAGCCGAGACGGCCGGCGGTCCGGCGGGCGACGCGGACATCGCGGATGCTCCCCTGCTCGGCGAGGACATCGCCGGTGTGATGGCGGAAGACGTCGTCGAGGGTGGCACCGGCGCCGAGCTCGTCGCGCAGCGATGCGGGGGTGCCCAGGGCGCGCAGGCGTCCCCGGTGCATCAGGGCGATGCGGTCGCAGAGCGCCTCCGCCTCCTCCATGTAGTGGGTGGTCAGCAGCACGGTCATGCCGAGCTGGTCGCGGAGCTGGAGGACCCGCTCCCAGACGTCGCCACGCGCCACCGGGTCGAGGCCGGTGGTCGGCTCGTCGAGGATGAGCAGCCGGGGACGGTTGACCAGCGCCTGGGCGAGCTCGAGGCGGCGCACCATCCCGCCGGAGTACGTCGACACCAACCGGCCGGAGGCCTCGGCGACCCCCATCCAGTCGAGCACCTCGTGGATGCGCGCCTCACGCTCGCGCCGGGGGACGTCGAAGAGCCGGGCGAAGAGCCAGACGTTCTCGTAGCCGGTCAGGCCGCCGTCCGCGGAGAGCTGCTGGGGGACGTAGCCGATCACCCGGCGCACCCGCATCGGCTCGCGGCGCACGTCGAGGCCGAGGACGGCGGCGCTGCCGGAGTCGGCGGGGATCAGGGTGGTGAGCACCCGGATGACCGTGGTCTTGCCGGCGCCGTTGGGGCCGAGCAGGCCGAAGACCTCGCCGGGGGCGACGTCGAGGTCGATGCCGTCGACGGCGCGGACCGCGGCGAAGCTGCGCACCAGGTCGCGGACACGGATGGCCGGATCGGCCTCGG
Organism: Candidatus Dormiibacterota bacterium; assembly: GCA_036269455.1. Classification (GTDB taxonomy): domain Bacteria; phylum Chloroflexota; class Dormibacteria; order Aeolococcales; family Aeolococcaceae; genus CF-96. Next base: position 3,335 of record DATARS010000194.1, on the reverse strand, counting down.
TCATGCGTCCCCCTCCTCGAGGTGGCTGGCGAGCCGGCCCAGCGCGTCCAGCGCCGCGGCCACGGCGGCCCGGTCGGTGTCGTCGAGCCGGGCGAGGGCGTCGCCGAGGATGGCGTGGCGGTGGTCGCGCCAGCGGGCCACCCGGCGTCGCGCGGCCAGGGTGAGCTGGAGCCGGACGGCGCGGCCGTCGGTGGGATCGGTGACCCGCGCGACCAGGCCCTGGCGGACCAGCCCGGCGACCAGGGTGCTCACCGTGTTGGGACGCAGCTGCAGCGCCGCCGCCGCCTGCTGGACGCGCATCCCCGGCTCGCGGGCGAGCAGCCGCACCAGCTCGAGCTGGGCCTCCTGGAGGGGCGGGAAGACCCCGCTCTCGCGCACCCGCCGGCGGAGCGACCGGCGCAGCCGCCCGATCATCTCGGCGAGCCGGTCGGCTCGGAGCTCGGGGGGGGCGGTCGGAGCCGCCAGATCCATTTCCATCTGTGACAGACATACTACCGGGAGGGCGGCGGCGGCGGGCCGGCGATGAGGGATCGGGTGCAGTCGGGTTAAGGGCCGGCGATCGGCGGCGCAAGGCGGGGCGGCGCGATTGCGCCCGCTCCTCCCGCCCGTCACCATCCCCGGGGGAGTGGTCGGGGCGTGTGAGGAGGGTGGTCGCCATGCGGGCGAGAGCGATGGCCGTGGTGGGGCTCTGTGCGATCGCAGCGCTCGCAGCCTGCGGGACCGACACCCGCGGCGGGGGCGCGGGGGCGAGCTCGGCGGCGAGCGGCCCTCCCGGGAACCCCGCCACGGCGGTCACCATCACCGAGACGGGCTCGACGCTGATGCTCCCGTTCCTCCAGCAGCTGGCCGGCCCGCTCCACGACGCCTACTCGAACATCACCCTCAAGCCGACCGGCGGAGGGTCGGGCAAGGGCATGGCCGACGCGCTCAGCGGCGCCGTCGACCTCGGCGGGTCCGACGCCTACCTGAGCAACATCCAGCAGCAGGCCAACCTCGACGTGCTCGACCTGCCGGTGGTGGTCTCGGCGCAGGCGATCAACTACAACCTGCCCGGGGTGACCGACCTCCGCCTCAACGGTGACGTGCTGGCGCGCATCTACCGCGGCGAGATCACCAGCTGGAACGACCCCGCGATCGCGGCGCTCAACTCCGGCGCCACCCTCCCGGCGACGAAGGTGGTGCCGGTGCGCCGGGTCGAGCCGTCGGGTGACACCTTCATTTTCACCCAGTTCCTCTCCAACGCCGTCGACTCCTGGCGGAGCATCCCCGGGTACGGCGCCACCGTCGACTGGCCGAAGGCCGCCGGCGAGCTGACCGCCAGGGGCAACGCGGGCATGGTCTCGACCTGCGGGGCGACCCCCGGCTGCGTCGCCTACGTCGGCGTCAGCGCCCAGAAGGCCGCCGGCGCGGCGGGCCTCGGCGTCGCGCTGCTCCAGAACAGGGCGGGCAACTTCCTCCAGCCCTCCCACGACACCATCAGCGCCGCCCTCTACAGCGCCCAGAAGCTGGTGCCCGACGACCTCCGCCAGTCGCTGGTCTACGCCGGCGGCGACAACTCGTACGCGATCGTCAACTACGAGTACCTGATGGTGAAGACCACCCAGAGGGGCGCCGACAGGGCGCTGGCGATCCGCACCCTCCTGAGCTGGCTCGTGGACACCGGCGGCGGCAGCGCCCCCGAGCATCTCGACCCGGTCAACTTCGTCCCGCTTCCCGACGGCGTCGCCGCCCGGGTCCGGGCGGCCATCCCCAGGATCGTGAACGGCTGATCCCGGGCGGGGTCGGCGGTCTGCGGCGGCCTGGTCGACGGATCGTCACCGGAACCGACCTACCCTGAGGCGCGTGACCCGCAGACCTCGGATCGCGGCCGCCATCCGGCTCTCGGCGCTGACCGCCGCCTCGCTGATGATCGCGTGGAGCGCCTCGGCGTCCTCCACGCCGACCGTCGGCCTCGAGATCCACTTCGAACCTCAGAGCCACGAGGAGCCGGGCGCCGCCTCCGCGCCCGCCGCGACGCCCGCGCCCGCGGCGCGCGCCACGGCCGGACCCGTGCCCTCACGGCGGCGGCCTGCCGCGGTGAGGTCGAGCCGTCCGTCCTCGACCACCGCCCCTCCCCAGCCATCGCCGCCGGCGGTGGGCGCGCCACCGACCGGCAGCCCGGCGCCCTCGGTGGCGACCACGCTGCGGATCGGCGGCCTCACCCTGACCCTGGGCCTGGGCCCCGCCGGCGCTCCACGGGTGCGCTGAGCGGCGTCAGCTGCTCTGCCTGAGCGCCTTCGCGATGTCCAGGAGCGGGCTGATCATCTCCGCGCCGAGCGCCGGGTGCCGGAAGCTCCGATCCCCGTGGACCTCGTAGACCGTCCGCCGGCCGACCCGGGTCCGGCTGAGGAAGCCCTCGGTGCAGAGGTCGGCGACGATCCGGTGGGCGGCGCGCTCGGTGATCCCGACGCGTTCGGCGATGTCTCGAACCCGTGCGTTCTGGTCTCGAGCGATGACCACCAGCACCAGCCCGTGGTTGCTGAGCAGCGACCAGGGGCGTGGGGCCGGCTCCGGCGGCAGCGATGGCGACATGTTCGTGTGCACGGACAGCGGACACATGAACGGGATGATATGCACAAGGACCCCACGCTGCCAGAGCTCACTCGCGGCCGGCCGCCGAGGAGGCCGGATCTGCCCGCGATGTCGCTCGTCCCTCGGAGCCGCCTCACCGCGGTTGGCGGATGGTGAGGGTGGCGTGGCTCCGCGGCCTTCTCGACGAGACGGCGACGGGCAGATCCGGCTGGAGGAGTTCGTCGTCGGCGTCGCCACCGCGGACCGGCGGCGACGGGGGTCAATCCACAGACCCATCCCCAACCGGAGGGACCGGTTGTGGGTTGGGTGGATAAGCATACTGGCATCCCTTGCCGAAGCGCATGGGTTCCAGCTCAGAACCCGCCTCCGCCGCGCCGCCGGGTCAGAACCGGCGCGGCGGAGGGCTCGGGCTCCCCCACCCGCCCTGCCCCGGCCCGGGCTGGGCCGGCGGCGGGCAGGACGGCGGGCGCTGCGGCGACGGCTGCTGGCCCTGGGGCTGGGCGGGCGGGCACTGACCGGGGGGGGCGCCCTGCGGCGGGGGTGTCGGGGCCGGGGTCCGCTGCGCCGGCGGTGGCGTCGGGGCGGGGGTCCGCTGCGGCGCCGTGGTCGGCGCGGGGGTCCACCGCTGCTGCGGCGGGGGCGTCGGCGCCGGGGTCCGCTGCGGCGCCGGGGTCGGCGCGTGGGTCCACCGCTGCTGGGGCGGGGGCGTCGGCGCAGGGGTCCAGCGCGGCGCCGGGGTCGGCGCAGGGGTCCACCGCTGCTGG